>JACZRV010000088.1 GCA_022574555.1 SAR324 cluster bacterium
CCCTGCAACGGAGCGCGGCTCCCTTGACCCTGTATAGTTTGTTAAACCAATGGGATACACTTAAACCAAAAATTATTCGGGGTGCAGGGGTCAAGATCCCTGCCAGGGATTCCAAAGGGGCAGAGCCTCTTTGGCCGCCAGAGGCAGAAAATCACAGCCTTTCTAAAATCGTCCCCGGTTATTCCAGCCAAGATCGAAGGCAATGCCCTAGGTACGAATTACAGCCTGCGCAGCCCCGTGTGCCCCAATACTACTCAACCCAGCCTCCGGTAGCCCATAAATGAACGATGGTAAGCCTGTCTTCAGCCTTGAGGAAATCGAAAAGATAGCCGATCTGGCCAAACTGGAATTGACTCAAGCGGAGAAGGAGGTTTTCTCCGGTCAGTTCGCCGAAATTCTGGACTACTTCCGGACGATAGAGTCCGTAGCCACAGACGATATCCCCGCATATGCCACGGGGGATTCCAGCCCCCACTTTCGCCAGGACGTTGCCGAAAACTCGCCCGTATCGCCCGAGTCATTCAGCGAGTTCCTGGAAAACGGCCACTTCAAAGTGCCCCGCGTAATCGAATAGGCCGCTCAGCTATTCGAATCGACCCGAGTCCGCATCCCGCCGGCGCTGCCATTTCACGCCGCGCTCCGGCGCACGCCGGACGGCAAAAAAAATCCCCCGGATGGCCAATCGATTCGGCCATCGGGGGAAAATCAGCTGGCTTTGAAGGCGTCACGCCTGCCTAATCAGCAGAGATCAGCTATACGTCCAGATTTTTTACTTTGAGGGCGTTCGCTTCGATGAATCTTCGCCGCGGTTCGACCTGATCCCCCATCAGTACGGTAAAGATGTTGTCGGCTTCCACGGCATCGTCGACAACAACCCGAACCAGGTTCCGCTTGTCCGGGTCCATCGTGGTTTCCCACAGCTGATCCGGATTCATTTCCCCCAACCCTTTATACCGTTGAATTTCCGTGCCGCGCCGGCCGTAGGAAAGCATGAAGGCGTACAAACCTTCCCAATTTCCGAAGGTCTGCGAGGTGCCGTTACCGTCCTCCATCACCAGCGGCGCGCTGCCGATCCAATCATGGATTTCGCCGTGGGCCTCCAGCAGCGTGTTGTACTCGTAGACATCCAGATTCTCGAGGCCGCTCGTAGAGGTGCGAATCACCTGCTCCCCGATCCGAATTTCGACGTTCTCGGCCACCTCCTCAGGGAGGTACTTCAACTCGAAGTTATCCTCCTTGTGTTTCAGGTCAGCCAGTTTGGCCAGGATCGATTCGGCGCCTTCACTGCTAAGAACAACCCGATGCTTGAGAAGCAGATCAATGACCGTGCGCATGGTTTCGCTCGATGTAATCCGTGCGTAATCTTCGTAAAATGTTCGCAACTGCTGAGCCAGATCGAGCATCGCCGCGCCTTCCACGGAGTCTGCGTCCTTTTTTTTCATCAACCTCAGCTTCGATGCCCCCCAGCGCAACAATTGCTCGTTCAGGCGCTTGTCATCCTTGACATAGAACTCTTCCTTGCCTCGTTTGACCTTGTAGAGAGGTGGCTGCGCGATATAGAGGTAACCGTTTTCGATGACCTCGGGCATTTGCCGGTAGAAAAATGTGAGCAGCAGGGTGCGGATGTGACTGCCGTCCACATCGGCATCGGTCATCAAAATCACTTTCTGATACCGGATCTTATCGACCTGGAAATCCTCCTTGCCGATGCCGGTTCCCAACGCGGTAATCAGAATTTTGATCTCTTCGCTGGCCAACATTTTATCGAATCGCGCTTTTTCCACGTTGAGGATCTTCCCTTTCAGGGGGAGGATAGCCTGGTTTTTTCGCTCGCGCCCCTGTTTGGCGGAGCCCCCGGCCGATTCGCCCTCCACGACAAACAACTCGCTCAATGCGGGATCTCGTTCTTGGCAATCTGCCAGCTTCCCGGGCAGTGAGCTCATCTCCAAGGAGTTCTTTCGTCGCGTCAATTCCCGCGCTTTGCGTGCCGCCAGTCGCGCGTGCTGTGCATCGACCGCTTTTTCCACGACTTTTTTGCCCACCTGAGGGTGCTCTTCCAGGTAGTTGAATAAGGATTCATTGATAATATTTTCGACGATGCCCTTCACGTTGGCGTTGTTGAGCTTGATCTTCTTCTGGGACTCGAATTGGGGATCGGGATGTTTGATACTGATCACCGCCGTAAGCCCTTCGCGCACGTCTTCACCTGAAAGGTTCTCCTTCAAGTCCCGGACGAGATTGTTTTTGCTACCATAGGAATTCAACGTTTTCGTAAGCCCGGCTCTGAAACCGGAAAGGTGGGCTCCTCCATCCACCGTATTGATGTTGTTGACGTAGGTATAGACCATCTCATTGTAGGAATCGTTGTACTGGATAGCGATTTCCACGTGTACGTCCTTGTCTTCTCCTTCGAAGAAAATAGGCTCGCCGTGCAACGTGTGCTTATTCGCATTAAGGTGCTGGATAAACGAAACGATGCCCCCGTCGTAGTGAAATTCGTGGGATTTTTCCGTGCGCTCGTCACGAATCGTAATGTGGATGCCCCGGTTCAAAAACGCCTGCTCGCGCAACCGTTGGGACAACAGATCGAAATTGAATTCCACAAGGTCGAATATTTTCCCATCGGCGAGGAAAGTGGTTTTGGTACCCGTACGATCCGTCGGTTCACCCTTAGTCAATTCCGTAACCGCTTTGCCCTTGCCGAAAATCTGTTTCCAGACATACCCGTTTCTCTTGATTTCAAGGGTTAATTTTTCAGACAAGGCGTTGACTACAGACGCACCGACACCGTTCAGGCCGCTGGAAACCTTATAACTCTTCTTGGAAAATTTACCGCCCGCATGGAGTTGCGTCATCACCAGCTGCGATGCCGGTATTCCCGATCCTTTGTGGATTTCCACGGGGATACCCCGGCCGTTATCCTGAATCGTGATGCTGTTGTCCCGGTGAATCACCACAGAAATCTCCGAGCAGTAGCCCACCAGCGCCTCATCGATGCTGTTGTCCACAATTTCGAAGGCAAGGTGGTGCAATGCTGTGCTGTCCACTCCGCCAATGTACATTCCTGGCCGCTTGCGGACGGCTTCCATGCCCTCCAAAGCGGTGATGCTGTCAGCCGTATACTCATCCTGAGCCGGATTTTTTGTCATTTGCAGTACCTGTTTGCAATACCTGTGATTACACGATGCTTCCCGCTCGAAGCTCTCGAGGCTGGAATGATCCCAACCGGTTCCTGTCAACTGCTACGGTCGGCCGGGTGAAGATTTGATTGGGAAATTCGCTTAGATAATTCGCGAACCGGTTTCGTCCCCCGGATTTCATTTCCGCAACCAGACCGTCTAAAACCATGTTTCGGGTCTGTTTCGACAATGATCGCAATAGCGCATCCATCGCCAATATCTGGCATTCCCCTTGTGAAAACAATTTTCGTCGCCTAACGAATCACTCGTCTCCATCCGGGATTCCCAGCCATGGGGGCCCAACAGCGCACGATCCACGTTGATTATCGACCTTCCGCTCCGCTCAATTTGTGAGCCTAATCCCTATCATCACCTCTAAAATGGGGCTGCAGCGGGATAAAAAAGGTCGCCCGGATCCAGAAATGACACGGAAAATCCGTGGAATAATGTCATCAATTTTCCAGATTATCTCACGCCTTGCTATCACCATATCACAACCATTTTGGATTAACAATTTTTCCCGCTCTCCGAGACCCGGAATATCCAACAATTTTGGTATTTTGTTCCGATAAGGTTTAATAATATGAGTCTCTCTTGCCGCTCGAAAATTCGAGGTATAAAAAATGACACGTACCAGTCGAAAAACGCATACCGTGTCGGCGAAAATCACCCACAATTTTACATTCCGTTCGTGTTGAAGAGTATAGAGTAGAATGATGCGATTGTTCTGGAGTCCGTCTCTACAGGGCGTTTATCCAACCGAAACCGTTTCCTTCGCCCGGAAAATCCAAGCCCGCCGGCTTGCGATGTATCTCTTTTGACATTTGACGCTTTTAGTCGCCATTTCAGATTTTAGGTTTAGTCTAATGGAGGGTATCTTGGGGGTGTGAATCAATTGCAGGCAGCCCAGAAATGCGGTGCCACCATGATGTTGGTTTTCATTTGCCCGTATCCGAAAATAATGATGTTGATACGGCCGAAGAAATGTATGACCCATTCCATATCATTACGATATGAAACGAAACTCGAATCTCGGATTACCACTCAATCCGAAGCGGCATCACAACGGCGAGGAAAGACGGGTCATTCGGCATACTAACAAGGCAGGGATTCAGGGGGCCTTTCATCTCCAACTTGACCGTATCGCCATGCGTCGCAACGAGTAACACATCCAGAAGATAACGGGCATTGAATCCAATTTGCAATGGCTCTCCGTCATATTCGACAGGGATCTCATCCAATGCGTCACCGTACTCGGCGCGTTCGCTCTCCAATCGCAAAGTGCCGGGGTTGAGCGATAATTTGACCGGCTTGATCTGCTCGCTGCTCATCAGCGACACGATTTTCAAGGCGTTGACCATCCGTTCCCGATTGATTTCCAATGTCTTGTCACTATCTTTAGGAATGATGGGATCGACGTTGGGAAATTTCCCCTCGATCAATCGAGTCGTCAGCGTGATCGATTCCGTGCTGAGTTTCATCGACCGTTCGTCAAACGAAAGGGAAACCGGGCCTTCCGTCCTCTCAAGGATTTTGCGCATCTCGACCAGAGACCTGCGAGGTATGATTATTTCTGGCGGCGACTCCAGCTTGCCATCAGCCACCGGTTTGTGCACCTGCGCCAGTCGATGGCCATCGGTTGCCGTCCAATGGGACTGCTGGTGCTCGTCGATCCTGAGATTGACGCCCATAAGATTCTTACGCGTTTCATCGGTCTGAGTGGCGAATATGGTCAGATCGATAGCGTCCTTCAAGGCCGCTACATCGATGCGAAATGAATTATCCAGATCGGCCATATCCATCTGGGGATACAAACCCGTATCCATCGATGGCAGACGAAGACGGGACGATCCTCCTTCCAGGGTCACCCAGAGTTGGTCATCGGCGGTGATCCGCACTTCATCGGCGAGAAACTCCCGGCATACTTCCAGCACCTTCTTGGCACTGATACAAATGGTGCCGGCTTCTTCCGTTTTTGCGTCAAACCGGCCCTTGATCGCAATCTCATAATCCGTCGCGGAAAATTCGACGGATTTTCCATCGCCCTCTTCCATAGTTGACAAAAGAAAGTTCGAGAGAATCGGCTTGCTCGAACTTCTGTCCGTGATCGGCGTGATGATCTGCAGAGCACTAATCAAAGTGCTTTTATTAACTGTTATTTTCATAGAGTAGTCGTAGGAAACGTTGCATTGTTGGTGATGTTTTTTAATAACCTGATATCAATGGATTTTATAGAATATAACCGTGTTGGAATATCGTTCGTTACTATGCGGCGGACGGTAGAGAGTGATCGATTGCCCAAGCCGGATTGGGCCTCTTCCCGGTAATGGAGTCTAATATGCCGTATTCCTACCAGATCGTTTCGCGTTTCGCACGCAAAACCCGCGAATTATGTTGAAATGACGAGTAATCGGCAGATCCACGATGTTGATATCGGCGTTGGCCGGCGGTTATCGGCGCTCCGTCATCGCGGTTCCCGGTCCGTTGATTTATTTTGTCTCGATCGAGCGGCGCAAAGCGTCTCTGATTTCCGAAACTGTTCGTTGATGATCGGTAGATCGTTCCAACCGGCCGTTCAGGGACCGGATCCCTTGGATCACGGTTGCGTGGGTGCGGCCGCCCAACATGGCGCCGATTTCTCCATAGGACAATGGGGTGGCCTCCCGAGTGAGGAGCATGGAAACTTGGCGGGCCAAATCGAGCTGGCGCGACCGGTCTCGGGAACGCAATTTTCGTAACGTAAAGCCAAAATGAAGGCATACGGCTTCCATTACCACCTTCCCCGACGCCAGCGAAAGGCCCTGCGGTTCCTGATCGAAAAATGGTGCAGCGAATTCGGCCGTGAACGCCGTCGTAATCGGTTGTTGCATCATCGAGGCGTAAGCTGCAAGCCGCACCAGGGCCCCCTCTAACCGCCGTGGTCCCAAACTGATGCGCTCAGCGAGGAGCCTCAGACTTTCGTCCTCGATGGAAATATTGTCTCGCGCCGCCTTGGCGGTGACGATTGCCAAGCGTGTATCGAGTCCGGGAGGACGCAATTCAGCGATCAGCCCCGTTTCCAATCGGGAGCGTAAAGCCGGGTTTAATCCTGCGATAGTCCGGGGGTAACGCTCGGACGCCATCACGATCTGCCGTCCGGCTTTGAAGAGCGCATCAAACGTGTGCAGGAGTTCCTCTTGTGCTTTGGCCGAAACCGACAAGATTGACACGCCGTCAATCAGCAGGAAATCCGCTTCGCGATACGTCTCCCGGACTCCCCTCATTTTCCGCTCCCGAATCCCTTCCAGGACATCGTTCATGTAGGATTCGGCGTCGCGGTAGACCACACGCCAATGCGGATACCGCACAGCTACAGCGCGGGCGATCCCCTGGAGGAGATGGGTTTTACCCAATCCGACAGCGCCTACCAGGAAAAATGGGTTGTATCGGGAACCGGGCCGCTCCGCGACAGCCTTGGCCATTTCCCAAACGGATTTGTTTTCCGTACCGCATTGAAACGTTTCTAGGGTTTGATGCGATGAAAGCCGGTCCGTCGCTTCCAATTTGGAATCGGCTCCCGCGGCAATCGGCCCTGCGGAGGTGGAAGCCCCTGACGAATTCGTGTCTTTCTGGTCCGCGCGTTCGCTGGTGTCGTTCCAGTCCGCGTTGAGCCCTACCCGCAGTTCCAGGCTGAAGCCGGCCTCGAATTCGATATCATTGAAGTTGGCCGCAATGGTCTCGCGGAGCAGGGGCTGAAATTGGCGCAGCAGACGTTTTTTCAAGAAAGTGTTGGGAATGCCGGTCAGCACCGCTTTATCGCGGCTCAAGTGCACCAATTTGAGTCCCGGCAGCCAAGCGACGGCATCCTCTGGCTCTAATTTGCGGCGCAGCACCGCCTTGCAGTGGTTCCACTGCTGCGCGAAGGAATCCGTCATGGAGGCCCCTAATTCGCCGGCGATCCGGCGGAGGAATCTTGCATATGCATTCGCTATTTATTAGCGATTCGGGCGAGACTTGTCAGCAATATAAATCGAGGGGCAGGGCCAACTGCATCTTGCAGCGAGACGAAAGCCTTGGGTCAGAACTCACTTGTGATCGGCTCATCCCGGTAACCGGGCACAGGTTTGATCAACCGGCACCGTGAATCGACCGGCTCCGCCGATTTCACGCCGGTTGGGGGTGTTCTTGAATTACTCGCTCCTCCGCGGATTGGAGAACACAATGCGGTTACGGGTAGCGGACTGCACTTGCAGGGTCAGTCCTTTGTCCCGCATCCCGCGCCGAACCAAGCGGCGAAGCCGGGACGGCGACTCATTGGTAAACAGCTCGATCTCCATGTAATTTATAGTATTTTTGAGTTCCGATAGTTGTTGAAAACCCGGCGTGTTTTCCAGGTAGTCGAGGATCACATCCTTCTCGTCGTCGTCAAATCCGCGGAAAATCATCAAGATTCCATTCCCTTGGTCTCCCACTTGCTGGTAATAGATGGCGATCTTGGCGATCGCCTCTTCCGCTCCCTTCCTGGCCGCCTTCATGGCGGCGGTCGCGAGACCTTTTTCCCAGTCGTAAGGCCCGGCATTGCTTCGCAGCAGTTGCTTGCCCTCGTTTTGGGCGTCCGCAATCTGACGGCCCGTCGTCGCGTCGTAGACACTGATACGGATGGTCGCGAAGGCGGCGGAGAATTGCCCGCCCTCGGTCCCTCGTTTGCCGGCTATGTTCTCGAAGCTGACCAGGATATCCGCCTGCTGATCGAGGGCCATGGCGATAAGATCGTCCACGGGCCGGTCCACTCGCGCCGCCACTTCGATTTCCTGGTAGATCTTGCCCGTGGCCGCCTCGTTGAACAGGCGGAAACCCGCGTTGTTGAAGCTGTCGCGCAGGGTCTGTAACGCCGCCTTGGTTGCGCCATGGGTGCGTTTTACGGCGTGGGGATTTTCGGAGTGGTAGATCACCATCATTCGTTGGTTTCCCATCTTCTTGTGAAGAATTCCCAAATCCGAAAGCGTGTCTTCCAACTTGGCCTGGGAAACATTGGCCCTGATTTTTACGATATAGGCGGACCCATCGGCGGTCTTGTTTTCTTCCAGAACGAGATAGTCGGTCACAACGCCCTTGGCTGAAGTGAATATCTGGTCCATATCTATTTCGAAATTCTTGGTGCGGGTCTGTGATTCCAATATAACGCCCACGCCCTGCTCCACGGCGCTTCGCTGCGCATTCTGCAAGGCTTGATTCCGTGCGCCGCCGAGATTGCCGGAAAGGATGGCGGCCATTCCCGTGGCTTCCACCTCTATCGCCGCGGCGGGCCGCACAAACATACCGCATACGAGCAAGATCAGGAGCAAACGAATCGGTTTCATGGCGAATTTCCTCTGTATCCAATGGCTTAAGGGGGTTGTCCAAGTGGGGCCCACCGGCGCTGCGGACGGCCGATGAGTTTCACCGGCTATTGAATGGTATCCTCGTCCAGGGGCACTTCGAACGGTTCGAAATCATCCTCGGGCCCTATGGATTCCAAAGGGACTGGTTCCAAGGGTACCGGTTCCAACGCCTCGATATCAGGCAATTCGGCTGCTTGTATCTCAAACCCTTCTCTGTCTTCGCCCGAAAATGCAGGGCTGCTCGCTTGCGCCATGATGCGATCCAGCCGATCCTGAATCTCTTCGTTGCGCAAGCCCGAAACCGGCAGCACGGTTTCCTGTACCGGCCCGGAAATATGACGAATGTATCCCGGGGGCGGAATACGCATGTAGATCCGTATGGCCTCTAGAGTCGAAAGATCGCCGGGAATCATTTGACGTCCACCCTGTACGAGGGCCCACGAGTCCAAATTCTGGTCCGATGGATTGTGGGCGTAGGCCATTGCATAATGGAAAGAAGCCAGGTCCTTCTGTTTGTGAAATTTGTAGTACTCGGCAAGATTATGGTGGGCCGAGGCGATATTCAGATGGATGCGATTTTCCCTCTCATTGGCGAGTGCCAGAATACGATCTTCCATTGACGATACTTCTCCGAGCTCCGAACGAATATTTGTCCGCAGTTCGACAAAGGTCACCGGTGCGCTGGCGGCGAGCGGCCGGAGCCGATCTAGTTCCGCGTCATCCATACCCTCTTCGCCGAGATAGAAGAGTGCGCGGCGGGCGATACGGTACCCTGCGTCCTCCGCTCCGTATTCTGGCTGATAGAGCACCAGCTCCCAAAGTAATATTGCTTTTTCAAATCTATTTTGTGCGGCATAGCGGTTGCCATTTGCCAAAGCCGGTATCGCATATTTCAGCCTCGTGTCCGGGTCGGTGGCATCCTCGATTACCATCGATTCGGTGTCGACGATGGGAAGCAGGGCTTGTACGAAGGTATCCGCCAGTTCCATCAGCGCATTCTGGGTATCGAACAACACAGTGGAGACCGTCTCTTGAGGCAAGTAGACCTTCTGAAAGGAATATTTTCTGTCGATCCGCAATGGCGGGTCGTTCGAGGCCTGGAACCGGATTTCAATCGAGGCGGACATCTCGATGGACCTCACGTAAATTCCGTCGCCTTGGCGCTCCCGCACCTGAAAGCCAGTAACGGTACCCGACAGAAAAGCCACGCTGGGAAGTTCATGGGGCGGCTCGTCGACGGTCAGCATGTCCGGACGGGATTCCAGCTGCTTTCGCAACTCGTTTTGCAAGTATGTCACATCGGCGGATGCGATCTCGGCACTAAAATTCTGAGAAAACGGTTCAATAACAATAGTATTGATGCGCGGCGGGAGGCGATGGGGAAAGACCGGATTATCGACGCGATTGGGCCAAATGGAGCAGCCACCAATGAACGCCAACAACACCGGTAAGAATGCCACCCGGGATAGAAATCCCGCATGTGCCCGATTTTTCGTCACCGAAAATCCAATCTGCATCATCATATTTGCGCTCCGGGCTGTCCACTTGCGGATCGCTGTTCAGAGGGGGTCGTATTGCGCCATAACCTCCAGCAACCGCGCCAGGTAGGGTGCGGAGCTTGATTCTGCCACCTCGTCCTGAAACGCCGTAATGTACACATCGATGAGCCACACGAGGGCCAGCGATATGACCAGCCCCTTAAGCACCCCGATCCCTGCACCGGCTATGCTGCTGAGAAATCCGGGGGGCTTGGAGCGGACGAAATCGCCGAAACCACCGGCGAAAGTGCCGACCAGATAACCCAATGCCAGGATCATCAAAAAGGAGAGCAATTCCGCCAGGCTCAAATCGCGTACGACCGGCTCGAGCATCTTGCCCAAATCGTTGTGGTAGCGCGTCGCCGCCCAATAGCCGCCAGCAAGCCCGAGCAGCGAGATCAACTCTTTCAACGCGCCTCGCATGTAACTGAAAAAAGCGAATGCAACGATGATTACGGCGAGGGTCAAATCGAAAAAGTTGAAGCTCACGGATTGGCTCCTAACCCGGCAGTACCCAGCAGGGCATTATATGCATTGCCATTCAATTTCGGCGCCATTTCCGCCCGCCATCGGATCCGCCGGGGAGGGTGCCGCGGCAATATTGAGAGCGCCTGCGCAGGGTGGAATGTACCGTGAATTGTACAAACGGTGCGGGGTAGATCAGGACGTGTCCCTCAGGACCTCAAAACGGACGAATCCGGCGCAGGGCATCGTAGACAACGATAGCGGCAGCGGATGATAAATTCAAGGAGCGCACGCCCGGCTCGACCATCGGAATCGTGTAGGTTTGGCGCCGGTATTTCGCGAGCCATTCTTTGGGGAGCCCTGCCGTCTCCTTGCCGAAAAGCAGGTAATCGCCGCGGCAGACGGGCATGTGGGTATAGGGTACGTCGGCATGGGTCGTCAGCAAGTGGATGGCCCGTTGGGGCAGCCCGGCGAGCCATGCTTCGGCGTCGGGCTCGTACTCCCAACTCACGTATTCCCAATAGTCCAACCCCGCCCGTTTCAATGATTTGTCACTCAACTCAAATCCCAGGTCGCCGGTCATGATCAGGTGACAACCGGCCGCGGCGCAAAGCCGGGCGATGTTACCGGCATTGGGTGGGATTTGGGGATCGACCAGCACGACGTTCAAAGGCGGCGAATCCAGCAGGCGGTGCTTCATGGGGTGCGGGCCGATTCAGTGAACGTAAGCGCCCATGCGCAGATACCGCAAAACGATGTCCTCGAAGGACGCACTGGTAAACGCTCGCATGTATTCGATTTGATGCCGGCGACAGAACGACTCCGCGTGGTCCAGGTAGGCCAGCATGCGGCGGTGGTATTTTTCCCGGATCGCCGGTGTAAGGGAGATCTTTTGCTCGCCGCCGCCTTCCACGTCGAACAAAATATGCGGCCCGCCAACATTGATTCGAATCTCCGATTCGTCCAGCAAGTGGATCACCAACACGTCGAACCGGCTGGCGGCGAGAAATTTCAGTCCGTCGTCAAACCCATCTGGATCCAGCAGGTCGGTCACCAAAACGACCAACCCGCCCGGAATATTCCTGCGCATAAATCGGATGATGGTCTCGTTGAAATGCCCGGAGCCCTTACATTGAATATCCTCGAGTATCCGGAATAAGCTGAACGCCTGGTTCTTGCTGCGCTGGTAATGAACCAATTCCTGGAGGTCCTGGCCCATGCCGAAAAGGCTGACCCGGTCCTGCTGGGCCAGCGCGATATATCCCAGGGAGCCGGCCACCTGGCGGGCCAATTGGATTTTCGGCGGAGTGCCGACCCCCATCGAGGCGGAGTGATCCAACAGGATATAGACGTTCAGGTCATGTTCGGGCGAGAAGAGCTTGAGGTAGAGCTTTTCCGTGCGGCTGAAGACGTTCCAGTCGATCAGCCGGAAGTCGTCTCCAGGATAGTAGCGGCGATACTCGTTGAATTCCAGGCTGACGCCCTTGCCCAACGAGAGGTGCTCGCCGGCGGAGCGGTTTCGGAGCAGGCGTCGAGCCAATAGCTGGAGTCGTTCCAGCTTGTTCAAGTATTCTTGGTCGAACAGCGTCGAAGCCATCGCACCCGTCGCCCTATTCGGGCTGAATAGAATCCAACAGAAATCGAACGATGTCCTCGGTGGTATGACCCTCCGCCTCGCCCTCAAAATTGAGAATGATTCGATGGCGAAGACACGCCGGCGCCAAGGCACGGATGTCCTCGAAGCTGACGTTGAGCCTGCCGCCGAGAAGAGCCCGTGTCTTTGCGCCGAGGATGATGCTTTGCAGGCCACGTGGGCTCGATCCGTAGCGAACAAATTTTCGGGTCTGCTCCACGGATTCTTCGTTGCCGGGGTGCGTGCCCATCACCAAACGCAACGCATAGTCCTTTACGGCTCTCGCGATCGGTATCTGGCGCACCAGGGCCTGCAGGTCCTTCACGCGTGCGTTGTCCATTACGGCTTGAATCTGCTCCTCCTCCGCCTCGGTCGTTTTGTCGATAATCAGACTCAACTCGTCGCGGCTCGGATAGTCCATGACGAGCTTGAAGAGGAAGCGGTCCAGTTGGGCTTCCGGGAGCGGGTAGGTGCCCTCCATTTCGATCGGATTCTGGGTGGCGAGCACCAGAAACGGATCGGGGAGGATAAATTCCTCCCGGCCCACGGTGACCCTGGCTTCCTGCATGGCCTCCAGCAGGGCCGATTGGGTCTTGGGGGTGGCGCGATTGATCTCGTCGGCCAGAACAATGTTCGCGAAAACCGGTCCCTGCTGGAACTCAAAGTATCGCTTGCCCGCGTCGTCTTCCACGACCATGCGCGTGCCGATGATATCGGCCGGCATGAGGTCCGGCGTGAACTGGATGCGAGAGAAATCCAGGTGCAGCGCCTCGCCGATGCTCTTGATGATCAGCGTCTTGCCCAAGCCGGGCGGTCCTTCCAGCAGGGCGTGGCCGCTGCAAAGCAGGCAGGTCAGGATGCCGTCGATAATATCATCGTTGCCGACGATCTTTTTACGCAGTTCCTGCCTGATACTTTGAAAATCGGTTTTTACCGAGTCGATTCTAGCTTCTAAATCCATCTTTCAGGGCCGTCGGGAAAACGAGATTGAGAGGATAGGCCCGGCCGCACATCCAGGCAGCACATAATTCCAAGGCAATTTCGCCTCGAACCGCTCGATTGGGGGATATCCCAAGTTCCAATTCGGGCTTTGTCCACAATGAGGAATCGCCGGCTGTAACCTATGTCTTCCGGTCGCATGAGGCCGGAAAGTCCAAGTGGCCGGAGGGCCCGCGAATGGGTGCGGAACCAAGTCAGTTTGCGCCGTTCTTGAGTTGCTCCAGTTCGATGAAATACGCCTTCACGACGGAGCGGTAGGCCCGAGGAATTTCCATACCTCCTTGGGCCGAAACGGTGGTGCGATGGAACTCGGGTAAGCCGGTTTCTCTTATCACTTCGCGTGCATTCAACATCGGTAATTGTCTCACCCAAAGCTCCTCGAACGCTTCTTCGGTTTCCGCACCTCGCACCTGGGTATCGTAGAACGCGGTCTCTTCCGGCATTGAATCTTCCTTGGCGGGCGCATTTTCCGCCGGAATGCCGTCATAGCTTTGCACCTCCAGGGCGTCAGTTCCACCTGAGGAAAGGGGCGCATCCTCGTTGGCCTCCGCCCGGTCCGCGCCGGGGGTGCCTACTTGCGGATTGACGTCCGCCTGCAGATTTTCCATCGCGCTACGTGACGGATTTACGCTCTGATTTTCGCTGACCGACATGATTTGCATGTTGAGGGTCTGGGTCGCATCAGTCAGCCGTCGTAGCGCTCTTTCCAAAAGGAAGCGCTCGAGATCGAACTCATTTTCCAAAATGCGCGGGTTTTGCGCCTCATTTTCGGGTCGGCTGCGCGACTCGGGATCCCTCTGGGGACCCGGGGAAGCGCGGTCCGCCAATGGGTCCTCATCGCTGCGGGTAGTCACCAAATTTCCTTCGCGAACATCCGCGCCCGAGTCGGTTTCGCGGATGGTGTTGGCCCGTTCACCCTGCTCCATCTGCTTGATGGCCGGGAGTTCGCCGCCGGCCAACGATTCGGTGCCCGGATGCGCGTCCGCTTTCGCCGGCGGATCCTCGCTTTCCGCGAGAGACTGAGCGAGCGTAGCCAGCTTTTCGAGGTCCCTGACGGCCTCCTCGGGGCTCGTTTGGCCGCCCTGGAACGTTTCTGAGGTCTTTTGAATTTCCGTGGCGAGGATCTGAACCTTGGCCAGCTTCTCGTGTTCGGCGATCTCCTGCAATTGCGCGGACCATTTTTCGAGTCGCAGACCCTCTTCGGCCACGGGTGAGCGGAGCCCCGTATCGATGACCTGGATGGGGTGTACCCACGATAGGGGAATCACCAGCAGCGACAAAGCAGCCAAGGCGAAGATTCCCGCCGCGGCTTCCCGGCGGCCCACATCGAATGGAACCAGCCGCGGCACATCCACGCGCCGCGCCAATGTTTCACAGCGGGCGCGCAACGCGGGAAGAAAGGGATGATCGGGGTGCTCATGCTCCAATTCGAACGTGGTGCTAAGTTGTTCCTCCCCGTCATATTCCCGGTCTGCGCTAAGCAGCAGCGCTGCCAGGTTCGCTTTGGCGCGAATCCAAATCCAAGCCCAGCCGAGCGCAAGTAATATCGCCAATCCGATCAACGCCGGCAGCAGCATCAGGTCCGGCCACCAGAGCCGCTCGACGCCCGTTGCGATTACTGCCAACGCAGTCATCATGCCGGTCCATGCAACCATGTTGCGCAATCGTTGCATCCCTCGCTCTCGCTTGGCGAGGCGCCGGGTCATGCGATCCATCTCTTCTGTGCGATCCATATGCAACTCGAGGCGCCGGAATTTTTAGTGGCGCGATTCGGCCTAAAAATGCCTATCTCATTCGACCGGGAATTGCTACACGACATTAGTGGAAGGCCCGCTCCATGGGGCCAATTCAGGGTGGAGTTCACGCGTGAGGGGCGCTTAGACGTCCTCAAGAATCATGACGACATTCATGCGCACCGTATCCCCATCCTCGCTAAGGGATCGAATCTCATACAACTTGCCATTATAGGTGAACTCGCGCCCTACCGCCAAATCGTCGAGGTCCAGGGCATCCAGCGGCAGCCGCACCGAACTGGCGTGACCCACGATCCCATAGATGATCACTTCCATGTTCTACTCACTGGGGTTTGACCATCCATCGAGAAAGCCATAAAGAAATGCAAGACGGCGTTGGTCCTTGCCCGAGGAATACCACATTCGGGCGTCGCCCGGCAGCACGCATTTGCGGAAGCGGGTGAGAACCGTCACCCCGTCAACGCAGGCAACCGGTTACTGAGGATAGATATGCAACCCCTGGTTTCAGAAATCATACCGGTCACCAAGACCGAAGCACCGCCCAAAAAGTTGGACCTCTCCCACGTGGCGCCTCCGGAAAACGTGGAGGAGATGCGAATTGAAGAGATCACTATTGACGGTATCTGCGGCGTCTATTGATCTATTGACGCGGCGGGAAGGCCAGCGCGGGCACATAGACCGTAGAATCGAACCTGCGTGGAATAATAATTCGCTGCGCGAACACCCCAGCTTGCAAATTTACCGGAATTATCCATGGATCCATCCAGAACCTATAGGCTCGCCGCTGGTTTTTCGTGGCGCAGGGAGTCATTCGGCGGAATTCTGTTTCATTTCGAGGGAAGCAAGCCCGATCCGCGATTGACTTTCGTGGAATCGGCTTTCCTGATCGATCTCCTCGAGCTCACCGAGCAAGCTCCCCTGGGCCAAATAATGGCAGAAGCGGCCGTCTGGTTTCGGCTCGATGAAGGCCAATGCGGGGCCATGAAGGACTTCTTCAACACCCTCATCGAGAGAGAGGCCCTTGTTCCCCAATAAAAAGATCGGCGGAATCATCAAAAGCGGCGGTCTAAGCGCACCCATTACCGTCACGTGGGAGCTGACCAACCGTTGCAACCTCCGCTGCCGTCATTGCCTCTCGGATTCGAGTCCCGAGGCCGATATACGCGGGGAATTGAATCTGGACGAGGCGAAGGCGGTGGCTGGGCAATTGGCCGCGGCCGGCGTGTTCCAGGTGCATTTCGGGGGTGGCGAGCCTTTCGTTTATCCCGGATTTTTCGAGCTGCTTCACCATTGCCGCACACAGGGCATGGGCTGCATCTGCATCAGTACGAACGGGTCACTTCTCGACGATCGGCGCATCGGGGAGCTGGAAACATTGGGCGGCGTCTACCTGCAACTCAGCTTGGACGGCGGAACCGAATCGGGTTGCGACGCCATCCGCGGAGCGGGCACATTTCGCAAGGTGATCGCGGCGCTGGAACGGCTCATGGCATCCTCCATCGTCCGAACGATCAATTTTGTCTATTGCCGCTCCAATGCCCATGAGCTTGACGATGTCCTGCAATTGGCGGGGAAATTTGACGCGACCTTGCGCGTGACGCGGCTCAAGCCCTCGGGTCGCGGCGCGGCGATTTACGAAACGATGCGACCCACACAAGACCAGCTTGTCCGCCTGCACGAGTGGCTGGGCGCACATCCCGGCGTTCTCACCGGCGACACGTTTTTTCACCTCAATCCGCTCGGATCGACGCCCCTGAAGGGCTTCCAGTTTTGCGGAGCGGCCAAGCTGACCTGCCTGATCACACCCGGAGGCGATGTCTATCCCTGCGCCTTTACCCAGACGGAAAACTTCAGGGCGGGCAACCTCCGCCGGGAATCGTTCCTGGCCATCTGGCGTGAGTCTGGGGTTTTCAACGGAGTCTTTCGCGCGGGAACCGAAGGGCCGTGCGGCTCGTGCGTCGCTCACGAAACCTGCGGCGGCGGATGCCCAGCGGTCAAGTATGCCGTGGCCGGGCGATTGGATATTCCCGATCCCGATTGCGTGCTGCCGGTTCATCTGAGGCAGGCAGAGCGCTCCCGCCCGCCTCAGATCTCCGATCGCTCGTCCCAGACGCTCACGATGGGCTGAAGCGTCCTGATTATTCGTGGCTAATCTCATTTTTGTTGAGTTTTTTGCGGCTCAGCACCCAAGAAATACGCGCTGCCCGCAGACCCGGGCGCCGGCGGGAAATTTTACGCAGGTGCCGGCGGTGTGCCCTGCATCGCGCTGAATCCGCGCCATGTCCCCGAACCAAGAACTTTTGCGGCCCCTGGTGATCCGTGGCCATAGGTTAGCCAATCGCATCGTCTTTGGAGCCCATCTCACCAACTTCGGCGGAGGCAACCTATTCGGAAGCCGCCATCTGGCCTATTATGGGGAGCGCGCAGCTGGCGGTGCGGGGATGATCGTCACCGAAGCGCTCACCGTTCACCCGCTCGATTACCCCTACGAGCACGTGCCCTTCGGTCATCAGGAGCAGATCGTCCCGTCCCTGCAAAGACTCGGTACGGCCCTTCGCGATTCGAATCCGCATATCGTCCTTCTGTGCCAGCTCAGCCATACGGGAGGTCAGACCAGCGGCCGGCTGTTGCGCCAATCCCCTTGGGCGCCCTCGGCCGTCCCGGACGTGGCGAGCAAGAAGATGGCCCGCGCCATGGAACCCTGGGAAATCGATCAGGTGGTGCAGGGATTTGCCGAGACGGCGGGGCGGGTCGCACGTGGTGGCCTCGACGGCGTCGAACTGAATGCGGGTCAAACCTCTCTGCTGCGCCAGTTCCTGTCGCCCCTGACCAATTTCCGTACCGACGATTACGGCGGCGGGCTGGACAATCGCATGCGCCTCCTCAGGCGGGTGATTCACGCCGTGCGTGGCGCGATGGGAGAAGACCGGCTGCTGGGGGTCAAGCTCTGCGGAGACGAATTGGCGCCCTGGGGAGGTCTTACCCCGGACGACGCGGCCGCCATCGCCAAGGCTCTCGTCGAAGAACGGGAAATCGATTATCTCTCCATTCAGATCGGCGGACCTTACACCCCCCACATCACGGACGCGGGTATGCCCATGCCCCAGGCCCATGCCGCCCATCTTGCCGATGGCGTGAAGGCCGCCATAGGGGCAGCGGTGCCCGTCTTTGCAGAGGGGCGCATCGAATCGGTGGACGCGGCTGCCCGGGTTCTGGCCCAAGGCCAGGCCGATGCCGTGGTGATGACCCGCGCTCTGATCTCCGATCCCGATCTTCCGGCCAAGCTGCGAGCCGCCGGAAGGGACGGCAATCCCGAGCCCATTCGGCCCCACGTGGGCATGAACCGGTACTTCGTCGTGAAGGGCGACTGGAACCGCCCCTTGGGCGATCTGGCCAATCCGCGCGCCGGGCGGGAAGAGCGGCTTCCACTGGCAGCACGCAGCGCCGAGCCACCGCCGCGACCGGTGCTGGTGATCGGCGGCGGTCCCGCGGGAATGGAGGCCGCTCTGGTGCTGGCCCGGCAAGGGCGCTCCGTGCATCTCATGGAGGCCCGCTCCGAGCTGGGCGGCACGGCAAGACTGCTCGCGCAAAACATTGACACACGGTTGGAGTTCGCTCCCCTGGTGGCCTATTACCGGGAGATGCTGCACCGGCTGGGTGTCACCGTGGAGACAAACCGGACGGTCACTGCCTATGAGCCAGCGATGGACCAGTTCGACGCCATCTGGCTGGCCACGGGCGGGCGGGCGCCCCCGATCCCTTGGGAATTTCCCGAAGGCATGGACTGCGTCACTGCGCGCCAACTGCTGGAGCACCCGCCCCAGAGCGTATCGGCGGAAAATTCACAGGCCGTCGCTGTCGTTATCGATCAGGAGTACGGCTACCGCATGGCCGGTGCCGTTGAGCAATTGCTGGTGGCCGGATACCGCACCCACGTGGTGACCGACGACTTTTTTGTGGGGCGGGGTCTGGTGGAGTCGGGAGAGTTCCTTTGGTTCAACCGGGTGGCCGAGCAGGGTGCTATTTTTCACCCGCGCCGGCGGGTGGAATCCCTGCGGCCATGCGAGGTCGTGTGCGTGGACATCTATTCAGGCGAATCGGTGAGCCTCTCGGCGGTGCGCATCGTCGTGCACGCGGCGCCCGAAGTCCCGGCGGATCAACTTTTGGAAATATTGTCGCAGCATCATCCCCACGTCGCTGCCATAGGCGATACCCGCGCACCCCGGCTGATGGGTGAAGCCATCCTCCACGCCCACCAATCGGTGCTCGTGCCGGTGGCGACTTAATTTGACAAGAAATTAACGGTGGTCGAGCGACCAGAATGCGCTCGCAAAGCCGCACAGATCCGTTGTGAGAAAAACAAGTAAAGAGATAAAATTTACTTTTG
>JACZRV010000008.1 GCA_022574555.1 SAR324 cluster bacterium
TCAGAGGACCGAAGTGCGCACCGCGATCGCCGCCGAGGAGGAGGCGATGAACGGCCGCCCGGCGGTGCTGTCCCGGGAACTGCGTGTCACGGCCGATAGACCCGCTCCCTCCGGCTTGGCCGGGTCGATCCGGGACGGACTGCGGAAAACCCGCGACTCCCTGGCCGGCGCATTGGGCAGGATCATGCCCGGTGGGAAGAACCTCGACCGCGACGCTTTGGAAAAGCTGGAGGAGGTGCTGATTACAGCCGATCTGGGCGTGCAAACAACCCGCCGTTTGATTGGGGCTGTCGAGGATCGGATTCGACGTGGCGGCCAGGCTGACTTCGATCGGTTAAGAATCGCGTTGCGGGATGAAATCCGGCACATCATGGACCGCGAATATCCGCCCGCGGAGGTAGACGGCCATCAGCCGGCCGTGATCCTATTTGTGGGTGTCAATGGCGTGGGGAAAACCACGACGATCGGTAAGATGGCGGCCCAGTTTACCGCGGGCGGACGAAAGGTGCTGCTCGCGGCGGGAGACACCTTTCGCGCCGCGGCCGCGGAGCAACTGGCCGCATGGGGCCAGCGGGCGGGTTGCGCGGTGTTTCAACGGCACCATGGAGCGGATCCGTCGTCAGTCCTCCATCAGGCGATAGCCACCGGCATCGAGGGGGGCTATGACCTGGTTTTGTGCGATACGGCCGGACGTCTGCACACCAAAACCAATCTGATGGAAGAACTCAAGAAGATCAAACGGGTGATTGGTAAGGTGTTGCCCGGTGCGCCTCACGAGACTTGGCTGGTCTTGGACGCCAACACCGGGCAGAACGCGATCCTGCAAACCCGCGATTTCCATCAGGCTCTCGACCTCACTGGAATCGTCGTGACCAAGCTCGACGGCACGGCGCGAGGGGGGGTCGTGCTGGGGATCGTCAACGAGTTCGATTTGCCGATTCGTTATGCGGGTGTCGGCGAAGGAACCGAAGATCTCAAGCCCTTCGATCCCATTCTCTTCGCCGATAGCTTGCTCGATTGACGAGTGCTCACGGAAACCTACCCGGAGGTATCAACGTGCCACGAGGAATCGTCAGAACGTTCGATAGCACGCGAGGCAGCGGCACCATCGAGGATGAGGATACCGGGCGGGAAATCCGCGTCTTCCGCGAAAGTATCGGGGAGGGCGGCGTCCGTGAACTGTATCCCGGGGATATTGTCGAATACGCTGTCGGCCGCAACCGGCGGGGTGGCTCGATGGCGACGAACGTGGTCAAAGTGGGCTGGGAAGAGGACGATGGAGACGATTCGCCCCGCGAGTGGAGCTTTTGATCGATAGGCCGGTAATTATATTCCAAATTTCCAATGATCGTAGAGGCGTTGAACGGTTGAATCCCCTTCTAAAACAAAGATATCGATAACGACCAACCGGGGGTGCGAGGAATGGAAGGGACCAAGTGGGCGGACTACATCGGATCCGCGCCTGTCAATATTGAAACATTCACGCAGCACCGGCGCGAATGGTCACCCGTATTTGAAAACCAACGTTCAGCGATCGGGCAGATCTTTGCGGCTCATCAGCCCAAGCGCATCGCCTGCTTAGGCGCCGGATATCTCAGCGACATTCCCATATTCGATTTTCTCCGGGCCGGGTGCCAAGTGCATCTCGTCGATTGGATACCCGGCGTATCACGCCAAGGTTTCAAATGGAGTCTCATCCGATCGCAAGGTGGCCAGTACAGCTGCCAGATTTGCCATGAGGATTGCGATCCGACGCGATTCTGCGCGGCATTCCGCGAGCCGGTAAAATTGCCCCATCGGGTCTGCGACAATTTCGCGCCGTCAAACGACGAGTTTGCCTGGTGTGAAGCCTATCGGCAGGGTGAGGAGCCCGGTTTCCTCGAGGCCGACGTTACCGCAGGGCGGGCTACGGGATTCGCCGAAAGGATTCTGAGACTTATGGCCGCATCGAACTCGCCCCAGCAGGCCATCCGCAAAGCCATCACAGAGTGCAGGAAATGGTCGACCATCTCGCATCCGATTGATCTGAAGGACGATTCCATGGATTTCATTACCTCGTCGATGGTCGCCTCCCAATTCGATCATGAGCCCTATGCGTATTTTGTGAGCAGGCTCGCGGAAAAATTCGGAGAGGAGAATATCCAAGCGAAACGCGAGCGGCTCGAACCCATCGGCGAAAAATTGCGCTCCGATTTGTTCCAGATTCAGATCGCCGGGCATGTGGATGAGCTATACCGGGTGGTCAACAAGACCGATGGGTTGGTTTATTTTTCCGTGGAGATCTTCCGTTCCGTACCAGAGAGGACGGATTTCTTCATCGTCCACGGCGTGCCACGACTGATCGAACTCCTGAGCGAGAAATTTTTCTTCGATTTTCAGACGATTCCGCCGGATCGCACCCTGGTGCAAACCGATGTCGGGGACGGGGAGTCCGTCACGATTTCCCTGCTATTGAAGCCGAGATCGGCTTCCAAATAAGTTCCAGGTGAAGAGGTCGATAGCTCGAATGGGCCATTGGTGGTCATCGGACGATACCCATCTCGCGCAGGGTCAATATGGTTGAAATATCCAGTTTGATATCAGTCGCCTGGGACGATTGACCGGCCGAGTGCATGCCGCCGATGGGATGGGGGTGCTGAGCGATATATACGGCCACCAGTACGGCCAAAATCGTCAGCAGGATTTCGAAGATTGGCAGGGGTTCCCGGCTGGATTTTGTCTTGCGCATTGTAGTTTCAATCTGCGTGGTCGCATCCCGTGTAACCCGTTGGAGAACAATCACTAGCGCGATCATTAGACGAGTCTGTTTGAAAGGATCCAGTGGTTTGCTTCAGGATCATTTCGGCATCTTGTCTTGATATAACAAAGATAAATATTTTTTGAGCCTATGGATTTTGGAACAACGAAATTGCTTATTGACTTAACTCAGTTGATATTGTAATATCGTTCCAATGGGCATCTATGCATGCCCGCGCAAGGGAATAGGGGCCGGAACACCCAATTTTACAAAACGAAGCCAATTACATTTGTAATATCAGTGATTTGATAAATTGGCCTTTTGCAGTAATCCCGTTCCTCAATCGAAAGTCTGTGTGAATGTACCGCCTGCCGTCCTTCCTGCGCTAACGGGATAGGTAAATCAAAATATAAAAATACCTCCTCACTCGTTCATCACGAATACGGATTCTTCGTAGAATCTGATGCGGCCATCCATTTCCAGTTGATCCAGGTGCGCGCGGAAATGCTTCTGTTTGGCTTCCTCGCTGGTGTTTTCGGTGAGAAAGCCCAGGTCGATGTTGAGCCCCAGTGCGCGTCCTGGGATCAGATGACGGGTGATCCCGGTGGGGATCATCACCTTGGCGCGGGCCAGGTCCATCAATTCCTCCTTGGTCAAGCCCGGAAACAGACAGAGTTGATGTTCCAGGGAGCGGAGCACGTCCGGCAGCGCCGAAAAATCGGCCAATTTTATCCGTTCCAGATCAGATTGTCCCTCGTAGCTGGCAACGATGCGACCCATGACTGCGATTCGGTCGAAGCTTTCGACTGAATGGACGCCGGTCGATGGGAATAGGCCCCAGCAATCGGCGGATTCATCGACGAATATGGCATACACCCGCCTCAGTTCCAGGTAGCGGCCCAATTTCCCGGTCGATACCGGATCGACACGCAACTCAGGCATGGCTCGAAAGGTCTCCAGCAAATTCAGGGAGCGTCCCTGAATGAGCGCGTGATGCCAGACTTTCAGTTGGATCGCCGGATCGCCGTAGTCCACGATCTGCGCTGGGATGTGGGAATATCCCAGCTCCTTCATGGCGCTGACCCGATTCGCCCCGTCCAGTAACAGATAATCGCCGGCTCCCAGACCGGCCACGATAGGCGGATTGCGGAGGAAGGCATCCTGCCGGATTTTTTCGACCAGCCGCAGGGTCCGCCTTCGTTGCGGATGCTCATGGAAGCGCACGCGCTCCGTCGCAACCAGATCGAGTTTGGGTTTCAACTCGGAGTGGTCCATGATTTCTCGAAGATTCGGACATCCTGCGCAGGTTGCGGTTGGTGCCGAGCTTGCCAATCATTCGGCGCTTTTCATATCATGGCTCGATAATTTTCGCCGATTGGGCCATCCGTCGTCGGGGGCGCACAATGGGTCATCTGCTTGACACCGGGTTGAATCGAAATCGCGATGCGCATTAACAAACTTGCTGAACGTTTTCAGGGGCGGGGACCCCTGCTCAACATCGTCTTGGATGGCTGGGGTATTGGCGCTCACGACGAGGGTGACGCGATATTTCTGGCCAGCACACCCCAGATCGATTTCCTCACCTCCCGCTTTCCCCACACCGCGATACAGGCACACGGTCCTCACGTCGGGCTGCCTTCCTTCAAGGACATCGGAGGATCGGAAGTGGGGCATGTGACCATGGGGGCGGGGAGGATATTTCCTCAGGGACCGACGCGCATCAAGGAGATGATCGATAGTGGGACATTCTTTGAAGCTAGTGCGCTCAATCTTCTGATCGACAACTGTGTGCAGCGGCCCTCCGCCCTCCATCTGATCGGTCTGTTATCGGATGGCAACGTCCACAGCCACATGGACCATTTTTACGCGGTCATCGACCACGCAGCAAAACGGGGCGTGCTGAGGCTTTATGTACACGCGTTGCTCGACGGGCGGGATGTACCCTACCAATCGGCGTTGAACTACTTGGAGCCCATGGAGGCCAAGCTCGCATCGATTCGCCGCGAGTATCCCGGCCGGGACTATGCCATCGCCAGCGGCGGGGGGCGGGAAGTCATCACGATGGATCGGGACCAGATCTGGGAAAAGGTGCGGCTGGGCTGGGAGGTGCACGTCCGCGGCCGGGAAGGGCATCCGGTCGCGTCGGCCGCCGAGGCCATCGCTGCGGCCCGTGCGCACAACCCTGACATGGTGGATCAAGACCTCCCGCCGTTCATCGTCGTGCGCGGCGGCGAAAGCGTCGCGCCGATAGTGGATGGCGATTCGGTAATATTCATGAATTTTCGGGGCGACCGGGCCATCGAATTCAGCCGCGCCATGGTGGAGGATAACTTTACCGGGTTCGACCGCGGGCGGCGGCCCGAGGTTGCCTATGCGGGGATGATGGTCTACGACGAAGATACGAACCTGCCGCCCCTGCGCATCGTCGGAGCCACTCACGTCAAAGACCCTTTCGGTAAACGCATCCTGGAACTGGGCCTGCGCCAATTCCGGCTGGCCGAGTCCCAAAAATATGCCCACGTCACCTTTTTTTACAATGGCGGTTATCGGGAACCCCTCGACCCTGACCGGGAATTATATCACCTGATTCCCTCGGATAAGGTGAATTCGTTCGCGGCGGTACCGGCAATGAAGGCGGCCCAGATCGCGGACAAAGCCTGCGCGTTGATCCGGGGCGGCGAATTTCAATTTGGCTTGATCAATTTCGCCAATGCCGACATGGTGGGACACACCGGTGATATCGCAGCCACCATGCTCGGCGTGGAGGCCATAGACCATGCCCTGGGCCACATCCTGGACGCTCTGCGCGAAACCGGCGGTCTGGCGATTATCACCGCGGACCACGGCAACGCCGACGAGATGATCTCCAACAATCCCCAAACACAACGCCGGGAGCCCAATACCCGGCATTCGCTCAATCCCGTTCCGCTGATCCTGTTCGACCCGATTTATGGCGCACCCGGCGATTATCGCCTGATCGACGGCGGCGACACGCCACTGACCTTGAGCCGTATCGCGGCGACCAACTACATTCTCATGGGGCGCACGCCGCCAGACGATATGGACCCGCCACTGTTCGTCCTCTGATGGAGCAGCCGCACGGCACCGGTATGGAGCGCATGACTCGAACCGCGCGGCTAAACCTGCGTAAACTGGGCGACAATGCCTATCCAGGCAGGGGAATCGTGATGGGCGTCAGCGCCGGCGGCAAAAGCTTGATTCAGGTCTACTGGATCATGGGCCGCAGCGAAAATAGCCGCAACCGCATATTCGTCCCGGACGGCGTCACATTGCGCACCGAAGCTGCCGATCCTGCGCGCATGTCCGATCCCAGCCTGGTGATTTATACCGCCATGCGCGAACTTCCCGGGCATTACCTGGTCACGAACGGGGATCACACCGATACGCTCTGGGAAGGAATCTCGGCAGGGCGCACCTTTCCTCAGGCGCTGTCCACCAGGGTTCACGAACCCGACGATCCCAATTGGACGCCCCGCATCGCCGGTGATATCGACCTTACGGCAGAAAACCACATGGTCTGGCTGGCCATCATCAAAGCGCACCCATTCGACCCGGGCACATCCATCCGTCAATTCCACCAATATGAAAAATTGGCGCCCGGCTTCGGCTGGTGCATCACCACTTACCAGGGGGACGGGGCGCCCCTGCCGTCCTTCGTGGGAGAACCTTACCTTCTGCCCTTGGATGGCGGGCCGGCGGAAATTCTCACGTCGGTTTGGGATCATCTCGACCGTGACAATCGCGTTGCGATCGCGCTCAAGTGCATCGACCCGCAGTCCGGAAAATCCGCTATCCGTGTGCTAAACCGCTTCCAGCCGGCCCAACGGGGAGCAGGGAATGAGTAAATCTCCAACGGACAAGAAACGAAAAGTCTCCTCAGGCACCGGAACAGCATTCAAAGTTCTGGAAATAGACGGGATCCTCCGGATGCGAGTGCGGGAATTGGAGGAGGTAATGGGAGTATTGCCCCTGCACCGCGAAGCCGCGGAGCGGAAGGGCGGGTCGACGTCGAGTATCTATGACCGGATGGGTGCCACGCCAGGGGGAATGGCGGCACGATTTCCGGACGAGATCGCCGTGATGCGGCGCATGGGTAAAACCGTCGATGAGTGCTACGTGATGGAATTCAAGCCCTATCGCGTCTCATGCCTCCCCTACTTCTATTATGATGGATTCCATGCGCTGCTGTACGTGGAAAAACAGGGAGAATTCGCTGCCGGCTGGCGCGCCCTGGAATCCGACCGGATACCGCCGGCTCTCTCCGTGATGGTGCGGCGAGCCGAATCCGGCCTGCAACGATTCCTTGAAATCGCACTTGCGACGGCAAAACATTAATAACACGGCGAGTGGACACGGCCGGACGGCGATGCACTCACTTCGCCTGGCGGGCTTGCGGGTCCTCTTTCCATCCCCAGCGATCGAATCCGAACTCCAATTCCTGCGCGTGCCGATTCGCCCTCACCAATTGCACTTGCATCCGCCGGCCGGGTGCGATTTCCTTGGGCTTGCGGGCACCGCGGAGCAGATTCCGCGTGCGGTCGTAGCGGTAGCGGTTGGAAGGCAGGGACTGCAGGGGCAGCAGACCCGAGACGTGGTAATCCGGAAGCTCGACCCATAAACCAGCATCGGACACATTGCTCACCGTGGCACGGAAAACGTCGCCCAGCATCGGCTCCATGATCACGACCTTGAAAAGCCGTGCCACCTGCTTTTCGATGGCCTCGGCATTGCGCTCGCAATCGGAAAGATGTGTACCGGCGGGGCCGGATACGGCCTTTTTCTCCACCTGGGTAGACTCGCCGCGGAGATGAGCCTTCAGTACACGGTGCAATAGGAGGTCCGGATAGCGGCGGATCGGCGACGTAAAGTGCGTATATATTTCTGCGGCCAAACCGAAATGTCCGACGTTTTTCGGGCGGTAGCGGGCCTGAGCCATGGATTTCAACAGAGCCACTTCGAGCAGGATACGTTGGGGATGCGATTTAAACCGTTCCAATAGGGCATTGAAGCCCCCAGGCAAATGTAACGCGTCTTCGTCAACGGGGATGCCGAACCCTTGCAGCAGTTCCGTCAGTACCGCCGATTGCCGCGCTGGAGGAGGCTCATGGACACGGAAGAGGATCGGCAGCCGCTCGCTCCGCGCGTGGCGGGCGACCGTCTCGTTGGCTTCCACCATGAACTGCTCGATCAAGCGCGTGGCTTCGGTTGGATACGCAAGGCGTGTATTAAGGGGGCGGCCTTGCTCGTCGAAGTCGATGCGCACCTCCGGCATTTCCAATTGCAGGGCGCCCCTGTGCCGCCGCTTGGCCGCCAGCAGCGCTGCCAGGTTTCGCATCCGCCCCAGCATGCCGGCCACTACGGAATCCTCGATCGGGTGATCAACGCCCCCATCATAATATTGCTGCACCTGGTCGTACGTGAGGCGGGCGCGGCTGCGAATGACGCTTTCATACACGGAATAATCCACCACCTCCCCGGAATCGTTGAGCTCCATTTCGCAAGTCAACGTAAACCGAAGCTGTCCGGGCCGTAGCGAGCACAGATCGTTGGAAATTGCCTCCGGCAGCATGGGGATGGCCCGATGGGGAAGGTAGATACTGGTGCCCCGCTGGTACGCGTCCCGGTCCAGGAAACTACCCGGGCGAACGTAATGGGCGACATCGGCGACGGCGACCAGCAGCCGGGTGTGGCTCCCGCCGCTGTCGAGCAGGCAGACCGCATCGTCGAAATCGCGTGCGTCACTCCCGTCAATCGTGATAAACGGCAATTCGCGCAGGTCTTTTCGCTGCTTGTTGATGCGAACCGAGCGCGGCAGGCGGTTGGATTCTTTCAAGGCCGCAGCGGAGAAAGGAAATCCGGTCTGCTTGTCTGCCAGAATGTTTTCGATGATGCCTTCGATCGAATCGCCGCCGTCGATCATACCCAGGATTCGCCCTGTGGGCGCTTCCTCGACGGATTCGGGGTAATCGGTGATCAGTACGTCGACCAGACTGCCGGCACCGATGTCTTTCGGCAGGTGACCCTGCCCGACAAATAGTGGCGGCACGATTTCGTTGAGTGGAATGACCCAAAGCTCGCCATCCCGCATCAGTTGCACACGGCCGCGTACCTGTTTGCGCCAACGATCCAGCACCATATCGACCCTGGCGGTCTTCCGTCCCGACCGCTGGTCCAGGAATAGCTTGGCCCGCACCCGATCGCCGTCCAGGGCGCCTTTTTCTTGCCGGGGCGGGACGAAATAGGAGATCCGTGCCTCGTCGGTATCGATGAAACCGAATCCTCGCTGGTGGGCTGAGTATCGGCCTTCTACGATCTCGCCTGCGCTTCGGCTCCGATCCGCTTCGGTCCGTTTTGGGGGCAGGCGATACCGCCGGTTGATGTGCTCGAGCACGCCGTCTGTTCTCAGATCGCTCAAGATCTTGCGCAACCCGCGAGTTTGGTTTTTCGCGATCCGTAACGCTTGACGCATTTCAGCAAACGTAAATTCTGCCGCCGGCTCCGCATTCCAAAGTGCCACAACGTTGGTTTTACTCGGTTTCAAGGGCTGCGCTCCGGAGTGATCATGTGGGATCGGCCTGAAGCAAGGCTACGTGGGAAGCGACGCATTCGGCCAACCGCTGGTAGTGGTATCCCCCCTCCAAAATGGTGACCAGGCGGCCCTGGCAGTGATTCAGGGCAAGAGTTTTGATCTCGGTAAGCATTTGGTCGAATCCGTTCTGGGTCAGCGCAATTTGGGCCAGGGGATCGTCCCTGTGGGCATCGAAACCCGCCGAAATCAAGATGAATTGCGGATCGTACTCCCGGAATCGGGGCAGGAGCTGGTCACGAAAAAGGGACATATAATCGGCGTCGGTGGCGTAAGGCGGCATGGGAAGGTTGATCGTGTAGCCCAGACCGTCTCCGTTGCCGCGCTCGCCGGTAAATCCGGTACCGGGATAGCATGTCAGGGGATCCTGGTGCATGCTGGCGAACAGTATGTCGTCGCGGGATTCGAAAGCGTGTTGGGTGCCGTTGCCGTGATGGACGTCGAAATCGAAGATCAGCACGCGCTCATAACCCATATTCGCAGTTAGCCATGCGGCTCCGATCGCGATGTTATTGAAAAAACAGAAACCCATGGCCGCCCCATGTTCCGCATGATGACCCGGCGGCCGACACGCGACGAAGGCGTTGTCCAGCTTCCCCTCAGCCACTTCGAGGACGGCGTCCACCATGGCGCCGGCACCGTTCAAGGCGGCATCGTAGGACTGCTCCGAAAGCGCGCAATCGGGTGAATTAAGGAAGGGTTGTCCCGATAATGCCGCTTCCTCGACGATGCGGAGATATTCGACGTCATGGATCAGTGCCACCTCCTGCTGGGTCGCGGGGCGAGTGGATTTCTCGATGAGGCGGGACAATAGATCGTCTTCCTGAATACGCCCGAGAATGGCCCGCAAGCGGCCAGCGTTTTCAGGATGGTCTCCCGTGTCGTGGTGCAGGAAGATGGGATCGTAGAAGAATCCGGTCTTCATCGTATCTCCGGGGGAATTTAATTGATGGTCCCAGTTTATCTAACTTTGGAATTGAAAAGACATTATCCCGCTGTGCCGTGATTTCAAATGCAGACCACATTTTACGGATGAAATGCTCCCCCGTACCCAGTTCGATGTGAATTGGGAAACACCGGCTCTGCAATGTCTACACATTTCGATGATTACCGATATATTTTTTGATATCAATTCATTATGTTCGAGTTCCACGCGTTGGCGTCCGTTTGCACCCGTGACCTTTTTACCTGATTCCGAATATTGATCTCAATTTTCACCATGACCATGACGATCATTGTCCCGTGACCGATAGATCGAGCCAAATGACGCGTTGCCGCGAGCTGATCCAACCGCTATTTTTCTCGGATGGGGCCGGAGGCCCCGGAGAGCACGATGCCTTTTGTCACGGAGTATGGGCCCAATTGCCCGAAATAGGTGACGCGCTTGGTGAGGAGCATGGAAAATTATTTACCGTGTTGCAGGAGCGCGAGAATGTCTTCCGCAACAACGTACAAGAATACTACGCTGGACAGATGATTTCTTTGGCGGAATCCGATCGGCACGCTAAACACGCCTACGAGACCCTCCATCGCCACACTCGGCTTATTGACGCATTGCATCGCTTGGCGCTCCGGATCGCCGTTGCGGATCTGCCGGCACTGATTCGATTGCACATCGAAGACAACGAGCGCGACTTGGCCTTTAATCGCAAGCTATTGCCACAGAAGGAATCGAGTCTGGCCCGATTTCTCGATAATTTACCCGAAATGGATGAGGATTCGGGCGATGTAGCCGAGTCGCGCGCCTACCACGCCAAAATCGAGGAAACACTACGGCAGGATGTCGCTTCGTGCCGGCAGACCATTGAAATCCTTGATTCACAGGTTCCTCTGTTGGAAGGCGCGCGGTTAGATCCTACTGAATTAATGGATCATTTCCTGCTGTTCGCACGCGGAGGCTACGGTAGAGCCGAACTGACGCTGGAATCGGACCTGGATACGGGCTATTGCGTCGACACAAAAGGACTCCAGCCTGGTGAGGAGATCGTATTCAAGGATATGATCCTTCGTTTGGAATCGTTACTCAACGGAGCAGGGCTCAAAACGGTTCATCAGTATTTCGAACTCGACGAGGATTTATCACGCTTTGCCCTTCCGGAAGCTTTACACACCATACCTTCCATCATGGAATCCCGCGCTTTGGGTGGCAAAGAACAAATATTGGAAGCACTGAAGGAGCGTTTTTACGGTATTATGTCTTTCGGTGCGTTGGTGAAGAAAAAAGTCGAAGAGTTCGAAGCGCTATCTGCACCTTCATTGACGTCGATGGATCTGAAGGAAGATTTCGGGGGCCTGCGCACGGTGCAAATTCCCCTCTGGATCTTTGGAATCATCCAACAATCCAAAAGTTTTCAGACCGCTGATCTGCTGATCGAGGCATGCGAGATTGAAGCATTGTCTCCGGGCGAGGCCAGCCGGTTGGCGATGGCCTTGGAGGTGCTGCACGACCTACGCAACTTCGTGGGGGGATTGCAGTTCGTACAACCGAGACGGGTATCGGAAACAGGTGGCCCCGATACATCGGAAATTTCACCGCGCCGGTACGACGAGACGATTGCGGCGCTCTATATCGCACATAAATTGCGCTTCGAGGACCTCGACGATCTGGAACGCCATCGTCTGCAATTGCTCACCGACGCGCAGGTCATTGCGCGGGAATTTCTTTCCAGAATGCTGGACCGCTCGATCCACGTGCCCGTCGGAGGGTTGCATCTATCCGTCCAACTTGGCGCCAAACAAATTACGGCGATCATTTCCGCTGACGACGATAAGGCAGGCGGAAAATTAGCGGATTTGTCTGGATTGTTCGGCGAAGACCGGGCGATTCTGGAAATATTGGCCTACGTTGCCGAAAGTGGTTATGAACTGAGCCGCCCGCTCAAGGACCGCATGGGCGAACTGGTGGCGTCGGTCGTACCGCTCGGTAAAAGAAACGATTTGGACCGTCAAGCCTCGCTGTTCTCGAGGATAATGGCTGATCCGCACGCTCATCTCGCTGTCGAGGCCCTATTCGAGATCAGCGATCCAGTCGTCGGCGGCCGGAAAACCCTGTTCGGGCACTTCATTCCAGAGTGCGATCGGGTATATTACCTGATCCGCAATTTTGAGGGTTCGGTGCTCCCCGTTCATTCGGTCATGGTTCAAAGCCTGCGCCTGGGGCAGCGTTTGTTGGATTGGGTCGCCGCTGAATATCAGGAGTGGTTTCAACTCCTCCTGCCCGACCACGTCGTTGCTCTCAAGTGGAGCCTGTTTCTCCACCCTATCGGGCGTCTGGATCCGGAAGCTGGCGGTCCGGTTCGCAGTGCCGAGATCGCGATGGATATTCTGCATCGGATCGGTTACCGGGATGACCGGTTCCTTGAGCGCATACGTCTGCTCATTTTAAATCAACAGGCACTGGTGGAATTGACCAGCCGCTCCGCATACACCGATCACGCGATGGCGGATTACTTCGATTTGGCTGATCGAGACATCGTCAATGGTATTTTGCTGGTCGTAATGAATCTTGCGACCCTGGAAGCCCGGGGCCGCGTTGGAGACTCGCGCGGGGATTACGTTCGGGAACTATTCGAGGAATCCACTCACATGCTGGCAGAGATGAGCGGATTTCCGACACTGGAGCATTCGTTAGAATTCATCAATATCTATCTGGAAAACAAGAAAAGAGAATTGGAGAACGAAACCCGTTTCTACCGCTTACTGCACATGTGCATCGCACGGGGTTTGAATTCGGTCGTCTTCCAGCCCATGGCAGAGATCAATCCGCAGGAATGGCGAATACTGGAGCTCAAGACGGCGGAATTGGAGACCCTGCAAAACGATATTATCGTTGACCGGCAATCCGGAGAAGGCCACGAAAATTTGGTAGGCCGGCTTGTGCAGGCTTTGAAGAACCATATCAGCGGCGAAACGCTCCGGGAACTGACCAAAGAGGAATCGACGGTCTTCGAATGGTTTTTTTCGTCATTTCCGAACCGCTACCTATTCCGTATTCCAGCCGAACAGCTTGCGCGGCAGATCGTAAAATTCAGCGGATTTGAGACAGAGAGGGTGCTCGTGGACGTGGTGACCGGTAATAGCGGCATTGCCGAGGGATTGCTCATTTACACGCGGCAGCTGCCACTTTCCCATACCAGAGTCGCTTACGCGCTGAGTTTGAAGCGCATCAACATTCACTCCGGTAAAGTGAACAAAGTGGCGCTTGAAAACCAGCAGACGGGATTTTGCTACTACTTCCAGGTCTCGGCCCTGGACACCAACGAGAAACTCCACCCCCGCGATTTCGAAGCGTTGATTCAAGGCGGTTCACCCCCCGAACTGAAGGTGCAGCCAGGGATGTTGCCGGAAACGAGGGGCAACACCAGAGCGGAGTTTTTGGGTGACGATGGAAAGGGATACCAGGTATCGCTCAAGGATGGCGTCTATAAAAGGAGTTCCGTGCCCTACGGCCGGTTACGTGTAGTCCGGCGTGATGAGCCTTTCCTGTTTTACAAACTCAGCCGCGTGTTTGACCGCTACGGAGTGGAGGTGCAGCAATCACTGATTACGACCACCGACAGCCATGTTTACGATCTCTTCTATCTTAGGCAACACGACTTCCAGCGGTTGAAGCGCACCGGCTTTCTGGATAGCCTCATTACGATGATGGACAGTCCGCTAGCCAATGGCGAATAAATTCGGACAGCGAAATCGTGACTCATGAGGCGGGCACACGAAGTCCAAATTGAAAACGATGTGCAAGGCGAATTTTTTGGTTTGCAAACCAAATCCGAATGGAGCCCCCTACGAGCCTAATGGATGGGACCCACAGGCAATCCCAGGTGACCGTAGCTGGTAAGTCCGGTGGCGAAAACGATGAGATTTGAAACGACGAAGAAGCTTATTACGAAACAGATTCCGGCGACGACCAAGGGCGAAAGGTCGATCCTCATGCGCGGAAGTCTGCGTTGAACGGGCGAAATGAATGGATCCACCAGGACATAGACCGTACGTACAATGGCATTGTTCGGTGATGGACTCACCAGGGTCAGGAAAAACCAGATCAGGAACAGCAGGATGAGGAAAAACAGAAAATTTTGCATCACGAGGCCCAGGCCCATCAAGAAGTAACCAGATACCTGCACGGCGAGAGCGCCCTCGGTAATTCTTCCAGCCACCCAGTCGCCAATGGCACCGACGGTACCCGGGAGGAAAACTTTCAGAAACCAGATCAACAAGAGGGATATATAGGCGGTGAACATCTGGATTTGGCCGGGAAGATAGGGACGCAGCCAATTCCAATAGGGGAGTGTCATGCCGTTGATGAACAGCATGACGGTGTTTCGCGGGTCGGGGTTGACCCAACTCAGCAGGATCGCAATGATCACGACCCACTCGTAGAGGGTCAAACCCCAGTATAGGAGGGTGGCGAAGTATGTGAATGCCGAGTCCAAGGCGATGTCAGTGTATTTCTGCGAGGGAAGGAATTACGCGGCGCATGATGGACGGACAGGCAATATCAGGACACACGGTAGATTCCGCCTACCGGCGTGCCGTTGGTTCCATCTGCTGCGCTCGGTGAGGGAGTCTCAGAGGCTCTAACAAATCCCAACCATTGTAGGATCAATTGCATGTCCCATCCATGAGATTACGCTGTTTCCAAGACACACCGAGCACAGGGGATGTGGTTATCAACCGACAATAGAAACCCGCCACCGCCTATCTGGCAGTTTTGTCAGATGCCCTTAGTTTTTGTAAATATTCATGATACGGCCCAGGAGTTCGACAGCCTCTCCCTTGGCGCGCTGGAAAGAATTTCGTCCTATGATCGAGCCGAAACCACCGCCGTCCTTGATGGCCTTGATCTCGTCGATCAGGCCCTCGGTGTCCTTGGCCGCACCGCCGGAGAATATGACGATGCGCCGGCCGTTGAAGGTACTCTGGACAACGTGTCGAACACGATCGGCCAGCGATCCAATTGGGATTTTTTCCTTCTCATATACTTTGCGGGCGGCATCCTGCTCGATGTGATCGGTGGGAAGTTTGACTTTTATGATGTGGGCTCCCAACTGGGCCGCGATTTGAGCCGCATACGCGATAACGTCGATGGCGGTTTCACCCTGTTGGGAAATGCTGGCACCCCGGGGATAGGACCAGACAACGACTACCAGCCCGGCCTCCTTGGCTTCAAGCGTCAGCTCCCGCAAGGCCTCGTACATTTCGTTGCGGTGGGCTGAGCCGGGGTAAATGGTGTATCCGATGGCACAGGCGCCAATGCGCAATGCGTCCCGTACCGATCCGGTGACCGCCGGGCAGGGATCTTTCGAATCGAAGAGCGAATCGCTATTGTTCAACTTGAGGATGAGCGGAATTTCGCCAGCGTACTCCGCTGCCCCGCTTTCCAGAAAGCCTAAAGGCGCGGCATAAGCATTACAACCGGCGTCGATCGCCAACTCGAAATGGTAGTTGGGGTCGTAGCCCGACGGGTTGGCGGCAAACGATCTGGCGGGCCCGTGTTCAAAACCTTGGTCAACGGGGAGAATGACCAGTTTTCCCGTGCCGGCCAGGTGACCATGGTTGAGTAAGCGTGCAATGTTGGCCAGAGTCCCTGGAGATTGACCCTGATACCCACTGAGAATTTCTCTCGTACGGTTCGTTATTGCAGGGGGAACCGGCTTCAAAGCGGTTTCACTCATGAAAATCTCTCCCCATCGGTTACAATGATCAGCGGGTCCCCAACATACCGGCAGCCCACGCGAATATGGTCCGTATCGGACACTAGGCTACCACACGCCCGGCGCACCGGCAACTGGTGAATGGCGCTCTGGCTGGGGATTCCAGGCAAGATTCGACGAGAAAAGGGGGAGGTCAAGCGGTTTACTAGGCGTCGAATTCGAGTAGGCTGGTCCAGCTCGATTGTCGGCGATGGGCTGGAGGCGTCGAAATCTTTTTGTCCCGAGGTAATAGTGCGCCTCTTTATTCGGTAAAGGGATCAGCCTTCTGGTGCGTCCTCCGGGTGGAACCCATACGGAAATACGAGCCGAACGAGCAGCTAACCCGACCAGAAGTGGCTGGCTGGGAAAGGAACGCCATTGAATCGCGAAAAAATCGGCACAGACTCCTCCGGTGTGGGCCGAAAAGAAGATTTGCTGGCGGAATTGGCCGGCCAGAGGGAGGCGCTGATACAGGCATGCTGGGCTCATCAGATCTGGAGCACCCCCAAGCTGACGACAGCCGGTGGCCAGCCCGTCCAGGTATTGTTTCCCGGCTGGCTGAACCGTGGGGAGGGTCCCGATTTCAAGGATGCCCGCGTTTTGATCGGGGGAGACGAGCACTTCGGTTCCGTCGAAATTCACATGAACGAAGGGGACTGGTACAGCCATGGCCACCACGAGGATGCGGCCTATGAAAATGTGGTTTTGCATGTGGTGCTGCACCGCTCCGAAAGAGCGGCCCGTGCACAGGCGGGCCGCCTGATCCCCGTCTTTCACGCTGCTTCGTTTTTGACCGAGCGCGTGCTGGTCGTGATGCGCGATCCGGAGGAGATGTTGAAGCGGTACGAGAGCCTGCCCGGGCGCTGTGGTTTGAGAGCGGCATTGAAAGGGCCGGAAAGAATTGCCTCCGCCATTGCTCACGCCGCTGAGGTGCGGGCGAGGGGAAAAGCGGAGCGCCTGTTCCCACTCTGGGATTCGGCGGACGATGATCAAATTCTCTTCCGTCTCATTTTCCAGTCGATGGGCTACCGGCCTTATGCCGATTCCTTCGTCAGCATCGCCCAACGATTTCCGTTGCGGGAGTTGGCGCTTCTGATGGACCTCGAGCGTTCCCGGGCTCGCGACGAAGTCCTGTCCCGTTGGTTCGGGGCTCTGAACCTGCTGAAAGAGCCGGACACGCCGTATGACGGGGACGCGGGTGAAGAGTATTCGCGCTGGAGCGAATTGTGGCAATCACTTCACTTGCCGGTTGACGATTTTCCGATCCTCAAACGTGTGGGGCGTCCATGGAATTCTCCGGAAAGGCGGCTGGTAGGGCTATTTCACCACCTCTACCAAATGAGCCCAAAGGGTTGGCTGGCGAGCTGGCTGGACATACTCTACGAGTTGGATGGGCTGCGCGACGAAAGCCATTTGCGAAAGGCCGCATTGCAGGCCCTGGAAAGGGCTTTCAGCACGCCGGAAGACGAGCCGTGGCGTGGCCGCATTTCGTTCAGGTCGCCGCCTGCGGGCAAGACTGCCCAACTCATCGGGCGCGGGCGCATCATCATTGTCATGGCCAATGCCGTGATACCGTTCTTCTTGGCCTATGCCCGGCGGCGGGGCGATAAAGAATTGGAGAAGCTGCTCTACCGGCTTTTTATCGTGCTGCCTCCGGAAGCGCCGAACAGCAAGACCCGTTTTATGGAACATCGCTTGTTGCTGACCAAGCCACTGCCGGCGACGTTGCGTAGCCAACAAGGGTTGCTCCAAATTTATCAAGACTTTTGCACGAGTTTTTACGAGGGTTGTCACGCCTGCCATTTTCCAGACCTGATTGGTGACCCGCGCACCCATTGAGACCGGGCATCGGTGCCAGATGTGACGGCGACCTTCATGCGAAACGGAATTCCGGTCACATACGGCTAACTGCGGAAGGGCTTCCCGCAGAAGAGCATGCCGGAATGCCTGTCGCCGGTGCGTTGACAAAGCGGGGTTCGGTGAGGAGTATGATTTACAGAAACGTTTGGCAGAAACGTTTGGCATCATGGGATGTCCAGTGCTTCATTTACAGCGCACCTGCCGGCAAACGAGCATCCATTTAGCCGCCCGCCGATCGGCCGCGATCATAGTAACGGGGGCGGCACGATCTCGCGGCGACCGACAGGTATGAAATCCAGATCGATAATCATCGTTGCGGGAATCGTGATATTCCTCGGCGTCGTGGGCTATGCACTCCTTCGCGAAGTCGAGCGCGAGGAGTCATCGTTGGCCACATCCATCAGCGGCAGGGTAGAAGTTTCCAGACAGCTTCTGGCCAGCGGGCAGGCCGATATATTGCGTACCGATCGCCTGGTGCTCATACTGGTCGATCCACGGACGGGTGAAGCCGCCGCCGTTCGCACCGAAACTCCCGTATCACCGCCCCAGACTATCGTCATCGGCCAGCAGGACGCGCGGGACGGCCGCGTCCTTTATGGGGCTTATACGTTGATCATTTTTACCGATAAGGACGGCGATATGTACCGCGTCACGCCGGGGGAGGTGTTCGGCCGATCGCCCCATCCCATCGAGCTCGGTACCGAGGGCATACTGCTAATGATGGACGAGCCTTTCAGGGGCCAGGTGCCACCGGCTTCCAAAGAGACTGTGCCGCGAGGAAGCCCATAGGGTACGTTAGTCGTCCGCACACTGGGCATCCGCGGGGTCCGTGATGGAATTAGACCGGCTCCGTGAGTAGATGGGGATGATATCCCCGGCGCGGCCGGGCCGGAACTTCTTCCGGCCCGGTTTTTATGTCTCACCTGCGTCACCCGCGATCTGAAACACCCTCATCTGTACACCAGCAAGAGTGCGAAAACGGGATTTAGTCGCGTCCGCCCAATAGGCGCAGAAGAAACAGGAAGAGATTGAGGACATCGAGGTAGAGTGCCAGGGTGGCGCTCGTGTAGTCTTGCACGTCGTAGTTGCGCAGGATGTTGGACGTGTCGTAGAGGATAAACCCGCTGAACAGGATTACGCCGCCGCCGGCCATGGCGAACTCGAGCATGGGGCTCTGAAACAGAAAAGCGTTGAGCAATCCGCCGATGATGACCGTAATCAGGCCCACGATCAGGAACCCGGACAGGTATGAAAAATCCTTCTTGGTCGTCATCACGTAGAACGTGAGGCCGCCAAAGATCAGCAGCGTCAGAACCAACGCCTCTTGAATCACGCCCGCGTTGTAAATCACCATCACGGGACCCAGGGTCACGCCGGATAGGGTCGTGAACGAGAAAAGCGCCACCACGTTCCAAACGGGCTTGCGCCGCACGGCCATGGCAAAGATGACCAAGACGATTTCCACGATGAACAGGGGCATCATCAGCCCCGGAGGCAGGGCTTTGCCGAAGTACGCGCCGATCACGGCGCTGAGGAGAGAGAGCGACAAAAGGCCGTAGACCTTCTTCAGGAAGGCCATTCGCTCTTCGACAGTCGCGTTGGCGGGAGAATTTACTGCAAATGTCCGACTCGCCATTTGCCCGAAAGCCATGGGTCCCTCGCTCAATAGGTTTAAATATGCGGGTAACGCTGGGTGATTATTCCGTTGCTGTGTTGCTATAATTTTACTCCCGCCATGGCCCAAGTGCAAGACAAGCGGACATCCGCCAGGGCGAGCGCAAAGTAAGCCGGGCGTTCCTCATCAATTAAGTTAACTCCCGATCCCTATCCCCTTCCACGGGAAAGGGGACTGGTGGTGTATTCACACAGGCTTTCAATCGAGGAGGCGTATTGGCACGACAAAGCCAAATTATTAATCCACTGATATTATTAATGTAATTGGCTTCGTTTGGATAAAATCGATTTTTTCCCGGCCATTCGCGGACACTCCGCTATCATCTTTCAAGATTATGGATTTGGCGCGGACAGATCCCATGAGCCTATTGTATCGCAGCGCTGGGGTTTCGCCCAGCCCCTGGCTGCGAATGTCCGATCTTTTCCGCCTGACGCGGGTAAGGAGTCGCCTGTGCGCCTATGTATATGGGAAGGCGGCGGGGAGCGGTGATCCAATCCCCGGTTTCATCAGTGCAGAATATAATTTGGATATGGCGGGACGAAGGTCATTGCCCATCAGGCCGCTGGACAGATTCGAGTAAAATGGCTAGCCCGCGATAGGGGGGGCTTCCTTCGAAGCCCTCCCGACCGTTTCTTGCTGGTAAATCTATTCCTCGGGAACCAATTGCCAAACCCACTGGACGGCCGGCTCGTCACCGTGGTTGTAAATGGATATGGTCCATCCCCTCTGGTTGGTCCAGCGGGCGCCCGGCGGATATTGGTTGGTGATCCCGTGTGTGTGGTTCACGACCGTGAACGTTCCTTTTGTGGTGCTTCAGAGTGAGGTGTACGGTACCGATATATTTTCGAAAGCGGCACCCGGCTGAAACGTCATTTTGATCAGCTTGATCTTGGCCACACCGGGGGTACTGGACTCGTGCTCCGACACAATCACCACGCTCACTCCCTCCGGCAATCCCTGTGATCGCACCTCCACTGGAACCACTAGAAAGACGAAGATTAAGGCTACGCAGAGCGCGCCCGCAATTGCATGCCCGTACTTTCTCATACTTCGACTCCTTATTCGATATAATATTTATGAACAATTGGATTTCATTGACAATATAAAATTGCTTGTCCAACTTTCGATAATATTTTCTCTCACTCCAGCCCAGCCCTACGGAGAGAGTCTACTATGCGGATCCTTTCGCGAATGTCAAAGAAATCACCCACATACCAAATCTCCTTAATTGGACGGAAATCAGCAGCGCCTACCTCATAGCTGTCCAAGGAAAAATTTGGAAAGAGTCGCATAATTTCCGCTGCTCCGGTCTTGGCTCGCTCTTCCAGCCCTGCTCGCACATAGGCCGCAACCAACAGAATATGCCCGTCGAAATCCTCAGGTTTCTGCCGGAGATATTCGTTTAGCACCCCGATAGCATCCTCATGCCGCCCCATCCTCCTGTATGTGTTGCCGAGGGCGAGGATATACCATGAGGGATGGAAAGGTTCAAGGCGTATTGCCGACCGGATATGGGGCAAAGCTTCTTCCGGCCGCCCTTTACGCAAGAGAGCATTTGCCAAGTGCGCCTTCGCACTCGAGCAATTCGGACAAAGCGCGACGGCTGATTGCAATTCATGGATAGCTAGTTCCGGCTCTTGCTTCAACGCGTGAACAAAGCCCAATATGGCATGTGCCTCCGGCTCGGATTCATCGAGCGCAAGGGCCTGTTGTGTCACCGCAAACGCACGCTCCATGGTATCAAAATAGTAACGACTCCACCCATTCTTAACTGAACGGATGTGCACGGTTCCCAAGCTGGCATAGGCCCTGGTGAAATTCGCATCCAACTCGATCGCTTTTTCCAGCGCCGTAACGGCCAGCGCATTGGCCTCCGGCGTTGAGCGGCGATCCAGCTCAAGCCCTCGCAGGTAGGCATCGTAGGCCTCGAGATTGACCGTCTGCCGCCGCCAGACGCGCTCTTCCTCACCCCTGATTAGCTCCACACCGAGTTCTGTCACGATGCGCTGCGTGATCTCATGCTGCATCGTAATGAGTTCTTCCAGTTTCCGATCATACGCCTCCGACCATACCTGCCTGCCCGTGGCGGCCTCGACGAGCCGGACGTCGATTTGGAACCGCCCATCCGCTCTCCGGGCGCTGCCTGCCAGCACGTGGCGCACACCCAGTTCCTGGCCCACATCCTCCAAATCCACATCTCTGTCTTTGTAGATGAAGGCAGAATCGGTCGCAATCACGAACAAATTGGAAAGCTTGGAAAGGGTGGTGGTGATCTCCTCGGCCATGCCGTCGCTGAAATACGCCTGTGCCGGGTCGCCGCTGGAGTTGACGAAGGGCAGCACGGCGAGGGAGGGCTTGTCGGGCAGGGGCGGCGGCTCTCGGGTCTTGGTCTCCGCGAAGAATGACGTTGGTTGAGTCAAAAGATACCAGGCGGCGACGGCTCCTCCCCCAATCAGGACGGCGAGCCCCGCGGCCAGGGCCGCAGTGCGCCATGAGCGGGCGAATCGGCGCTTGACCCCCACGACCCGGTGGGCGGCAGCTCCGGGATAGGAGAGCACCCGATAAACCGCCACCGTTTCCATGATGTTCTTGACCGAGCGCTTGCCCTGGTAATCGTACTCCAGATCGAGCTTGCCCTTGACCTGCTCGTGGGCGCTGCCGGAGACGGAGATTCCCCCCGGGTCGGCCAGGGCCTCTAACCGCGCGGCGATGTTGACCCCATCCCCGTAGATGGCCCCGTCCTTGACCAGCACATCGCCCAGATTGATTCCCATGCGAAACAGCATGCGCCGGTGCTCGGGAAGCTCGGCGTTCCGTTCAGCCAGCTCGCGCTGAATTTCCACCGCGCACCGTACAGCGTCCACCACGCTGGCGAAATCGGCCAGGATGGAATCCCCCGGCGTGTTCACCACGCGCCCCCGGTGCTGTTGAATGTACGTGGAAAATACGTTGCGGTAGGCGGTGAGGGTGCGCAGGGTCGCCTCCTCGTCGTCCCCCATGAGGCGGCTGTAACCCTTCACGTCGGCGCTGAGGATCGCCGTCAGCTTGCGTTCTACGCTTTCCGGCTCCATGGGTCTTACCCCGAAAATGTCAGGAGGATTGCATACGGGCACCGTTCTCAAATTTACCGCTACTGCCCTCAAAAGAGCGCAAGGGACGGCAGCTTGTCAAGGATTTGCCTCGGTCATAGCAATGGCCGTTGCCAACAAGCCCATCTGTTCCGTTCAGACCAAGCCGCAAACTTGTCAATGCAAATCGTGTCGGCCAATATGGACCGCGCGAACCCGATGGGGACGTCGGCTATCGCCGGCCTCCCCTGTGGGCCACGATCCCTTTGGGCCACGATCCCTTTGGGCCAAATTGAAATCATGATTCATGTTGGAAACGCGGGCATGCTGGTACCGACCGCCGGTTCGCACTGAAAAACCCAAGCTCATTAGGCTGATGACCGAGATTCGTGTCCGATTCGCCCCCAGCCCGACCGGCGAACTGCATGTGGGGGGATTGCGCACGGCCTTGTTCAACTATCTTTTCGCCAAACACAACGGCGGCCGGTTCATCCTGCGCATCGAGGATACCGACCGTTCCCGGCACGTGCCGGAAGCCGAAGCCCGGATCGTGGAATTACTGCAATGGGCAGGCCTGGACCCGGACGAGGGGCCGCATCGGGGTGGGCCATGTGCACCCTATCGCCAGTCGGAACGGCTGGAAACTTACCGCGCAGCGGCGGCGGAGCTGATCGGGAAAGGGTTCGCCTACCGCTGCACCTGCTCGCCTGCAACGCTGCAGGAGATGCGAGAGGCGCAGGCGGCGGACGGCCTGCTCATTCGATACGATGGCCGTTGCCGGGACCTGACCGACCAGGAGCGGGCCGAAAAGGAATCCGGCGGCATGCCCATCGTCGTTCGCATGAAAATTCCCGAGCGCAACGAGCGCATTATCGTGCAGGATTCGGTGCGGGGCGAAGTGGCTTTCAACACCGGGCAGTTGGACGATCAGGTCATCATCAAATCGGATGGGTATCCCACATACCACTTGGCGGCCGTGGTGGACGATCACGCCATGGGGATCACCCATGTCCTGCGCGCAGAAGAATGGCTTTCGTCCACACCCAAGCATCTGTTGCTGTATCGATGGTTGGGTTGGCAACCGCCGCAATACGCCCATTTGCCCCTTTTGCTCAATACCGACCGCAGCAAGATGAGCAAACGAAAGGGGGATACGTCGGTTGAATATTACCGCGAGCAGGGATACCTGCCGGATGCATTGGTGAATTTCATCGCACTGTTGGGATGGAGTCCCGGCAACGACCAGGAACTGATCAGCCGCAGCGAATTGGTCCAGAAATTTTCCGTGGACCGAGTTGGCAAGACGGGATCGGTTTTCGACCGGGACAAACTGGACTGGATGAATCAGCAGTACATCAAGGCACTGAGCGTGGAGGAGCTCTTCAGCCTGGTAAAGCCGTTCGTGGATGCTTCGGATTACGCCACGGAGGATCAGAATATATTGCGCAAAATTTACGCCGTCGTTCAGCCCAAATTGGTGAAGCTATCCGAAATTACAGATCATCTGCCCTTGTTCTTTCGATCGGACGATGTACCCATCGAATCCACGGCATTGGGAAAAATCAAGACCGTCGATGCCCGGAAGGCATTCGTCGAGTTTCGCGAGCGCCTGCACACGGTGGATGAGTTGGATGCGCCGTCCTTTAAGGAGATCATGAGGGAAGTGGCCAAAAGTACCGGCGTGAAGGGGAAATCACTCTGGGAGCCCATGCGCATTGCGCTGACTCTGGAAACCGAAGGACCCGAATTGGCCGCCGTCGTAGAAATCCTCGGCAAAGAGAAAGCCCGCGTGCGGATTGACCTCGCGCTCGCAGCGTCCGGCTAATGATATGACTGCCGGTTTTGTCTAACGCTTTGAAATGTAGCCTGTAAATGAATTATTCATTCGTGACCAATGATATTATGTTAACTTATAATCTCCCAATCTCATCGACCACAATTCAACAATCCTAAATTATATTCTTTCACCGCCCCACCTAATTGCCGGAAAAAATACGGTACTGTAGCCAAGATCAAAATGGAGGCCTATTGGCGGAAAAAATAGCACTGATCGGTGGAACCGGACCCCAGGGGAAGGGTCTCGCCCTGCGCTTGGCGCAGGCGGGATTCGATATCCTGGTGGGTTCGAGGAGTGCCGAACGGGCACGGGAAAAGGCCGCCGAAATGAACGCGCGCATTGGCGGTGGGAGTATTGCCGGTTCCGGGAACGCCGATGTCGTTGCGGAGGCCGAATTCGTGCTCCTGACGGTACCGTTCGAGAATGCGGCAACCACGTTGGAGGGATTGCGCGGTCAATTCCGCAAGGGCCAGGTCTTCGTCGATGTTACGGTCCCCCTTTCATTCGATAAAGGCCAAGTCAATCCGGCCGCGCCACCTGAAGGATCGGGGAGTCTTCAACTGAGAAAGATTCTTCCGCCCGACATTCCTTTTACAGGGGCCTTCAAGACGCTCCCGGCGCACTTACTGGAGGAAATCGAAACACCCCTGGAATGCGATACGTTTGTTTATGGCGACGATAAGGAAGCGAGGCAACGGGTGTCGTCGATGATCCGAAAAGTCCCAGGACTGCGGCCAATCGACGTGGGCGGGCTGAGTGCGGCCGCGATCATCGAAGGGATGACGGCTTTGGCCATCCGCATCAATCGCCGTTACAAAAGCCGGGAGGCGCGATTCAGAATTTTGGGCATCGACCCGTGGCCGCAAAAGTAACCCTGCTATCGGGGGGCGTCGGCGGGTCGAAGCTGGCTCTGGGATTTTCGAAGATCCTTCCGCCGCAACAGTTTACGGTTATTGCCAACACTGGAGACGATTTCCAGTTTCTGGGGCTCCATATCTCCCCCGACTGCGATACCTTGATTTACACCTTGGCCGGACTTGTCGACCCAGTAACCGGGTGGGGCGTCTCCGGCGATACGTTCCATGCCCTGGAGGTGGCCGGCAGCCTGGGCGCTGCGGATTGGTTTCGGCTCGGTGACCGTGACTTGGGGCTCCATCTCTACCGCACCTCTCGCTTGCGGGAAGGGATGCCCCTGAGCGAGATCACAAGGCGGATCGCGGCGGTTATGGGGACGAATTGCAGCGTTATACCCATGTGCGACAAGCCGGTGCCCACTTGGATCGACACCGATCACGGGGATCTGCATCTGCAAGAGTATCTGGTGCGGCACGGCATGCGGCCCGTTGTGAACGGCATCAGATATGAAAATATAGACCAGGCCGAACCGGCGCCGGGCATCGCGGAATCTCTGGCCGGGAGCGATCTGATCATCGCCGCACCCAGCAATCCATTTATCAGCGTCGGACCGATTTTGGCCGTACCGCGGATGAAGCAGCTGATCCAGGAAGCGAGAGGGCTGAAAATAGGGATCAGCCCCATCGTGTCGGGCAAAGCGCTCAAGGGACCGTTGGCGAAAATGCTGGAGCAACTGGGCCATCGAGTGTCGGCCACTACTGTGGCCAGGATGTGGGCCGATTGGCTGGAGGTATTCGTCGTTGACGAAAGTGATGCCGGCCTGCGGACCGAGATACAAGACCTGGGGCTCCGATGTGTGGTGCTGCCCACCGTCATGACCAGTATCGAGGACAAAAAGATGCTGGCGCAGCAGATACTCGACATGGCTGGTTCGCGATGACAACAGCTGTCGTGGTTCCGGTGAAGGACCTGGACCGGGCCAAGAGTCGCATGTCGCCGCTGCTCTCCGCGGATGAACGGCGCGCGTTAGCCATCATCCTTCTCGAGGGCGTCCTGGAAGCTGTCACGGCGTTGACGCACGATATTCGCAAGGTGGTCGTGACCAATTACGCACCGGCGATGAAATTGGCCGAAGCGTTCGGGATGGAGGTGCTGAAGGAAAGTCGTCAGAAATCTGAAAGCGCTTCCGTCGACCATGCTGGCCGCGTGCTGGAAGGCGAAGGGGTAAGGGCCATGCTGCGGGTGCCTTTGGATCTGCCACTGATCGAGGCCGCCGAATTGGCAGAACTCATTGAATTGGCGGACAATGGACTACCGGCCCTATTGGTGCCCTCGTTGGATGGCACGGGTACCAACGCAATCTACCGCGCGCCGCCCACGCTGATTCCGTCACGATTTGGGCCCGGAAGCCTGGCACTGCACGAGAATGCGTTGCGGAAGGCCGGTCTGCGGTATCGCGTGGTGGAGATGGCGTCTCTGGCTCTCGACCTGGACGATGCTGGGGACGTGGCCGAATTGATGAGCCGGCAGAGGGATTGCCCGGCGACCGTTTATCTAAACAGCCTGGGCATAGAATCCCGGCTGTCGGCAATCGCGAAGGAGGGAGCTTGACCGGCCCAGTGTCCGGAATGCGGCGTTCGGCATGCAAAGCGGGTCGCGCCGCATGAACGACAGCACCGGCGCACTGCCAGCGAAATCAGAAGCGGTACGAGATGCCCGCCCCGCCGACAGGGTAGGCCCAGCGCACGGCTTCCTCGCTGCATAGCAGCAAACAGGTGCCGCATTCGAGGCAACCCACATAGTAATAATCGATTCCACCATCGGCTCGGGGTGTGAAACATTGAGCCGGGCAAAAGGTCAGGCAGGCGTGTCCGTCACAATCCGTACACTTGTCGCCATCGACCGCGATGTGCGGCGTATCGTCCACGTCAAAGTGAAGCGTATTCAGGCGTTCGGCAAGGGACATGGTGCTTCGGAACCAGGCTATACGGAACCAAGCGTGATCGAGGATGCAAGTAAACGTTAATTTAGCAGATTGGCAATCAGGCCCGTACTTGTCAATGAATGCACCTGGATACGGATACAGGGCGCCCCGGCGGCGGAAGGCCATCGCGGCGTTGCGGGCGATTGCCCTGTCGGGGCTCGTGGTGTTGTTCTGGCCGAGCGGTCACGCGGCCGCCCAATTCAATGGCGATTTCGCGATCGAGCCTCACTTTCTGGAAGACGAAAATTTTCTCGACTGGAAGGCTTACCAAAATCCCACATCGTGGCGATACGCGTGGTACACGACCCGAAACGGCTTCAGCGGTACCGTGGGCAGCCTCTCCCAGAAACGGTTTTTGTTCGCTCAAGAAATCAAGCTCGACGTGGACGTGGGCCGTTACGGCACATTCTCGTACTTTCAGTCCGAGGACAGCTTTATTCGACCCGATCCTATTTTCCAGCAGGTCGAATTCAGGCTGGGAGAGAGGATTTATGGCTCTATATTGGGATTTCCGGCGCACGACAAAAGGTTGATCGAGGTCGGCTTCGCCGTGGGCTATGGCAGGCGTTACGAGTGGGAATATGTGCGGTACAGCCACCTGGATCAAGGCCGGTATTACAATGAGAAGAACCCGGACGATAATCGATATCAGCAAACGCCCACCCTTGATCGCATCGAACTGAGGCGATTTTTCAATGAACGGGTTTTTGTCCAGGTCGACATAAAATGGGAGCGAAAAGCTCGATTCGAAGAATTCGACCCGGAAATGCAGCGCAGATACGAGGGCCTGGAAGCCGATATCACCGTCGATTGGTGGCGCGGTGAAACACAGGGTTTGCCCGGGGAACGCCTGATTGGGGCCACATGGTCCATTGACCGGGAAAAGCGGAAGCAGAGACCCGCGCTGCCTTCCGCTGATCTGCCCGACCAGCGGCAATCGCTCGAACTGAGTCAGCTTGACATCTATTTCGGCACCGTCTTGGCGGAAACCGGTTTCCTCACGTTAGGATATCTGGACAGCCGCTTCAGGAACCGCGTTCGTTCCAGCTTCGAGGAAGCCGGTTTCCGCAACGATCTGGATACGAGTCAAGGTTACGCGGTCTGGGAACATGACCGGAAAGAATGGCTGAGCTGGATCTTCACCCTCCAGTCGGGCCTGGCAGATTTTTCCATCCGCGAAGGGACGGACGAAAACAAAGCGGAAAGCAAGGAATCGTTGCAGATCAAGGCCGGTGTCGGTGTGGTACTCACGGAAGCAGACCATTACCGATTATTTATCAACACGACCTGGGATTTCGATCTCATAACCATCCGCCAATGGGACGGAGGGAACGTGCAGATTCACCTCTATTTCTGATCCGACTATCGCGGAGATATGAAGGCACCTGCGAGACTGGTGTGCCGGTAGATGCCCGCGCGCCGGCGCCTCCCAAATGCGGTAGGCTCTGCTCCAGCCCAACGAGTTCCGATGGATTCCAACGATCTCGCAGAATTTCAATCGAAATTGGAGGACTACCTGGGGCGGCACGTGGAGGCTCCGTTGGCGGTGAGCAGACTGCGGCCGATGGCCGGGGGTGCCTCGCGCGCGATCTGGTCCTTTGATCTGAAAGCTGCGGCGGACGGGAAACCCACTCTGCAGCCCCTGGTATTGCGCATGGATTCCAGCACCGACTATCTGGAAGGCAGCCCCCGTACAGAGTTCGACCTGATGCGGCTGGCATTCCAAAATAACGTACCTGTGCCTGAAGTCCTCTGGTTTGAGGACGACGTAACCGTGTTGGGGAACCGCTTTTTCATCATGCGCTTCGTGCATGGGGAAACTTTGGTGAAGCGGCTGCACGAGCATCCGAAATACGCCGGGGCACGGGATAGAATCGTGGACCAACTCGGTGCGGCCCTGGCTCAGATTCACCGCATAGATCTACCCGAAGCACTGACCAAGGGGGATGCCTTGAAACGATTGACGCCGGAAGAGGCGGTGCGGAACCAGGAAGCCATCTTCCGCCGCGTTTCGGTAGAACCCCACCCGGTTGTCGAATATGGGCTGCGCTGGCTGATGCAACACGTGCGGCCGGCAACCGGCATGACTCTCGTTCACGGCGACTACCGGGTGGGCAATGTGATATTCAATGAAGATGGGTTGTGCGCGGTGCTCGATTGGGAACTCGCCGCCCAGGGCGACCCACTGGGCGACCTGGCGTGGATTACCATCCGGTCGTGGCGGTTCGGGAGGGATGAATTTCCCGTCGGCGGCGTAGGGACGCGCGAAGAATTTCATGAAGCCTATCAACGCGCGGGCGGAACCCGCGTCGACCCGGAACGGATCTTCTTCTGGGAGGTCTTCGGCAACGTCAAGTGGGCCATCATTACGATCTCGCAAGTGGGCACATATCTTCAAGGTTCGCCGTCCTTGGAATTGGCCAGCCTTGGCAGGCGTACCGCCGAAATTGAGTGGGAGATACTTCACCTGTTGGATTCTCCTGGAGGTTGATCGTGCAGGATCGTCCTACCGTGCCGGAACTTCTGGATGCAATCGCCGCTTATCTGCGGCAGACGGTGCTTGCGCGCTTGGAGGGCGGCGAGCAGTACCATTTGAGAATTGCCATCAACCTCCTCGCCATCATTCGGCGAGAGATGGATCTGGGCCCGCGCTTCCTGCAAGCAGAGTGGCAAAGTATTGCTGGTTTGCTGGGAGAACGTTCGGAATCGATGGGGCAGGTTGCGGATAAGGAACTGCCCGCGACCCTATTGGAGCAGAATGGCCGTCTGAGCCGAAAGATTCAGCAGGGGCATTTCGATGTGCCCGCGGACGCCGCCGCATTGTTCAGCCATCTGCGCACGGTAACGGAAAACAGGCTCCGCATCGCGAACCCGAAATTCCTGGAACGGGTCACCGAATCCAACGGCCATTAGCATCGAAACCGCACCACCCTGGGGATACACGATTGCGAAATTTTTCGATTTTCTCCGCTTCGATAAATCAATATCCGGACATACAACCGTGCAGGAAAACAAACCGTCTATAGCATCCCCCAATCTGGCCACCATCGTCCTGGTGGGGCGCACCAACGTCGGCAAATCGACCTTGTTCAACCGGCTCACCCGTAGCCGCAGAGCCCTGGTGGCTCCCTCGCCGGGATTAACCCGAGACCGCCGGGAGGGAGTGGTGACGAGGGGAGACATCCGTTTTCGGCTGATCGATACGGGTGGATTGTCGCTGGACACCAGCGAGGAGTTCGCCCGTGAGATCACCCATCAGGCAGAGGTTGCTATGGAGCAAGCGGATATGGTGTGGCTGGTCACGACGGCGACCGACGGGCTCACGGCCCTGGACGAGGAAATATACAGAAATCTAAAGAAACATAAAGCCGTGCGGGACAAACCCCTGCTCGCGGTGGTCAACAAGGTGGATAACTGGCAACGGGAAAGCGCATTATCCGAATTTTACCGGCTGGGAACCGATTCTATTTTCCCGATTTCGGCGCTGCATGGGAAAGGAATTGACGATTTACTGCAGGAATCCGCGGTTCTGCTACCAAACCTGGCCACAATGGAGCAGCACGTGGAATCCGATAGGGACGATATCATCCGTGTCGCGTTCCTGGGCAAGCCCAACGTTGGAAAATCGTCCCTGGTGAATCGTATCCTGGGTGAAGGGCGGATGATTGTCTCGGAGAAAAGCGGCACGACGCGCGAACCCATCGATACCCGGCTGCACTATGGCAAACAGGATTATCTGCTGATCGACACCGCCGGCATTCGGCGGAAGGCCAAAACGACGGCCTATTTGGATAAATTGGGAGCGATGACCGCCCTGGGTGCACTTTACCGCACGGACGTGGCGGTGCTGGTGCTGGACGCGGACGACGATGTTTCGGACCAGGACGCCAAAATCGCCGGGGCAATACTCGAACGGAACCGGGGTGTCGTGATCGCCGTCAATAAATGGGACCGCATTCAAGACGATTCGAGGCGGATCAAGGCCTATGAAGGATTATTGCAGCGCAAGTTGGGATTTCTCGAATTCGCGCCTCGCGTCAGCGTTAGTGCCACCGAAGGTTTTGGAGTGGACCAGCTCTTCAGGGAGGTGCAAAAGGTGTTCACCCAATACGTCCGATCAATCCAGACGGCTGATCTGAATCGCGTGATTCCGCTGGCTATTCGGCAACATCCGCCTCCCAGGAAGGGCCGCTCCGAAACAAGAATATTGTATGGTTCGCAAATCGGTGTGCGGCCTCCTGTTTTCCGGTTATTCACCAGTCATCCGGAGCGGATCACGCCGGCCTACAGCCGATATTTTGCCAACCAGATTCGATACCACTTTGGATTCCGCGGAGTCCCGTTGTTGCTCGAGTGGAAAGGCAGGGGCGATAACGCCCCACGAAACCGGAAGCCCCGGACGGATAGCGCCTCGGCGGGACCCGCCGGGTGATGGATTGTGCTCTAACAGGGCAAATCGGGTGAACCAACGCAAACCAGAATGGCTCCGAAGAGGGACGGCTTGCGGGCGCACCCATCGGCAGATTGCCATTTTAGACCACAAGTGGTGGGATGGGCTCTGCCTACGGGTATCTGAGCATGAATATGAAGCGCATTCGATATTATCCTGGTGCCCAGGGAACCAATACCTCGATAGCCGAATAGGAGCGAACCATCGACAGGGACGACGAGCGGAAAATCGCCTCGTTGCGCGGCGAAATAGACCGGATTGATTTGCAACTGCTCGATCTGCTGAATCGGCGGGCGACGTGTGCCGTCGGGATCGGCGATATCAAAAAGAAAAACAGTTTACCTATCTTTGTTCCAGGACGGGAAAAAGAGATTCTCGAGCAGATGACCGCGCATAACCACGGTCCTCTGCCCGAGGAAGATATTGAAGATCTGTTCCGTGTCGTGTTTCAAAAAATGAAAAAGATGGAAGGAATGGCGGATTAACAGACCGCCCGCGCCACTATTGTTTGATCACTTGTTTGATCACTCGGTTGTAATATTTTAAAAAACCTTTCCATATTATGTAAACTTAAACTGATTCAATTCATGCAAAACCCTTCCACAACCACAACACCCACCATCCATATAAAAAAACTGTACACCCGCACCGATCTTCACGGTCGAGGAACGGAAGATTTACCGGGGGAATACCCGTACACCCGCGGGGTACATAAGGACATGTACCTCGGAAAACTATGGACCATGCGGCAATACGCAGGATTCGCTACGGCGCGGGAATCCAACCGCCGTTACCGGTACCTGCTGGATCATGGTACGACCGGACTTTCCGTGGCTTTCGACTTGCCCACGCAGATTGGCTACGACAGCGACGACCCCTTCGCGGAAGGGGAGGTGGGCAAAACCGGCGTGGCCATCGATTCTCTGGACGATATGGAAATCCTGTTTGACCAGATACCGTTGCACCGGGTCTCTACATCGATGACGATCAATGCCACAGCCGCGATTCTGCTTGCTCTTTACATTGCCGTAGGCAGGAAGCAGGGCGTTGCGCCGGAACGGCTGGCTGGAACGATTCAAAACGACATCCTCAAGGAATATATCGCCCGGGGCACCTACATCTACCCGGTACAGGCCTCAATGCGGCTGATCACCGACATTTTCGCGTATTGCGACAGAGAACTCCCCAAATTCAACACGATTTCGATTTCCGGATATCACATCCGCGAGGCGGGCTCTTCCGCGGTGCAAGAGGTGGCGTTTACCCTCTGTAACGCCATCTGTTACATGGAGGCGGCCATCGAAGCCGGTCTCGACGTGGATCGTATCGCGCCGCGGTTATCGTTTTTTTTCAATTGCCACAATAATTTTCTGCAGGAGGTTGCCAAGTTTCGGGCGGCAAGGCAGATCTGGGCGACCCTGATGAAGGAGCGCTTCCAGGCAAAGAATCCACGGTCCATGATGCTCCGCTTTCATACCCAGACCGGCGGCAGCACCCTGACCGCTCAGCAAGTGGAAAACAACGTCGTGCGTGTGGCAATACAGGCGCTGGCAGCGGTGCTGGGAGGAACGCAGTCGCTCCACACCAACGGCATGGACGAGGCCTGGGGCCTGCCCACGGAACGAGCCGTGCGAGTGGCCCTGCGCACGCAACAGATCATCGCCCACGAAACAGGAATCACGGAAACCATCGATCCCCTAGCCGGCTCCTATTGTATCGAGGCCATGACCGCCGAAATAGAAGCCGGTGTTATGGCATATATCCGGCAGGTGGATGAAATGGGCGGCTCCACCGGCGCCATAGAATGTGGATTCTTTCAAAACGAAATCCGCGAGACAGCCTATCGGACTCAGCAGTCCGTCGATCGAGGCGACAAGATCATCGTCGGCGTCAATGATTTCGTGAGCGACGAACCCAACGAGCCTGAGATATTCCAGGTGGACGATACCATCGGAAAGGACCAGATCGATCGGCTGAAGGCGCTGAAAGAGCGGCGGGACAGTGCCGCCGCCGCTCAATCGCTGGAAGAAATCCGCCGCCGGGCGCGAGGTACGGAAAACATGATGCCCGCTTTGGTGCAGGCCGTCGAACAATACGTCACCCTCGGCGAGATCGCTCACATGCTGCGGGAGGAATGGGGCACTTATCAGGAGTGAGATTCGCTGCTTGGCGGGGTTACTGCTTGGGGACGGTACCTGACAACCCTTTTTCGGTGAGAATGCGGATGTGCTCCGTACCGGCCGGCCCATCGCCCTGGGCCGGTTTGGGGGAATTTGTCGGCAAGGGCTCTTGTTGGGTGCGGGGCTTTTCCGGGCGCATCGCAACCGCCTTTCGTCGTTTACCTCCGCGCCGTGCCGTTTCACCACGGAGCAATAGTCCTTCGTGGGGGATCTCCTTTTCCTCCAAAGAGACGAAGAACTCGTGCAGTACTTCCACGCTATCGTCGGGGAAAGTGCGATTCGAGATGGTAAATCTTCCTTCGCTGGGAAGCTTCTTGAGCCGCGCGCTCAATTCTTTCTGGAAAGCAGATTGATTGGCCAGGGCGCCGGCCTCTTTCGCCCGGTATTCCCTTACGATTGCCTCCATGACAAATTTGAGCAGGGCTTCACGCTGCAAGAGATCTTTCAGGAAAAGATATTGTAAAAATCGGCGGTAGGCCCCTTCAATTTCTTCGGGTACCGCCAATTCCAATTCCACCGGTTCGCCGACCTCCACGTGCTTGATGGACAGGGGTCTGCTTTCACTGTCCAGTCCGCCAACCGCGCAAACGAAGACGTAGCACGAGTTGAGAAAGTCCATGAGAGACATCATGGACTCCACCGCGAACTGCGCCGGTTTGTCCTGCTGATAAGCCACTCGCATCACGACCATCTGTTCCGGCAGGAGTTGCCCGCTAAGGGCCCCTACGAGATCTCTTGCGGTCGCGAAACCGTGCATGTAGACATCCCAGTCATTTCCGATACGATCAACTTCCAGCAAAAGCTCCACCAGCTCCTGCTCCTTGATGTGGTTCTGATATCGGTAGTGCTCCCAGTGAGATTGATACAGGGCCTCTACCCGTTCCGCCAGTTCGCTCAGCAGGGCGAGATGATTGATGAACTCCGGGATTTCCGTACGGGACGCGCGGATGTCCTCCAAGCGGACAATCGCGCGCCGCAGCGACTTCAGCGAATCTTGAATCCGATCGCAAAAGGCGTGGTTGAACAGCCGGGGTTTGATCTCAGTGTTGAGAAAGGCGATCAATTCCGACTGGTGCAGGCTGAAGGGAAGCTTTTCCTGGAAGAGCGTGTTGAGTTCGCGGTAGTAAGCGAATGTCGAGCGCATCAGCCCGGCAAACTCTGTCGTGATCGCCTCACCCGCAGAGTAGTGGTCTTTCAGTTTCGCCGCAATCACCGTTTTACATCCCTTTAAAATGGTGATTTGAAGGGGTCTAGCGCCGAACCCCCCTTACCAGATCGGACTCGGTGAAGAAAAATCCGATTTCTCTACTCGCTGTTTCCGGCGCATCCGAACCGTGAACGATATTGTGTTCAATGTTCGAAGCGTACTCCCGGCGGATCGTCCCGGAATCCGCCTGCGCTGGATCGGTTGCCCCCATCAGCTCTCGATTACGTCTAATCGCATCGCCACCTTCGAGTACGGAAACCACGATCGGGCCCGAGCACATAAATTTCGTCAGGCTTTCAAAGAACGGCCGTTCCTGGTGGACATCGTAAAATGCTTGCGCTTCCTGCATGGTAAGCCGTGTCATCCGCAGCGCCGCAATGACTAACCCGGCGGACTCGAACCTTTTCAATATTTCGCCGGTTAACCCGGCTTTGACGCCATCGGGTTTCACGATGGAAAGGGTCCGTTCTATAGCCATCAATGATCGCCTGATTTGGTCTTCGACTCAAGTTCCCAATCCTGACCCGAAAATGCAATGAAAAACAGATTGTGCACCGAAGGATTTACACCAAGGATTCACGCCACCCATGGATGCCGGCAAGGTCCGATGCCAGTGATTCGGCTGGTTGAATCAGCGGGGCGAATCAGCGAGGCGAATCAGCGGGATGAATCAGCGGGGTGAATCGACGTAACGAATCAACCGGCCACCTCGCCGGCCCGTGCCAGGTGATTTATCGCAAATTCCGCCGCAAATTCATAGCCTTGTGGCCCCAGTCCCACAATGAGACCAACGGCGAGATCGGAAAAATAGGAGCGTGCCCGAAACGGTTCCCGCCGATAAATGTTGGAAATGTGAATCTCGACGAATGGCGTGTCTATCGCTGCCACAGCATCCCGCAACGCAATACCGGTGTGGGTCAAGCCGCCGGCGTTGAGTAAAAGAAAATTCGCTGAGCGCTTCTCATGTAGCCAATCGATGAGCTGGCCTTCGTGATTCGACTGGAAGCAGTCGCAGCGATGCCCCGCACCCGCCGCCTTGGCGGTCACCCGCGCTTCGATTTCTTTTAGCGTAGTTCGACCGTAGATCTCCGGCTCCCGCTCTCCCAGCAAATTGAGATTGGGTCCGTTGAGCAGCAGAATTTGCGCCATGTGATGGGATACCGGTACTAGGAAAATTGCAGGGTCGGCAAGCTGCTTTCGCTAACATTGGGCTCGTAAATGAAGGATGTGCCGCATCCGCACGAGCCTTTCGCCGCCGGATTGGTAAATTTCAAGCCCCTATCCATCAGGCTGTAGCTCCAATCGACCACAGTGCCGTCAATATACAGATGGCTTTTCTTGTCCACCAGGATCGTCAGCCCTTCCGAACGAAATTCCAAGTCGAATTTGCTGGGCTTGGAATCGAATTCGAAAGTATACGTGAAGCCGGAGCAGCCCCCGCCCTTTACACCGATCCGGATGGGTACGTCGTCTCCCATGCCTTCATCGGCCTTGATTTTTTTTATTTCCTTGGCTGCTGCTTCAGTCAATTGAATCACGGGCAAGATCCTCCACTCGCGAACGAAAATCCACGGGTTATTTCTTCCTGAAACTCTATCGCCGCTGGCTCGGCATGAGACTGCTGACATCGTCATTAGATCGCGTCGGTGCCGTTGTGTCAACCGCATCACCCCTCGGTAAGCCGCGCGGGAAGCGCTCGGGAGGCCACATCCATTTGCCGCATACGTCATATGTGCTAAGCTGAAACCGGTAGTGGCCGACCGGCTATGGAATGGCTGGAGACCAGACCCCAGTGAGACCGGCCAAGCCCGGCTCTCGCGAAAACTCTGAAAAGGTACATTAGGATGACGGAACAACCGCAAAACGAACAGGTCTTGCTCCCCATGCTCCCCATGCGGGAGGATATCATTTACCCAGGGATGACGATCCCGTTTTTCATCGGACGAAAACAATCCATGGAGGCGGTAGAGCGTGCCCTGGCTACCGACCGTCGCATATTCGTGGTCACTCAGAAAGATACGACAGTAGAAAAGCCGACACCCGACGATCTGTTCACAATGGGCACTATCGGGAACGTCCTCCAGATCATGCGCCTGCCGAACGGAACATTGAAGGCGCTCTACGAGGCTAAATCGCGCGCCCGTCTGGTGGAAGCCAAGATGGGCCAGGATTACTACATGGCCAATGTGGAGCCAATTGCCCCCGTTAGCGACAAGTCCGATGAGATCGCCAAAATTGCGGACGATGTCAGAGAGATCCTGGAGGTATATCTCTCCGAAACCAAGAAGAACCCAGCCGAGATCGATATTCGCAGTATCAAGGAAAGCCCGGCGGATGAGCTTGCCGATCGCACTGCTCCTCTCATCAACTCCAGCCGTGAAATCAAGCAAGCCATCCTGGAGACAGTGGAGCCGTTAGCCCGCTTGGAAAAGGTGTTCGGCCAAATGCAGGAAGAGTCGGCCGTTCGCAAGCTGGAGCGGAAATTGAAGGATCAGGTACAGAAAAATGTAGGCAGCACCCATCGCGATAGCTACCTCAATGACCAACTAAAGGAAATTCAAAAGGAATTGGGGCAAACGGAGGACATTCGGGACGAGTTCGAGGAGTTGGAGGAAAAAATCAAGGAGGCCAAAATGCCTGAAACGGCAGAAAATGTGGCCACCAAGGAATTCAAGAAGTTGCGAATGATGTCTCCGATGTCGGCCGAGGCGAACGTCGGCCGAAACTACCTCGACTGGCTGGTAAGCCTTCCCTGGAGCATACGTACCGAGGACAACTTCGATCTGGACAAGGCAAAACTAATTCTGGATGAAGATCATTACGGTTTGGATAAAGTCAAGGAACGGATTATCGAATATCTGGCGGTCTGCAAACTCAAAGGCGAACTCAAGGGACCGATCATTTGCTTGGTGGGTCCTCCTGGGGTCGGTAAGACATCTCTCGCCAAGTCGATCGCCCGGGCCCTGGGTAGAAATTTTGCGCGCATGAGTTTGGGCGGAATACGGGATGAGGCGGAGATTCGCGGCCATCGCCGCACTTATATCGGCGCTATGCCCGGTAAAATCATACAGGCCGTACGCAAGGCCAAGAGCAAGAATCCAGTGATCCTGATGGATGAGGTCGACAAACTTTACTCCAGTATCATGGGCGATCCCTCGGCTGCGCTACTGGAAGTATTGGACCCCGAGCAAAACAATACGTTCATGGATCACTACATAGAAGTGGAATATGACCTTTCCGAAGTGCTATTCATCACGACGGCGAATACCACTCAATATATATCGGCGCCCCTGTTGGACCGCATGGAGGTGATTTCCCTCCCCGGATACACGGAGTTGGAAAAGATAAAAATCGCGGAAATCCATTTAATTCCCAAACAAAAGAAGGAACATGGCCTTGAGGACAAGAAGATACGCCTGCGCACCGATGCCGTCCAGGCCATTGTCGAGGGCTACACGCGGGAAGCCGGTGTACGTAGTCTTGAGAGAGAGATCGGCAAGATATTCCGGAAAGTGGTGACCCAGATCGTCAAGAACAAGAAAGTCGACAGGATGATCGTAACGTCCAAAGCCGTGCAGAAATATCTGGGTATGCCAAAATTTCAGCACACTGAACCCGAAGATACGGGTGAGATCGGAATATCCAATGGACTGGGCGTCACGTCGACGGGTGGCGAATTGCTCATCACGGAAGTCGAAACCATGAGCGGAACCGGCAAGCTGGCGATCACCGGCCAACTTGGCGATGTCATGAAGGAATCGGCACAAATCGCGTTTAGCTATGTGCGCTCCAGGGCTTACAATTTTGGAATATTTCCCTCCAAGATGAAGAAATTGGACACCCACATCCACTTGCCGGAAGGTGCGATCCCCAAAGACGGCCCATCAGCTGGGGTAACTCTCGTTAGCTCTCTGGTCAGCGCGATGACCGAAATTCCGGTGCGCAACGATTTGGCGATGACGGGGGAAATCACCCTACGCGGCTTGGTGTTGCAGATAGGCGGGCTCAAGGAAAAGCTACTGGCCGCCAAGCGGGGTAAGATCAGCGAGGTGATCATTCCCAAGGAGAACGAGAAAGATCTCCCCGACGTACCCGATGAAATATTGAAAGGCTTGAAAATATCGCCGGTCGAACGGTTGGAAGAGGTGATCGCTATTGCGCTCACTTCTGCGGTCAATCCGCTGACCGATGAAGAAATCGCCGAGGAGGAAAAAAAATTCGAGGAGACCAAGTCCCGTGTTGTGCCTCCCGGCACTGCGGCGGAGGATAGCGCCATTTCCCCGGTATAGGCGCCGCATGTCGTGAGCTACGCGAATTGCGGGGCGCGTCGAATGGGGCGTGGGGGCAATCTCTTCGCGAAACGTTGCTGAGCAATCAATAGCGTCGCCAAATTCCTACGACGATTCCTTGCACCCGAACGTCCTGATCGCTTATGAAGATCGGATCCATGGCCGCATTGGATGGCTGCAGCCGCACGCGGCCGGCTTCGCGGTAAATTCGCTTCAGGGTGGCTTCCTGTCCGTTAATCAATGCGACCACCATCTCGCCGTTTTCCGCCGACTCCCGTGGCTCCATGATGACATAGTCGCCATCGGCGATGCATTCCTCGATCATCGAATCCCCCCGCACTTTCAGAACGTAGTTGCCCGTGGGGCGGGACAAAAGATCCGCCGGGACAGTCACATATTCCCCTCCTTGTTCGACCGCTTCGATAGGCTGTCCGGCGGCGACATAGCCGGCCAAAGGCAATTCGGCAAATTGCATCTCCCTGGTGTTTCGAGCCGGGATATTTGGGCGAATAACCCTCAGTGATCTCGAAATATATTTCTCCTTGGCGAGATACCCCTTCCTGACGAGTGCCTTGATGTGTTTATGCACGCCGGCCGCTGACGCCAGATTGAATCGTTTTGCGATATCCCGCACCGCCGGTGGAAATCCCTTTTCCTCAACGTATTCGCCAATGTAGGACAGAACGTCCTGCTGCCGTTGGGTGATTCCTTTCATGCCACGTTCTCCTTGGCTTAGGATTCTAAATGTCGCGGCCTTGACCCCAGGGCCTGGTGCAGCCGAGACGGCCCGGCGAGACCTGAAATCGATTCGGCCGAATCCGGACAGACCGAAGTAGTGAACATACGTTCGGATGTTTTGCAGAAAAAGTCAACCGGGCGGGCGGAAGAGGAATCCAAGAATCCGTATGGGGAATTCACATTGGAATCATGGGCCATGAAATGGGCCGGGCACCTTTCAAATCATGAAGGCCAGAGTTGCGGCAAGCGGTTCAATAGACGCCCATTAGAGCTTTCGCGGTAGCGCTGCGATCGTATTTGAGTGTGGTGTCCACTCGCTTATGGCGCAGATGTTGCGAAACGATATTGAGCGGCACCCCCCGCTCCAGCAGATAGGTAGCACAGCCGGACCGCAGGGAATGGCCACCGAATTGGCTCGGGTCCCATCCGCAGGTTTTGGCGACTTGTTTTACCAGCAAATAGACCCACTTCTCCGAAAGCTGTTTGCCAACTTTCCCGCCCTTGGATATAGAGCGGAACACGGCGCCCGAGTCGATCTCCGCCGCCTCCAGCCAGTGGTGAAGGGCCTGCACTGGGCACCATTCCGGCGAAGATGCCGAGCGAACGATGCTGACGGATTCTCCTTTTCCTTCCTGGTCGGATTTGGATCGGGGAAGGTTGACCACTAGTCCACTAGGGATTTCCTCCAGATGCTCCACCTGGATCGCGGCCAGTTCGGAGCGCCGGAAACCGCCAGCGAACCCAATCAGCAGGATGGCTTTGTCGCGCATTCCAGTCAACGTCTTGGGGAAGCCGACCTGCCGCAAATGATCGATTGTCAGCGCCCGTTTGCGATCAGGACGCGCCCTGAGCTTGCGGCGTATGCCGGCCATCGTGGTTTTCACCAACTCGCTATCGCCGGGCGGAACGAATCCGGCCCACTTGTGCCGCGCGTCGATGGAATAGCGGGCCTGCTCAATAGTGGCCGTCCTCATCCCCTTGCCGACCAGGTGAATGAGGTAAGACTCCATCGCCTGCGGGGAACATGGCAAGGGGGAGGATCCGGCTCCGTCACACCAAATTATAAATGCCTTCCAATTCTTGACGATAGCTCGCCAAGTCTCGGGCGCTTTGGAGGCCCTCCGAATTTCACGGAGCAATTCCGGGTCGCTTAGGGGTAGCCCATGCTGATCGATCGAAACGATTTCCGAACTCATTCCGCCTCCATGGCTGATTAGTTCCGATAAGTGCCATTACCGGAATCAATAAAATCACACCGATTGACCCCGTTACCTGCGACTCAGCCCAAGTACGGGCCGTCACCAAGATTGACTGTTCCACTACCGGTACGGAACGACTGAAAAATTGCCGCCGGATCGCATTTCGAAGCCGGATGACGATCATTGTCTCGATTTGTACCGTTCCAGGCATCTCAGCATGACTCTGGCATGAGATCGCCCGGGTAGGGGATTGTGGGTTGAAACCCTGTTTGAGTGTCGCAATAAACGTCAGCGTCACCTCAATTACAGTCAGGTGTATTTTTGTAACGTCCGAGTCAACCAACGCAGGGGAGAACGTTCAGCCGCAGAATTCTGTGGTTCGTGGACCAGCCCCTCCCGTTCGGCGGCATTGACCGATGTAACCGGGCGCCGGATATCGCCACCTTCGATATGATCCAGTTCGAAATCATCGGTGAGCGCCTGTTCACGCAGCAAAGTCAGCACGTTGCGAAACGCCAATTCGGAATTTAATGCGACAGGGCGCGAACCTTGCCTTCCGCCGAGGGTGTCGTTGATCACATTAGTCAGTTCTGTTTCGGACGAAGCAACGGGAAGCGAAGCGCTGACTTGGGGATGGTCTGAAAGATCCATGGAGTTGCCGCCAGCCGGAAATAGGTGGACGACCGGTATGGCGGGCCTGCTGGAACACGCCCGTAGCAGGTCCAGGCCCAGGTTGGGGTTGCCGGCTTCCTCGTTCCATAAGATAAGATCGATCTGTTGCTGATTGAGAAGGTCACGCACCCTTAAAGGACCGCGGGCCTGGTAGCAGCGGTAACCTTCCCGTTCCAACAACCGTACGATGGGATTGCTCTGCGTGGTACGATCGATAACCAGGAGATTGCGCCTCATGGCCTCCGATGGCTTGGCGGTTGGTTTTTCTTTGATCCGCGGATGCGGAACTCCGGGCAGCCCAGACCGCAAGCCCCGCGTAGTTCAGCCGCCGTTGAATCTAGGCCATACTAGGTGATTCGGAGGCAAATGAAAAATAATTTCCAATATAAATTTTCCGGTTGGAGAAGGATAGATTAGATGCCCAAGTTGTCGTTTCAGTATGTTACCGGGAAAGCTGGTGCGGAAACACTGTTGCGTTTTCTTGAGAGAAGGTTCCGCTATCATAATGCCGATATGTGGGCACGGCTAATCCGCGGGGGGCATGTCACCGTAAATGGAATAGCGGTGGCACCGGATTTCCAACTGCGTACCCGGCACAAGATCGTGTACGAACGGCCCCCGTTTCGTGAGCCGGCTGTTGACCGGCGCTACACGATATTATTTGAGGACGAGCACCTTCTAGCGGTCAACAAATCGGGAAACATGCCCACCAGCCCTTCGGGCAAGTATTGGGACAACTGCCTGGTGCACATCGTGCAAAAAGATCGGGCGTTGCAAAGGTTGCACGCGGTACACCGGCTCGATCGCGAAACGAGCGGGGTCAATTTGTTGGCCAAGACTCGCAAGGCAGCCCGAATCCTGGGCCAGGATTTCCAGACAGGCAAAGTCGAAAAAACCTACCTGGCGATACTGCGCGGTGCGTTGCCATCAGCCGAGGTCTATGTATCGGCGCCCCTATTGGAAGACCGGCAAGGGTCGGTCCGAATCCGGCAAACGATTTCTCCCAGGGGACGAGACGCGCGAACGCGATTCGAGCTCCTGGCACGCCTCCCAGGGGCGAGTCTCGCTCGCGCGGTGCCATTGACAGGGAGAACCCACCAGATCAGAGCCCACGCCCATTTCCTGGGGTATCCTGTCTGGGGAGACAAATTGTATGGGTGTACCGATGCCGAATTTCTCGACTGGGTGCAACGGGAACGCTCGGAGGTTCATCCCAGGCACCTTCTGCACGCCTCGGCCCTGGCACTTTGGCATCCACTCACCGGCCATCGGCTCACCATCCATGCACCGGCGAAAGGATTGATGGACGAGTTTCTGGCAGATGCCGAACCATTTGCGGGTAACGATAAGGCGACTGTGTATACCCGCCGGCGCGAATCACTGGATGAGGCGTAGCGCTCCGGGTTTGTTCGCGTCGATTCGCAACCGAGCGTTTTCGCGAACGCCTTGCGTTTCCAGGTACTCGCTGTACAACCTTCCCTCATGTTCAAGGTATTGACGCGTAAATTGCTCGTCAAACTTTTCATCGTCCATTTCGTAGATCCTGCGTGTGGTCTCCCAGGAACTCACCTCCAGCAGAATCCGTGGATTGAACAACTCGGCCAGAGGCGATACGAACGGCATTTCGGAAAACGCGAGCACCACCGACTCTTTGTCCAGGAACAGGGGGAAATGCGGCTCGAATTCCAACGGAAGAAAATCCGGCGCGGTCTCGAAGTAAACCCGCCGCCCCGCTTTCGCCGGCAGCAAAACCCGATCCATGAGCCAGTGGCCGGAGGCCGCATCTTTCCAAATCGGCCCGGCATCCGGCTCAATACCTTGAGGGGACGTTTCACTGCCCAGCACAAAGGACGACAAATCGAGAAGCTCCACCAGGGGCAGCCCGGCCGATTGCAGCTGCCGCTTGAGTTCCACGGCAAATTCCGGGTACCCGCTCAGTGGCGGCCCGCCGATCCCAACCAGGAGCGCACCGCCAGCTTTTTCCTTGGCGGAATCCAGGATGGCCGTTTCCACGGCACGATACACAATCAAGTTGGGGTCGAGAACCTCCAACAGTTCGCGGAGGGACCCAATCCGCAAGCCCCTTTTCCCTTCCCATGGCTCGTTCCAACGCGTCGCGTAGGGAAGGTCACGGTCTCTCAACCAACGCAATCCATCGGGATCATCGATGACCCATAAATTTTGCGCAGCGAATACGTCCCGGTGGCGCTTGATCGTGATGTCTGTCGGCGGGAACGAAATCCGCAGGAATTCCACATCGGGATGCTGGAAATTTTCTTGCTCCAGATCGTGATTTTGATTGGATGTAAACAGATAGATTTGGTAGTTTCGCTCCAGCAACTGCCAGATCAACTCCGCTGTTTGATCCTGCGCGTCGTGGCTGCCATGAGTTTCTGCAATATCGATAGTGACGCTACGGATTGATTGTGAATCGAACATGGGATACACGCTATAATTCTGTACGAATCGAAAACTGATAAGGAGTTTGGGAATGCGCTATCGGATGAGGTTACTGACTTTACCACTGTTGCTCTTGGTCTGCGCCGCGCTGCCGCTGAAAGCACAGGTCGAAGGTGTTTTCGAAGCCATCGGGACCGTGCCTGCCAAGCACTCGGTCGACGTAGTGGTGTTCGAAGAATACCTAAATTTTACCTGTCCTCATTGCAATAATTTTCGTTTGGCGTCCATACCCCTGAGGGCGCGTTTCGGGGATAGGGTGCAGTTTCAAAACATTCCGATACTCTTCCGAGGTCAGTCGGATGCTATTGTGCGGCTCTTCTACATCGCTCAAAGGGCGGGCAATGGCGAGCAGATGAAGGACACGATTTTTGAGGCCGCATTCAAATACGGCGTGAACATCAACGATCCAGCCATCGTCAGTTACCTGGCGCGCAGCTCAGGCCTGGGCGCCGCCTACGAGAAGGACTCCCACTCCGAATGGGTCAACCAAAAGGTGCTGGAATCCAGCCGCCGGGCCAATGAGGCCGGGATCACGGCGACGCCAACGGTGATTCTTCAAGGAGCCATCCGGGTCACCCCGAAAGGCGGCATGGATGTATTTATAGCCAATTTGGACCGAATAATAGGCCAGCTTTTGAAGGAGGAGTAGAGCCTAATTTCCCGCCCTGGGACTGCATCCGGGCCCGTTTTCGTTTCGGAAAATGCGGCTCGTGGTCCTGGAAGGTTGCATATGCCGATACCACTACCCATCGGCGACCGGATACGATTCGATCAATTGTTTACGTGGATTATTCCAAAGGCGGGCAGATCACCGCATCGCTGAGAAAGGATCGCCACAAGATGCGGTCTCAATATCTTGTGTGGCCGATTCCTGTGATCCGCAGTCGGCAGGGCGCTATCCCGACGTTTCCACGATTTTGTATAGTTCCGCGGAGATAAAGATTTCGAGTATATCTTTGTCGACGTGGGCTGCTTTGGCTTCTTCAACGAGAATATTGAGGGCCCGTTCAAGAGGGACAGCCTTCTTATAGGGCCGATCCCAGGCCGTCAGCGCGTCGAAGATGTCGGCAACGGTCATTATCTTCGCTCCGATCGGGATCGTATCGGCGGTGAGCTTGTTGGGATAGCCTGTGCCGTCCAGCTTCTCGTGGTGGGCGTAGGCTATTTCAGGAACTTTGCGCAGATCGGCGGTCCACGGGATTTCACTCAGAAACTTGTAAGTGTGAGTGACGTGAGACTCGATTTCTTTACGGTCGTTCTCGTTAAGAGAACCCCTGGGAACCGAAAGGGATATCATTTCCTTTTCTGTAAGGTAAGGCGTTTCGGTGCCTTCCCAGTCCTTAAAATTTAGCGCGGCGATTTCCTGCAACTGCTCGAACCCGCCTTGGGCCATCACCGTAGGCTCATTGCATTTGAATATGAACGCCAGATACTCGTCCAGTTCAGAAAGATCGCCGGCCAGTTCTTTCTGGGATTTCCCCACCAACGCCAGAGCTTGCTCCGTGTTGCCACTCATCAAGTGCTCAAGTTGTCTCGACAGGTGATTCACTTCGGCCGTGCGGCGGATCATATTAAAACGGTCCAACACCGACTGCTTTTCCGCAGGGTATAATTTTTTCGCCTTGATCAAGACATCTTCCCGCACTCCAATCTTGCCGAAGTCATGGAGCAGCGATGCATAACGCAATTCTTGGATGGCATCGTAATTGAACTTTAAATCGCGGAATTTTGGATCGTCGGACTTGTCCACCGCTTCAGCGATCGCGACAGTGAGCTCGGCAACCCGCTGCGAATGACCGGAGGTCGTGGGATCGCGCGATTCGATGGCCTTCACGCTGGCATTGATGAATCCGTTGAAGAGGTTCTTGATGTCGTCTACCAATTGGGCGTTTTGAATGGCGATGGACGCCTGGGAGGCGATCGACAGGGCCATTCGCTCATCGTCCTCGGTAAACGACAAGATGTCGTCCACACAGGTTTCCGGTTCACCCAGCACGAGGTCGCTTTTCACTTTTCGATTGATGAGTTGGATGACTCCGATCGTTTCTCCCCGGTAATTCACCATCGGCACGGTCAACATCGATTTGGTGCGATAGCCGATAGCGGCGTCGAATTCGCGTCCTCCCCAGTTGTATTCTTCGTCAGGGCCAATGAAATAGGCATCCTCGATGTTCAGCAATCGCTGAGTGATCGCGACATACCCAAAAATGGCGGTCTTTTTGATATCGACGAGAAAGGAACGGAAAGGAACATCCCGTGAAAACGTTTGTGCGACCCGAAATCGCATCTTTTTGTTGGCGAAATAATCCTCAAGGTCTTCGTTAATATCTGGGTCAGCCTCGATGAAATACAAGGACCCACCGTCCGCGTCGGTCATTTCGCGGCAATTGGAAATGATCAGGTCCAGCAGCTGGTCCAGATCCTTTTCCGTGGACAGGGCCAATCCGATTTCGTTCATGGTATCTAAATCGCGCCGCTTCCTGATTTCCCCCGCGCGAATCGTTTGCATTTCCCGATCATTTTCGATCTCGGCCAGCGCCTTATTGATCTTGAACGTCCACGAATTCGGTGCTGTGTCTTCGGCCAGTAAGTCCACCCCGTTTAGGTTCAGGGTGGAAATGCTCTCCTCGCTGTCGCGATTAGTCACCAGCAGCATCTTACCCGTCAATTTATCCGGCAACTGGGCGCGGCCGTCACCATTGACGTAATTGATGAAGTTTTGGATAGAGACCACGCAGATTATTCGGCGGTCGCGAATTCTGGCGAACATCGTCTTGCCGAACCGATTGTACGATTCGATTTCCACCGGAGCGCTATAGCGGTGCAAACACTTCAGCGCCATTTGCATTAATGGTTTGGGAACATACAGTTTGATCGCTTCACTATCCACCGCCAAACCGCTGCGAGCCGGTACGACCTCGGCGGTTTTTACTTTTGTGGAGCGACGTCCCATCACCATACCATCAAGTTGGGAAGCATTGCCGATATCCCCCTGATAAGCGGGCGTTGACTTTCTTACCTGCCCAATTACGACAAGCAAGAAATCGCCCACCGCCATTGCGGGAAGGTTTGATTCGGGCTAGTCTTGCCAACGTCGAAAACGGGCCGGCCGATATGCAATGGAATCCGAGCCCCGCTGAGGCAAACTTCCCGCCCATGGCACTGATCAATAGGGAGTATAGCAAGATTGCGGACCAATGGGAAATATTTCCTGCGAGAACACAATTGCAAAACCATTCGTCATTTCAAACCCGTCGGTGGTTTCAACGCGTTCGATTCTGAAGCATTCGATGTGCAGACCATCGAAGTCGATGTTACCCGTTTCGGTATTAAAATTTGACTATGCAACGCCCCGACTCTGCGATTTGACGTGATGGATACTGATTTGCGGTTGAAAAAAATCCGCTCACTGGAGAATCAGATCCAGGAAATAGGACGGGGCGGTCAAGTAGCGGCAGCCGATCCGGTCCTCCAGCGTGCCCTCAACGAAGCGCTTATCGTTCTTGCCCAGGAACGGGCGATGGAACTGGAACGAGTCAATCGTCTGAACGAAGCGAACGTTCGCGCATTGGAGTTTCACCGGAAACGGATGGCCGTCACGGTACATGATCTGAAAGCACCGATTACGATCTCTCTCCTTAACCTGGAATTGATGGCGATGGAGGATAATCCCGATCAAATATCATTTTACGTCTGCGGCATGCGCCGCGAATTGGAATTCATGCTGGAGACAATCGGCAGTTTGCTCGAACTGGAGCGATCCGATGTCGAGAGAGCACCGCTCCGCTTGGAACCGCTCTCCATGCACAGCCTGATTGGCTCGGTAATCGAGCGCATGTCCGTACTGATACTCGATAAGCCCGGCCTTCAGTTGATCAATAATGTTCCGGAAAAATTACCTCCTGTATTGGGCGATCATCACAAATTGATTCGAGTTTTCAATAACCTCTTCGCAAATGCCATCAAGTATACAGAAAAGGGTCAGATCAAAGCTTCAGCGACGGCAAACTCCAAGAATAAAAAGCATGCTCGAATTACATTATCCGATACGGGATCGGGTATTGATAAGGAGCACCTTGCTTCCATGTTCACCTACTACCAAGCAGATTCGACCCAGCCCGATTCCACCGGAATTGGATTGGCCTATGTTAAACAGGTGGTCGATGCGCACGAAGGAGATATTTGGATCGAAAGTACGCGCGGCAAGGGCACCAAGGTATTTATTGAATTGCCGCTAAATTCCGCCGTCTCATGATCCATCCGCACTGATAATCGCGATTATTGGGCCTTGGTTGCCGAATCACTTCCTACTCAGCTTGCCCGAAATTATTCTGGCAATTTTCTCTACACGTGGACTTAAGCTGCGGTTGCAAGCCAGCCTGCTGTGCACGCGCACAGGCCGGTCAAATCCACGAGCCTCCCCTCATGTGTGCCGTGGGTTCCGCGACTCTTCCGCAAAGGACATTGCCCACGCCGTATGCAGAGGCGAACTGTTGAGACCGCACACGGATTTCGCCGTAATCTTGGCCGGATATCTGTTTCCACTTCAAGGCGAATATCGATGCCGTTATCTACGGTGCTACCGCTTCCCATTGGTTGTAATTTACAACCACCCTTGGCGCTCCTGGATCAGGCCGGTCGCGGGTCGTATGTCTAAGTTCGTCGGCCTTTGGCCGCCTATTCGAAAGGGAAGATTGTAAATAGGAGGATTTTTGGTTGTTGGAAAGAAGACAATAGTAAGTTAACATAATAATAAATTACAATAAAAAAGAAAGTGGTCACATCCGGTCCCGCAATGGCCTGTTTACTGCTAGGGTTAGATTACCATGATCTCCGCCCATCACGGACCCCGGATCAAGAAAATACGTTATTATCGCCAGGTAGTGCCAAAGGGGCTGGATTGACAGTGTTGGCTGCACCACATATAATTTTATCAGGCATGACGCTGAAGAACACCGATTGAAAGGGACTTCCTATGGCAGAGGTAAAAACTTTTCCGATGTTGCCGATGCGGGACATCGTAGTTTTTCCATTGATGACCACTCCATTTTTCATCGGACGCAAGCAGTCCATGGCGGCATTGGAAAATGCGCTGGCTGCTGACAGAATGGTTTTTGTCATTGCGCAAAAAGATCCGATGGTCGAGCAGCCGTCTGCGGATGATCTTTACGAGATCGGCACGGTCGGCCACATACTCCAAATCATGCGCCTGCCGAATGGCACCATCAAAGCTCTTTTCGAGGCAAAACAACGAGCGAAGCTGATCTCGACGGATATGGAGAGTGATTCCTATACTTCGGTGGTCGAGCTGATCGAAGAGGTTCCGGATACGGATCCAGAGATGGCGGCGCTGGCCAAGACCACCAAATCCGAACTCGAAAGCTACCTCAAGGAAATCAAGAGAAACACCGAAAGCATCGACCAGTTGGCAATAGATTCTGAGTCACCACACTTGCTGGCGGATCGCATATCCCCTTTGTTGAACCTCGACCTCCAGAAAAAACAGGAATTGCTGGAAATTCTGAGTCCTAGGAAACGTTTGGAGCGCGTTGTCGAACGGATGATCGAGGAAGCCGAGATCAAAAAGCTGGAGAAAAAACTCAAGGAACGTGTGCAGGGCCAGATTGGCCGTACCCAGAAGGAGTACTATCTCAACGAGCAGATCAAGGCGATTCAGAAAGAGTTGGGTACCGGTGAAGATGGCAAGGCCGAAATCGACGAGTACGAAAAGCAGATCGAAGAGACCAAGATGAGTGAAGAGGCGGCGGAGGTCGCCACCAAGGAGCTGAAGAAATTGAAGCTCATGTCACCCATGTCGGCCGAGGCAAACGTGGTGCGCAATTACCTCGATACGCTCTTATCGATGCCTTGGGGAGTCAAGACGGAAGACAACTTCGATCTGGATCGGTCCCAGAAAATACTGGACGAGGATCACTGGGGCTTGGAGAAGGTCAAGGAACGGATCATCGAGTATTTGGCGGTAGCCAAGATGGTGGGCAAAATGAAGGGGCCGATCATCTGCCTCGTCGGCCCGCCAGGGGTCGGCAAAACTTCTCTGGCCCGCTCTGTAGCCCGCGCTCTGGGGCGCAATTTTACGCGGATTAGTCTCGGGGGCATACGCGACGAGGCCGAAATTCGCGGTCACCGTCGAACGTATATCGGGGCTCTCCCCGGCAAGATCATTCAGGCGGTAAAGAAGGCCAAGAGCAACAATCCCCTACTCCTGCTCGACGAGGTTGACAAGATGGCGCAGGGCGTGATGGGGGATCCCGCGGCCGCGCTGCTGGAAGTTTTGGATAACGAGCAGAACTCCACGTTTATGGATCACTATCTGGAAGTGGAATACGATCTGTCCGATGTGCTCTTTTTCTGTACGGCCAACGTGCTCTCGAACGTTCCCCCGGCGTTGCTAGACCGGATGGAAATCATTTCCCTGCCTGGCTACACCGAGATCGAAAAAGAAAACATTGCCATCCGCCACCTCATCGAAAAGCAACGCGACGAAAACGGATTGGTCCAGGATCAGGTAAAGTTTCGCAAGGACGCTGTGATCAGCGTTATCCAACACTATACCCGGGAGGCCGGGGTCAGGAACCTGGAACGGGAGATCGGCAAAATCTGCCGCAAGGTGGCCACCCAGTTGGTCAGGTCTCCGAGTCAAAAAACCGTTACCATCACACCCAAACGGGTCAACCAATACCTGGGTGTGCCCAAATTCAAGCACGACCTGGTGGAAGGGGAAAACGAGGTCGGCGTCACGACCGGCTTGGCCTGGACTCAGAACGGAGGCGAATTGCTGTTCACCGAGGTATGCCTGATGAAAGGCACCGGGCGGCTGCAGATCACCGGTTTGCTGGGCGACGTGATGAAAGAATCGGCGCAAGCGGCGCTCAGCTACGTCCGCGGCAACGCCAATAAATTGGGTATCTTCTCCGATGTTTTTCGAAAAACCGATATCCACATTCACATCCCCGAAGGAGCCACCCAAAAGGATGGGCCTTCGGCGGGTGTAACCATAGCGACGGGGTTGGTGAGTGCCTTCACGGGAGTGCCCGTGAAGAAGCGGGTGGCGATGACCGGGGAAGTTACCCTACGCGGGAAGGTTTTGCCCATCGGCGGACTAAAGGAAAAACTGCTGGCCGCGAAGCGGGGCCGAGTGGAGGAAGTGCTTATTCCCCGAAATAATCTAAATGACCTGACCGAGATATCAAACGATATCAAGAAGGGGCTCAATATTTCGGCGATAAAAACGGTTGATGAGATGTTTGCACTGGCATTGGAGCGGATGCCCGATCCAGTGATCGACCCTCCAGGGTCGAACGAAGATCCGGGACAGGTCGAACACGACGAGATCATGCGGCCCGCTGAAGAAATCAATCACGACATTGCGCCCACGATCTATACTTGAAATCGCGTCACAATCCATTGATGCGCCCGTTCGGCTGTGGCTGGACGGGCATTTTTTTCCTGTCGTTGGAATTCAGCCCAAACGCGGCCGGGTCAGCTTTGCCCCCATGCCAGATAGTCCTGCCAAATCGGCGGTGCCGATTCCACACGTAGGGAAAGGGCGATATTGGGCAGCCACTTGGGTTCCTCGGGCCGTTTGACCGGACGGAGATTGGCGCTCTGTGGCAGTTTATTGCCTTTCTTGAGGTTGCAGGAGATACATGACGTGACGACATTGTCCCAGGTCGTCTTGCCCCCTTTGCTTTTCGGCCAGACGTGGTCGTAGGTGAGCAGGTGGGAGGGGTGCGGCCTGTTGCAGTATTGGCACGTGTATCTGTCGCGAAAGAATATATTCTGACGGGAAAACTTAACCGTACGCGGCCGACGGGGAATCGTGCGGTGCAGCCGCACCACCGCCGGAAGACTGAGGCTCAGCGAGGGGCTGTGCACCATCCGTTCGTAAGCTTCGACGACTTCAACTTTCCGCAGAATGGTCAAGATCACCGCCTTCTTCCAGGAGATAATCTTCAGCGGTTCGTACGTGGTAGCAAGCAATAGGGTATGTTCCATCACATCAACCACTCCAATTTCAAATTTCAAAATGCAGACTTCTTAATCATCCGGCGCCATTACTCGGACATAATTCGGTGAACGCTCTTTGACGGCTCGTTCACAAAGTTCCGGGTCGGAATAATTGATGACCCGTTGTACATGGTCCGCATCCGGTTCCCGCACACAGGTCTCGCCACGCTGCTCCCAGGCGGCCGAGCATCCCGCAATTCCCAGAACCACAAGCATACCTGTGCAGGCCAGGACAGCGGTCGACTCAACCATTTTTCTCACTATCGAATTCATCTGACCCGAGTTTACCCACCTCGCGAGGGCCGGGCACCATCCCGCATCACCCGGTTCGCTAGCCCTGGCCCTTGCACTCAATTGATCCGTTTTTCGCGGCCTTTCCAGAGCTTTTCCCGCAAGACGTATTTTTGCACTTTGCCGGTGGACGTTCTTGGCAATTCCTCGAAAAAAACCGCTTTGGGTGCCTTGAAGTGGGCCAAATGCTGCCGGCAATAGGCGATCAACTCCGCTTCCGAAACGACGCTGCCCTCGGCTGGAGTGACGAAGGCCACGGCCACCTCTCCCCATTTGTCGTCGGGCTGGGACACCACCGCTACATCCTTCACTGCCGGGTGGGTATACAGTACGTTTTCCACTTCAATGGTAGAAATATTTTCGCCACCGCTGATGATGATATCCTTTGCACGGTCCCGCAACTCGATGTATCCGTCGGGATGCATGACACCCAGATCGCCACTATGGAACCAGCCGCCGCGAAACGCAGCCGCGGTCGATTGCGGTTCGCGATAGTAGCCCTTCATCACGATATTCCCGCGCATGCATATCTCGCCTAACGTTTGACCATCCGCCGGTACGGGCTCAACATTGCGATCCATCACCTGCACGTCTTCGGCGAGCATGTAAGGCACTCCTTGCCGGGCGATCAGGCGGGCACGCTGCTCCCCGGACTTCTCGCTCCATTCCGGTTGAATTTCACAAGCCGTGGTGGGGCCATAGGTCTCGGTCAATCCGTATACATGCACCACGTCCACGTTGAGGTCGAGCATCCGCTGGATGATCCTGGGTGAAGGCGGAGCCGCTGCCACGGAGACTTTGAGGCGCTGGGAAAATCGCTCCACACCGGCCTTTTGCGCGCCGTCCGCCAACATCTGCAAAACGATCGGGGCACCGCACAAGTGGGTGACGCCGAGATCCAGGATGGCACGGATGATCGTATTTGGAGTCACCATGCGCAGGCAGATATGTGTGGCGCCCAGCGCCGTCACGCCCCAGGTGTAACACCACCCGCTACAATGGAACATGGGCAGTGTCCATAAATGGACGCTGTTCGCATCCATGTGCATCTCCAGCACGTCGCAGATACCGTTCAGGTAGACGCTGCGATGGGTGTAGATAACGCCTTTGGGTTTGCCGGTGGTTCCGCTGGTGTAATTCAGGGCGATCGTCTGATTTTCGTCTTCGGGGAAGATGCCTGGGTACGCCTGCGATGAGGCCCGGACAAATGCCTCGTAGTCCACAGCCCCTTCCGGGCGCCATTCCGCCGCGGCGGAATCTGTGCCGACGGAATCTGCGCCGACGGAATCTGCGCCGACGGAATCTGCGCCGGCCACGATCCAGCAATCTATACCACCGAGCTCTCCGATCACCGGCCGCAGGCTCGCCAACATCGCCGCGTCGACGATCATGATCCGCGCCTGGCTGTGATCGACGATGTAGGCGATTTCCTGCGGACTGAGCCGGGTATTGATCGCGACCAGCGATCCTCCGGCCATGTGTACGCCGAAATTGGCCACCAGGTGTGCCGAAGTGTTGGGAGCGAGCAGAGCCACGTTTGCTTCGGTGGTCAATCCTTGCCCCAGCAATCCGTTGGCCAGGCGGCAGGCCTGCTCAAGAAACTGGGCGTAGGTCAACCGGCTGTCGCCGTCGACGATGGCGATTTTCTCCGGATAGACCCGGGCATTGCGCAGCAGAAAGGATTGCGGAGAGAGGGGTGTATAATTTGCCGGCGTAGCCATTACGCCAAGCCTCGTATAGAACCTATACCTGCAAGAAGGCCAAACCCTGCAAGAAGGCCAAACCCTGCAAGAAGGATCGGGAGCACGTCCATTTCCAATATCCGAATTCGTGAATGATGGCGCTGCATACCATATTTCAGCATGGCTGGAAAGATTGACACTGGGAGCTCCGCGTGAATGCTGGCCGGATGCTGCCTTTTGCATTGCCGCGGATGCCCGGCGTGGGTGGCCGAATCAAGACACGGCCCGAGGATTTCCGGGTCGAGGAGATTCCCGCCTATTTGCCTTGCGGAAGCGGCGAACACCTCTTTATCGAGGTGGAAAAGTGCAACCTGTCGACCCCGCGCCTGATCTCGCACGTGGCCCACGTTTTGGGTCTCCCGGCCGGCCGCATCGGATACGCCGGGTTGAAGGATGCGCAGGCCATCACGCGCCAATGGATCTCCATCCACCACGCGGCCGATCTGCCCCTGGAGGGCCTCGAGTCCGACCACGTGCGTATTCTTCGCAGGGGCCGGCACGGCAACAAATTACGCTTGGGTCACCTGCTGGGCAATCGATTCTCGGTAGTGGTCAGGGGAATATCGCCAGTCGGCGGAAAGGAAACATCGCCAGCCGGCGAAATGGACGCGATGTTGACCGCGCTCGCCGCCGGGGGCTTTCCCAATTACTTCGGACCCCAACGATTCGGGCCGGACGGAGACAACGCACAACGCGGCAAGGAACTGTTGCGGCGCGGGTTTGCGGCGAAAATGCCCATCGCGAGGATCCGATATCTGACCAATGCCTACCAGTCGGCGCTTTTCAATGAAATCGTCGGCATCCGTCTGCTGGAATCCGAGGACTACACCGCACTGCAAGCCGGCGATCTGGCCGTACTTCACGCCAATGGGGCGTCGTTCCAGGTCACGGCCGAAAATTTGGCGGACTCTGCGCGGCGCTGCGGCCAGGGGGAGATCAGTCCCTCGGCGCCGTTGTTCGGCTATCGGACAACCCTGGCCCAGGGACGGCCAGGGACGTGGGAAGAGAGCATGCTGGAGCGGGAGGGGATCACCCTGTCCCAATTCAAGGCCGGCGGAAAACGGCTTTCTCCCAAAGGGGAACGGCGACCGGTGCGGGCTTTGCCCCATGAATTGGTCTGGGAATCGTTCACGGAAAGCGGCGTTGCCTGCCTGCGATTGTCGTTCGTCCTCGATTCCGGCGTCTATGCCACGTCGTTGCTGCGCGAGATCATGAAGGCCGAATCCGCTCCCAATGCCGTGGAGTGGCGAACATCTCTTTTATCAGCTGACCCATTACCGGGAACACCATTACCGACAGCCCCAGCACCAGCAGCGCCGTCACCGGCAGCCCCATTACCCGCAGAAGAGTGACCCCATGACGTCGCGGCGCAAACAGGTCACGACCCGTAAGAAAGGGCCTGACAAGCCGGCTCCTTTCAGCTGGTTTCCGCCCCACATGCTGCGGGCGCAGAAACGGCTGCTGGAGGAAATCAAGACCGCCGATCTGGTTTTGGAAATCCGGGATGCCCGTCTGCCCAGGCTGTCCGCCAATCCTACATTGGATCGCATCGTTGCAGGGCGTCAGCGGCTGGTCATCTTCAACAAGGCTTCCCTCGCCGACCCGCAACACAACGCCCGCTGGCGGCGCCATTATGAGCGGATGGCGGTGCAGGCCCTCTTTCTCGATGTGGAGGAACCCTCCGCCGCAAACCGTATATTGACCCGCTCCAAGTCGATCCTCCAACCGTGGGCCGCTGCGTTCCGTGCCCGCGACATTCGCCCCCCACCACCCCGGCTCATGGTGATCGGCATCCCCAATGTGGGGAAATCGACCCTCGTGAACCGCCTGTTGCACAGCAAAAGGCAGCCAGTGGCGCCCCATCCCGGCGTGACCCGCCGCACCGGGTGGGTGCAACTCAAGGGCAGAATGTCCCTGCTGGATTCTCCGGGCGTCCTGCTGCCCCGCATAGAAAGCGAGCGCGACGCCTTCCGCCTGAGCTGGACCGGCGCCATCCCGGACCAGATCGTCGGCGCAGAGCGTTTGGCTGTGGAACTGATTCGGGATCTGTCTCAGCGGGAACGGGTCGCAATGTTCGACCATCCCACATTACCCATTGCGCGCTCCGACATCCCCGAACTCATCCTGGAAAAGTTCGCGGCCGCACGGAATATGACGATCAAGGGCGGCAAACCCGACCTGACTCGCGCGGCGGAACTCCTGCTCCGCGAATTCCGGCGAGGCATCCTGGGAGCGATCACGTTCGAGCATCCGGAGGAATCCAGCGCTGGCGATGCGGATTCGCAACAAAGCCAATTTTCAACCCACTGATACGACGAATGTAATTGGCTTCGTTTTGTAAATTTCGGTGTTCCGGCCCCTATTCCCTGGCGTGGACAAGCATAACTTGCCCATTGGATTTATATTACAATATCGCCTGAGTAAAGTCAATAGGCAATTATTGAAATTCCAGGCAGAAATCTGAGGGGCGGTCAGTCAGCCGCGCCGTTGACTTTTTCCCGCCAACCTCCACTAAATAAGGACCTTCCCGCGCAGTTCGTCTATGATCGAGGGTGCTAGACATGGAACCCACTAGTTCCACCCGCCGCCTATCCGCCATCCTGATGGCCGACGTGGTCGGCTATTCCCGCCTGATGGGCCAGGACGAGGAGCGCACCGTCGCCACCTTGCGAGCCTACCGCGAGGTCTTCACATCCTATATTCCCAAATTCAACGGTCGCGTCGTGGACGCCAAGGGCGACGCGATCATGGCGGAGTTCGCCACGGTCACGGACGCGATCGCATGTGCGGCGGAAATCCAGCGTGAGATCGCCGAGCGCAATGAGGGCCTGGCGGAAGACCGCCGCATGCAATTTCGCATCGGTATCAACCTGGGCGAAGTGCTTGTTCAGGATGACGAAATTTATGGGGATGGTGTGAACATCGCCGC
>JACZRV010000206.1 GCA_022574555.1 SAR324 cluster bacterium
CCTGATTTGGCTGCGGGCGCTGCTGTATTGGGTAGTAGTCGTTGGTTCGCAATATCATAAACGTATTTTACAAGAGGACGACGTGTTATCATATGATTCAATGACATAAAATTGAAACCATCTAAAGTTTCAAAGAAAAAGTAATTTGCAGCATATGGATTAGTAGCCGGGCGAGCCCGATTGGCTAACCAATTGATTGCATAGAAAGGATTCCAACCAGGAATAATAAACGATTGGCTACCAGAGGTGGGTTCAGCGGCAATCTCGATACCAATTTGAGAACCAATCGTTTTAACCATATCACTGATAGTCAAATTCGTATATGCTTGACGAATACGATTTTGTTTATTGGCAAAATATGCAGAAGAAACAAAGTGTAGGGTATACGTTTGCGTTGCATGAGCCAAGTCACCAGTATATCCCGTATTGCGATCAGAAATTTTATAGATGTCAAATTCTAAATCTAGTTTTTTAGCACTAGGAAATCCAGGTGTCTCAAAAACCAGTTTGAATTGCTCTTGACCTACATGGATGCAGGCCAAGAGGAGGAGGCCCGCGAGCAGGCGCGGGAAATCCTGCGCATCCATCCAGACTACTCCATCGAGGAGCATCCTATACCCAACTGGATTCCTGACCCGGAACAGCGAGAGCGATACAAGAGCTATTTGCGGCGGGCGGGGCTGAAATAAGCGTTCGCTAGGGAACGGATTGAGCTTGGTTCGTTCCCCTCCCATGGTGCGGGCAACGGGAAGTCTTCGGTTGGATCGTGGCGGGCCCTCACTTCCATGTGCAACGCTTCGGCCGGAATTCCGGCCACCCATCATGAAATTCGTCGACTATGTCAAGATCAACCTGCGCTCGGGGAGCGGCGGCAACGGCTGCTCCTCGCTCCGCCGGGAGAAGTTCGTCCCCCGTGGCGGACCGGATGGCGGAGACGGCGGGAAGGGCGGTGACATCATTTTCCAGGGTGCCCGCGACAAGACCACCCTGCTGGATTTCCACTTCCGCCGCCACTTCAAGGCCAAGCGCGGCGATCACGGAAAAGGCAAGGACCAGCACGGCAAAACCGGCGATTCACTGGCGATCCCCATTCCCCTGGGCACCCTGGTCAAGGACGCCGAGTCGGGCGAAGTGCTGCTCGAACTCATGGACGAGCGGCCCCGGCTCTTTCTGCGGGGCGGGGCGGGAGGCAAGGGCAACGCCCGCTTCAAGACCTCCACCAACCCGGCGCCCATGACATGCGAGGAGGGTCATCCGGGAGAGGAACGGTGGGTGGAGCTGGAGTTGAAGCTCATCGCCGACGTGGGCCTGGTGGGATTTCCCAACGCGGGAAAATCCACCCTCATCAGCCGCATCTCCAAAGCCCGCCCCAAAATCGCCGATTATCCCTTCACGACCCTCACGCCCAACCTGGGCGTGGTGCAGACCGAGGGGTTCGAAAGCTTCGTGGTGGCGGATATCCCCGGAATCATCCGCGGCGCCCACGAAGGAGCGGGCCTGGGCCACCGTTTCCTGCGGCATATCGAGCGCACGCGCCTGCTGCTGATCATGCTCGACACATCGGAGCAGGCCGAGAGCGATCCCATGTCGCAATACGAGGCGATTCTGGAAGAACTGGCACTTTATTCGGCCCCTTTGATGGAAAAGCCGCGGGCCGTGGCGTTGACCAAGATGGACCTCCATGCCACGGACGAGCCGACCGCCGCAACGGCCCAAAAGCTCCGGGAGGCGGGCGAGCGCGTGCTGGAAATTTCGGCCGTGAGTGGACAGGGCATCCCCGGTCTGATCAGGTTTCTGGCTGCCGAGCTGGCTCGAGGCCGGAGGCCGGATGCTGATTCCGTCCCCCATCGATATGCTGCCGGGTCCAATCCTCATAGCTCAGACCCTCCTCCCGAGCCAGCATCATCCGATAACGGCGTAACAGAAACGCCGTGAGCGGGTAGCTGAACAAGGCCAGCGGAATGGCCCACACGGCGCTGCCCACGACGATGGGCCAGCCGAATTCCCAGAACAGCATCACGATTCCCCCCACCAGCCGTTCTATCCACGGAATCGTGGCGTCCGATTGCAGCGCCATGAACATCGCCTGGAATTCCTCATAGAGAATCGGCGTGAACAGCAGGTCGAAAACGCTCAGCACCCAATTGCCGGTGAGCAGGTATCCGTAATAAATAGGCACCACCGTGAGAGGATTGGTGATCCAAACCAAGGCGATGGCGATGGGCAGGTTGAAACGGCAACGCAGTACGTAGCGAGAGATGATCCAGATCGCAGCAGCAATGTACATCTGCACGCCCATGAGCGGCGCCAATCCCACGAACATCCCGACCAGCGCACCCCGGCTCACCTCGTTTACCGGTGCCATGGACTGCTGAAACGGAACGATCAAGCGGGTGTACGCCAGACGGAGCGGGTTTTTCATGGGGCGCGGGGCATGGGAGGCGAGGTCCCTCAGGACAAGACGCGGCCCAGATAGGATTCGATCACCTCGGGAGCCTGGGCGATGGCCGCGGAGAATTTGGAGATATCCTTGGCGCCTCCCGTGGCCATGTGTGGCGGCCCCCCGCCCCGTCCCCCGGCCAAGTGAGCCACGAGGTTGACGATTTCGCCGGCCTTGACCTCCTTGCGCACCAGGTCGTCGGTGACCACGCTGAGCAGTGTGGCTTTGCCCCGGATCACCGATCCGATCACAGCCACGCCGTTTTCGAGCTGCCGGCGAAGGGAATCGGCCAGCGCCCGCAATTCGTCCACCGAATCGGCCTCCACCTCACTGGCGAGCACGTTGACGCCACGCACCGCTTGCACCATCCGCAGCAGGGCATCCGTCCCATCCGTGACGCTTCGCTTCTTCAGCGATTTCAGATCCCGTTCCAGCTCGCGCCGTTGCTCGATGATCTGATCCAGCCGTTGGGAGAGTTTCTCCGCGGGAGCGTTGAGGCGTGCTTTCCAATCTTCCACAAGCCGCAACGCCCGGCGATTGAGCGACTCCGCCGCCTCGCCTGTAAGGGCGGCGATCCTGCGCACTCCTGCGGCAATGCTGCTTTCCGAGGTGATGACGAACTGACCGATATCGCCGGTGGCCATGACGTGGCAGCCCCCGCAGAGTTCGGCGGAAAAATCGCCGACCTTCACGACCCGCACCCGGTCGCCGTACTTTTCTCCGAAGAGGGCCACCACACCCGAGGCCACCGCCTCGTCGTAGTCGGCCTCGTAGACGGTCAATGGCGTATTGGCCCGGATTTCCCGATTCACCATTTTCTCGATCTCTTCGAGCTGGGCCTCGCTGGGCTTTTCGAAATGGGTGTAGTCGAACCGCAGGTAATCCGCATGCACGATGGAGCCGGCCTGATTCACGTGACCGCCCAGCACGCGCTTGAGCGCTGCTTGCAGCAGGTGGGAAGCGGTGTGGTTGAGGGTCGTGCTCGCTCTGAGCAGCGGATCCACTTCGGCCGTGACCGGATCGGATCCGGGTTCCCCCGGGCCCTTGCCGATGTGGACGATGCGGTCCCCTTCCCGCTGGACGTCCACGACCTCCCATTCCCCTTGTGCCCCCTTGATGCGGCCGCGATCGCCCACCTGGCCTCCGCTCTCGGCGTAGAAGGGCGTCCGGTTCAACACGATCTGAATCGCTCCATCCGGCCCCCGCCGCCAGCGCCGCACCTGGGCCTGTTCGCCGAGACTTTGGTAGCCGGTAAACACCGAATCGTCCCCGCTGGAAATCACCACCCATTCCCCGGCATCCTGTTGTGCCATGCCGGCGGCCTTGGCTTTTCGCCGTTGCACCTCCATCAGCGTGTCGTAGGTTTCCATTTCCACCCTAAGGCCCCTCTCCTCGGCCATCATGCGGGTCAGGTCGGCGGGAAATCCGAAGGTATCGTAGAGCTTGAACACATCGGCTCCGGGAAAGACTTTGCTGCGTGAAACCGGCCCGCTGGCCGCGGTTTGCTCGAACAGCTCCAACCCGCGGTCCAGGGTCTGGCCGAAACTTTCCTCCTCGGCCTGGATGACGCGGGCGACGTGTTGGGCCTGGGCCTTCAATTCGGGGAAAGCGCCGCCCATGATATCCACCAGCGCCGGCACGAGCTGGTAGATGAAGGGCTGGTGCATCTCCAACACCCGCCCGAAGCGCGCCGCCCGACGCAAAATGCGGCGCAGGACATAGCCCCGCCCCTCGTTGGATGGAAAAGCGCCGTCGGCGATGGCAAAGCTGAGCGCGCGCAAGTGGTCGGCGATCACGCGGAAAGCCACACCGATTTCACCCCGCCCATCCCCCC
>JACZRV010000089.1 GCA_022574555.1 SAR324 cluster bacterium
ATGTGACAGTGGCCAAACCGCACCATGTGCCAACCTATTGAGCGACGTTATTGCGATTGGCTCCGGCGGTGCTGCCTCTGCTCTAAAAACGGATGGTTCAGTCTGGAGTTGGGGAAGCAATTTCGGTGGTCAGTTGGGTGACGGTACAAGCTCAGATTTTACTACAACTCCTGTACAAGTATGCGATGCGGGGCAAACTGCTCCTTGCGGCAACTTTCTCAGCGACGTGATCTCAATTGCAAAATTCACAAACCATTCCTTGGCTCTCAAAAGCGACGGTACCGTGTTTTCGTGGGGAGCCAACACTTCCGGTCAATTGGGAACAGGACTGATTAGTGAAAGCAACGTGCCGGTCCAGGTTTGCGCGGTTGGTGAAAGCGCGCCGTGCACGACCCATTTGACGGGTATTCAAAAAATCCAGGTTGGCGGCAACAATTCGGTCGCCATGGCCTCCGACGGAAGCGTATTTGCCTGGGGGGACAATATGGTAGGGAGTCTTGGCGACGGGACGACGGTGGGCACGGCCATTCCGGTACATACCCTGGGAACGGGGCAAGGGGCGGTTTTTGGCGGTGCGGTTTCTGTCTCCGGCGGATCTAATTCACTGATTCTGGAAAGTGGCGGACGGGTGTGGGCAATGGGAGAAAATGGCGATGGCCAACTAGGGGTCGGGACAACGACCGGAACAAATTCCCCCGATCCCGTGTGTGATGCCGGGGAGCCAGCACCCTGCGCACAATTTCTTTCTGGGATCATCGAAATCAAAGGTGGGCGCGGGCATTCAATTGCCCTGAAGAGCGATGGCACCGTTTGGACTTGGGGTTCAACAGCCCGGGCCAGTTGGGGAATGGTGGTGTAGGACTCAACAGCCTCACGCCGGTGCAGGTGTGTGATGCAGGTCAAACGGCACCGTGCTCCCAATTTTTGTCCAATGTCATTGGCATCGCCGCTGGGGAAGACGAGTCCGTCGCGCTGAAGAGTGACGGTACCGTCTGGACCTGGGGGAGCAACAGTCGCGGTCAGTTGGGAGACGGCACCCAAACAAACAGCAGCGTACCGGTTCAAGTTTGTGAAACCGGACAAACATATCCCTGCAACCTTTTCTTGTCTACAGTGATTGCCATTGCCGCCGGCGATGCGTTTAAGGTCGCTTTAAAATCCGACGGCACGGTTTGGGCATGGGGCACCAACAGTCCCCCGCAGTTGGGTATCGGCACGGAATTTCCAACGCTGATTACAACGCCGGTTCAGGTGTGTGCCGCCGGCCAGACTTCTCCCTGCGTCAGCTTCTTGAATAAAATTATAAAAATTTCTGCAAAGGGTTTTCATACTCAAGCGCTAAAAAGTGACGGTACACTATGGTCATGGGGAAGAAATTTAACTGGGGGGTTAGGCGACGGTTCGACAAGTAGTAGGTCGACCCCAGTTCAGGTGTGCGATACAGGGCAAATTTTTCCGTGTTCAAGTTTCTTGACCGACGTATCCGCAATTGCCGCGGGAACCTTGCATGGAGTTGCTCTGAAAAGTAACGGTACTGTTTGGGCCTGGGGTGAAAATGAAGACGGTCGCTTAGGCGACGGAACTTTCAATGATGTACTATCGCCAGTTCAAGTTTGCGATGCAGGACAAAGCGCGCCGTGTTCAAGTTTTCTGACCGGCGTATCCACTGTCTGGGGTTCAGGCCATACGCTCGTGCGCAAATCGGATGGCACGGTGTGGGCGTTCGGACCATCGTTTTCGTCTGTACCGCAGCAGATTACTGGTTTCGATCCGTAAGAAATATCCCCAACATCGGCGCCTACCAGGGCCACGGCGGCCTGATCCCCGCGGGCACCATCGGCACGGGCGGCGTGATCAGCAACGTGACCCTGCTTCAGTACGAGAACAACGGGTATTGACCGCCCGATGGTCCTGTTGCTCGCGCTGCTGATAGGGGCATCCCTGCAGACACCTGTGCGTCACGGAAAAACCGCCGCCTCGATGTCGCGCCATGCTGTACTTGGCGGCGGCCATCATTGCACGAAGGCCAGCACCAAATGGCATCATATTCAGGGGCGTAATATTCAGGGACGTAAAGGGTGGGCGAGGTATTGCCGCCAAGGATGAACAAATGGCCTGTCAATAAACCTGTGGCGACGAAAATTATTAAATTCGATCAAACCCCGCTGGCAGCTCAAGGTAGCGGTTGCTCGTCGGCTCGGGCCGCGGTGAGCTGGCGCTCTCCTTGGGCGAGCCAAGCCAGAAAATCGGCTGGGTTGGGCATGATGCCGGCGTGTTTCGCCAGCACGGCGTTATCGTGGGACAGGATTGTGCTGAGTGTGAGAGAATCCCAAGGGCGTCAAGAGGCCCCTCCGGATGAGGTGCGGTAAAAGCCGCAAGGTGGCTTCCGAATCAGGCAGTATTGCATCGATCGCTTTTCATCGGTTGGGACTATTATTGATCTCAAAAGGCAGATTCGCTTCCGGCAGGCAAAACTTCGCGGTACAGGCCTGCGCGGTCACGTGCCCGCGAATGATTGGCGTTCCTTTGAAGAGGCTTTTCCGAAAAATCGCCACCACTGCCGCCGAACCCTCGTAAACGTTCAAACTTTCCGCCGCAAAAGCCGGTTCAAATTGAGACGGCTTTGGGTAAATAATTTGGACGGGTGTCAGATTCTCGAAGTTGAGGGAGGTGGGGATCAGGAAGTCGAGAGACGCCGGGTTGGCGTTGATGTGATATCCCTCGTCGATCCGGACGGTGACAGTAATTTCATCGTGGTCCGGTCTGGTATTCATCGCCGCTGTTACGTGCACATGATCGGTCGTGTCAGGCACGTGAAAGCTGGCAGCCGTACCTGCACTTTGCGTATCCACGGCAACCTGATCACCCGGCGGCCGTTTTCCCTCTTTCGCCACGACGCTGTATAGGTTGACGGCGATTATCGCCGAACTCCAGGCTTCGGGGTTTTGCTCCAACTGCCTGCTCAAGTGCCGGATCACCTTCATCGCCGCGGCGGTGTAGCGTGTGTTTCCGGTCGCGGCACCCAAGCCTAACAACAAGTGAATGGTGGTGGACGTGCCGGACGGGTAAATATTATCTCCCGTATCCCGTGGCGGCATCAGCAGATACTGTTGGCTCGGGGCGGTGGCCAAGGCGCCGTCGTCCCGGGCAAACCGCTGCAAGATGGCATCCGCGAGCATGGCGGCCCGCTGGCGCCAGATGGCCTCCTGGGTGCTGTCGTACATCGACAGGAAGCTCTTGCCGAGCTGGGCGTAATCCTCCAAATAACCGTCGATCTGCGCATGACCGCGAAAGATTTCATGCATGAGACCGCCGGTCGCCGGATTGCGGGCAAGACTCCAAATCCGTTCCGCTGCACGCCGCGCCCACATGATGAACTCGGGTTTTTGCAGCACTCGTCCGCTTACCGCCAAAGCCTCGATGGCCAATCCATTGAGGGCGACGATAATTTTTTCGTCGCGTGTGGGCTGGGGGCGCGTGTCGCGAACGGCCAAGAGCTTCTTTCGCAGAGGCTCTAACGCCGATAAAACATCGACCAACCGGCTATGGCCCGCCCGTTTCAACGTATCGCTGATCGGTAATCGAATCCTCAGCACGCCACTACGGCCGCCGTTCATTTCCTGGCCGGCGATTTGGGGGGGCATAGGCGTTAACGCATAGACTTGAGAGAACCGGCGGGAATCCGCGGGGCCTAGAATCGACTCGATCTGGTTGCGGGTCCAAAGGTAGTTCACCCCCTCCTCGCCGTCCACATGGGAATCCTGGGCGGTGTAAAATCCGCCCTTCGGCGACATCATTTGCTGACTAAGATAATCCCCCAGGTTTATTGCCACTTGGCGGTACAAGGCATTCGATGTTTCCCGATACGCTTCAGCATAGATTCGCAGTAACTGAGCGTTGTCGTAGAGCATTTTTTCAAAATGGGGAATGGACCAGGTGCGCTCCGTGCTATAGCGATAGAACCCATGGCCCAGATGATCCCATACTCCGCCATAGGCAATGGCGTCGAGGGTTCTGGTGAGTTCGCCGAGAACCAGCGCACTGTGATGTAACCTGTAGTCCGCCAGAAGCAAATCAATGATGGGCTCTTGGATAAATTTTGTTTGACCCCGAGAAAGAATGCCTCCGTACTCCGTATCAAATTTCGGCAGCAGCATTACCCTGGCCCGCGCCAGCCACGACGCCGGCCGCACCGGTGCTTCCTCTCCACCCGCGAAATTCTTCTGAGCCCGTTGCATGGCGGCATAGGCTTCGTCGGCAACGCCAAGCACAAGATCAGGCTCTTCGGTCCACTTTTGATGCAGGACCGTCAATATGGTCGGAAAGCCTGGGCGGCCCGAAGAGTCGTCCGCGGGTGGAAAGTAACTGCCGGCGAAAAACGGCTTGAGCTCGGGGGTGAGGAATACATTATTGGGCCATCCCCCACCGCCCGTGAAATAATGCGTCGCCGACATGTAGATCTGGTCCACGTCCGGCCGCTGCTCACGATCGACTTTGATATTGACGAACCATTGGTTCATCAGTTTGGCAATATTCGGGTCGGAGTAGATGGTCTTTTCGGCTACTTGGCACCAGTAACAGGTGCTGTAACCAACCGATAGAAAGATAGGCTTATTCTCCTGCTTCGCCTTCGTGATCGCTTCCGGTCCCCAGGGATACCAATCCACGGGATTATGCGCATGGAGCAGTAGATAAGGATTGCGCGAGTGGATCAGCCGGTTGGTGTAAGCATCGTCTTCCCGCTCCGCCTCCAAGAGCACGCCACCGCCCGTTGCCTTATCCGCCGCGGCGCTGCCTCCCAGCGCCCCCAGGTTCACGCAGAGGAATAGGCCGAATAGGCCGTTCGTCAGGTTTCTGGCGAGGTAATGCCGCCAAGGGTGAATATTCACCGGCCTCTCTTCAAATGTGTGGCAACGACATGTATTAAAGACACTGTATTACAATCGATCAAACCCCGCTCACGGTTTACGGTACCGGCTACTCGTCGACCCGGGCCGCGGTGATGAGCTGGCGCTCTCCCTGGGCGAGCCAGGCCAGAAAATCGGTTGGGCTGGGCATGATGCCGGCATGTTTCGCCAGCACGGCGTTGTCGGGGGACAGGATCACGTAATAGGGAAGGGCCAGGGTGCGAAATCGCTCGATCTGCAGCTGCTGGTTTTGTTCACTGAACTCGCCGCCGTCGGTATAAAGCTGGGCCAGGACGAACCGTTCCCGGAAGGCTTGAAACACATTCTTTTCCGCGAAGACCTTCTTCTCCATCCAGCGGCAATTGATGCAGGTGTAGCCCGTGAAATCGACGAAAACGGGCCGGCCGGTGGCCGCAGCCTGAGCCAGCGCCGGTTCCAGGGTCGGATGCCAAGGAAGATCGTGCAGCGACGAAACCTCCAGAAACTCCCCGTCCCCACTGCCGCGCGCGGCGCGGTCATGTTCCAGCGGCGGCGGGAGATAGGCCTCGGTGTAGGCGTCCAGTTCGGCGCCCTGCACCCCAGCGAAGAAATAAACGGCCCCCAACACCATCGCGCCACCCCAAGCCAGACGGGGCAGGCTCATTCTTCGTTCCCCCACGCCCGGCCAGGGGATGATGCCCAGGATCACCAACGCCGAGAGCCCGGCCAGCGCGGCGGCAGCGTAGAGCAGCAGGCTGCGGTCGAAGAAACCCCATTGCCAGTAAAGATCGGCGTTGCTGACGAACTTCAACGCCGCCAGCAATTCCAGAATGCCCAGCACGACCTTGACCTGGGTCAGCCAGGCGCCGCTTTTGCCGCGGATCGCCATCACGTATTGGGGGAAAAGCGCCAGCAGGAAAAAGGGCAGGGCGAAGACGGTGGAAAAGACGATCATCCCCAGCACAGGCCAAAAGATCTCTCCCCCAAACGCGGCGATGAGCAGGGTGCCCACGAACTGTACGGTGCAGGTAAACGACGTGGCCGTAAACGCCAGACCCATGATGATCACCCCTGCCGGTCCCTTGATCCCTCGCGCTTTTTGATCGATGCGGTTCACCAGCCCAGCCGGCAGGGCGATTTGGAAGACCCCCATCAGGCTCAAGGCAAAAACGATGAAAAAGCCCGCTACCACCAGGTTGACCCAGGGGTTGGTGGCGAATTGGCTGGTGCCCGCCGCCCCGAAGAAAAACGTGAGCGCCAACCCCAGCCCCGTGTAGGTCACGACGATGCCCACGGCGAAAAGCAGCGCCAACCGCAACGTGCCCCCGCCGCGCTCGTTCGCCACCGCGGTGAAGAACGACACGGTGATGGGGATCATCGGAAAAACACACGGCGTGAGCAAGGCGAGCAATCCGAAAACCACCGCCAGCAAGAGGAATGCCCCCAGGCCCTGTGACATGGCCTCCTCGAGCGAATCGGCGTTGAGGCGGAAGGTTCCGCCGTCGAGATAATCGACCGTCCGCTGCATGAAGGCGAACGGCGGGCGAACCGGTCCATCCTCCACGTTGAGTACCGCCACGATGACGTCCGTTTTCGCCGGTAAGCAGATGCGGTCGTTGCAGGTCTGATAGCGCACCGCCCCTTCTATCGTGGTCTCTCCGATCTCGTGCTGCTCGGGCACCTGCAAGTTCTGATAGAACCGGGCGGCCTTCTTGTGAAACGCCAGGGTCATATCGAAAACCTGGTCCCGTTTTACTATGGGATTGACTTCGTAAGGAATGCCCAACACCACGAGTCCGTTGGGCGAGACGGTGAATTTGGTTGGCGGGGGCGCAAATTCGTCCTCTGGCGGCTGTAGGGAATAGATGTACCAGCCGTCATGCACCGTGGCTGTTACGATCAAGCGCGCGTGCTCGCCCGGGCGGGCGACAGCCGGCTCGATCCGGCTTTCAAACGTGACGACCACATCGGGAATTTCCTCGTCGTCCCCGAATGGGCTCTGGCCCAGGGCAGAGGTCGCGGCGAGAAGGAATAACGCCAGGAAGATGATCGAAAGGTTTCCCAGATCGGTCAGACGGCCAGATCGAGTGCGTGGTTGCAGGTGGGTTCGCGGCATGATCGTCAATCCCCGTTCGTTGACCGGATATATCCCTCAATCCAATCGGCGCAGAGCGTCTGGCGGATGTCTCACGGCCGAGCCGATCGCATGTCCTCCCAAGCTGTGACTATACACGATACCATCCCTCGCGAAATGTACCCGCAATCACAACGGTTTCGCCCCCGTGGAACTTCCGCAGCGTGCACCAGAGCTGGTTTGCCTGCGGCTGCCGCACGGAATCGGTGGTCTTTCCCGTATCCTATTATCATATCATGCGTTGAATCCACCCGTCACCATGCACCCATCGTCAACGGGTTCCGGCGCGGTTCCCTCAATTACATGGCCCATCGAAATGTACATGGCCCATCGAATTAGAGGGGCAATCTCTACTCCCCGATATGGGCGGGAAGGTTGGATCGGGGTCATCTTGGAACTGCTCTTGGCCGATCCCAGCAAGATTTCAGGCCCGGTGGCAACCGCAGGCGCTAAGGAAATATTTTGTTGATTTTATCGGAAAGGGTCGCCGCGTCAAAGGGCTTGACGATATAATTATTCACCCCCGCCTGGGCTGCGGCCAGGATATTCTCTTGCAGCGCCTCCGCCGTCACCATCATTACCGGCATTTCATCCTTGTCGGACTTGGTGCGGATCGCCTTGAGCAGATCCATACCCGACATTTCCGGCATATTCCAATCGGTGATCACGAAATCTATTTTTTCCGAATCCAGGACTTTGAGCGCCTTGGCCCCATCTTCGGCCTCGACGATGTCCTCGAAGCCCAGTTGGCGAAGCACATTGGAGATAATCCTGCGCATGGTCGCGAAATCGTCGACAACCAGGATCTTCATAGACAAATCAGCTGGCATAATGGGTACTCCTTAGGTGTTGCATCCCCTTGATGACCTAAAATCCCAGCTCGGTCAATAGCTGGTCCGCCTGGTCCTGTGATGGGGCCGGCGGCCGTTTCTCAACGGGTTCCGCACCGGCTTGCGGGGCGCTCATCAATTCATCCACCCCAAGCGTATGATCGACCATCGATGATCAAAGCGCTTCCCGCCGATTCGATGGGCAGACAGCCCGAATCACCGGATTCGGCACGGGAAGTCCATCGTTTCGCTATTCCTATAGCTTTTTACATTTAACGCTGCAAATGGGCAAAAGGTTGACGGATAGATAAAATCACAAATAATTCCTTAAAGTCCAACGATTCCTTACGATGGCGGTGCCAGGTCCTGCCGCCGCCGCAGCGGGAGCCGGTCTACTCAGGAAATCAGGCCCATCGCGGTGGTGGCCCGGCCGGCCGGACGAATCAAACGCAAGGCGATATCCGTTCCAAATGTGCCGTGGTGGCCCAATAGGGAGCCCGTGACGCGACAGCCGCGGGCGCGCTTGACAAACCCTGGGTCATCCTTCTTAGTGGGAAACTTAGTGGAAAAATCACCTCCGCGAATGATCTCGGTCACGCTATGCCGGTGAGCTGATTCAAAAGGAACCGCAATTTGTATGAGACATCCGACATCCGCAAGGGGCTCAAAATCCGTATAGATGGAGAGCCATATATCGTGGTGGAGTTTCAGTTCGTCAAACCCGGCAAGGGCAATGCCTTCACCCGCACTCGGATCAAAAACCTGGTCACGGGGGCTGTGCTCGACAAGACCTACAAGTCGGGGGAAAAGCTCCAGGAAGCCTCGATGGAGGAACGCGAGATGCAATTCCTCTACAGGGACGATTCAGGTTTTTTCTTCATGGACCAGTCTTCCTACGACCAGATTACCATTTCACCGGAAGTGGTGGATCAGGACGCCCGATTTCTGAAGGATAATCTGGTCGTGATGGTGCTGCTGTTCGAGGATCGCCCCGTGAGCATCGCCCTGCCCAATTTCGTGGAACTGGAGGTCATCGATACCGAGCCCGGGGTACGAGGCGATACGGCGTCCGGCGGCAAAAAGCCTGCCACATTGGAGACCGGCACCGTGATCAACGTACCTCTATTTATCGAGCGCGGAGAAATCTTGCGCATCGACACGCGCACCGGCGATTATACCGAACGGGTCAAGTCCTGAGGGCCGCGCCCCTATAACCCCACGTCCCCGGCACGGCGTTGCATCAGTGCCGCCAATCCGTCATGGCGTCCCACTCCCCCAATAGACCCGCCCCAGTCAGCCACAAATCGTTCACCGAAGCTCCGGCCATCGGCCGCGTGGTTTCCATCGTCCAAGGGCAGGACACGGCCACCATCGGCTTGTATCGCGAAGAGCAGTTCTTCCTGCTCGCCGCTGATCCGCTTAAGATCGACGGCGTATCCATCGGAGACATCGTAGGGTTCACCCTGTCCGCACCGGATCGCATCGGCACCCTGGAGCGGATTGGAGGAGCGGCACCACGTGCCTGGCGCGATGGCGGCGACGCCCTGCGCTGGCGCAAGGAATACGGCGGCTCGACACGAATGGAACGCTTGCGCCTGCGTCATCGCATCGTTCGGGAACTGCGCGCCTACTTCGACGAGGAGGGGTTTATCGAGGTGGAAACGCCTATACTGGTGCCCGCGCCGAGCCCGGAGGCGCAGTTTTCTCCCTTCACCGCGGGCGACCGATTCCTGATCACCTCGCCCGAATTTCAGCTCAAACGCATGCTCGTGGGCGGATTCGAAAGGATCTACCGCATCGGCCCGGTATTCCGCGGACGAGAAGCCGGGCGGCTGCACAATCCGGAATTCACCCTGCTGGAATGGTATCGCGCCGGGTGCGGGCTGGGTGCGTTGGCCCAGGACCTGGAAGCGATACTGCAACGGCTGCTGCCACTGGCTACCGTTCAGGACGAGAAAGGCCGGCTCGGTGTGACGGCCGATCCCTATGCGAATCCAGACGCCGAGCCCGCCAGGGTCGATATCGCAGCGCCGTTTCACCGGCACAGCGTGGCCCAACTCTTTCGAGAGCACCTGGGCATGAACATCGCCGGCGCGACCCGGGCCGCGGAGCTGCGCCGGGCGGCCATCGACGCAGGCGTGGCGGACACCGAAGGGCTGCCCGAAGATTTCGAGGCGGCATTCTTTTTACTGTGGAGCCGCTTCGAGCACGAGTTGGGCCGGGATCGGCCGCTGCTGGTCGTGGATTGGCCCGCTCCCTTGGCCAGCCTGGCCCGGCTCAAACCCGGCGATCCAACCGTCGCCGAGCGCATGGAACTGCTCTTGGGCGGGATCGAACTGGCCAACGGCTTCGCCGAACTGACCGACGCCGCCGAGCAGCGGCGCCGCTTCGAAAAGGATCTGGCCAACCGCGCCGCACGAGCCTTACCCGCCGTGCCCCTGGACGAGCGCTTTCTGGATTCATTGGCCCAGGGCCTGCCCCCCGCCGCCGGTATGGCCCTGGGGGTCGACCGTCTGGTCATGGTTCTCACCGGCGCCACCCACATCGCCCAGGTGCTCCCCTTCGCCTGGGACGAGTTGTGAGGGGGGATTGCCTGTGGCAATTCAGATCGAAGACGCCAATTGGGCGGCTATCTCGGTAAAGGGGAATCGGACCTAACGTAAATCGTCAATCATTAGACCAACAGACTACCTGACACTACATGGTCTCTAAGATTTCATAAATTTCCCATGCTACAAATATTTTGGGTTTCTTTGAATATGGATACTCAGAAAGTATTCCAGCAGCTTCTAATGTTTTGATATGATTTCGAGCGGATAGGTACGAAATATCCAAGTATTTTTCTACGCCTCGGATGGTAATGTATGGAACTTCAAAACACCAGTCGATTAATTTTCCCAATAGCGCAGACCTTCGCGCTTTTTGAACTTTTCCCAGATATTCGATGTTCAGGTCATGCAATTTTTGGATTGTTCGGATCGTATTCCGGCAGGTTTTTTCAATTATCTGAAGGAAAAAATCAATCCAACCGTTCCAGTCACCGGTCTTGCTGACGTTATAAAGACCAGCTATATAATCGTCTTTTCGCTCTTCTATATATGGGCTGATATACAATAATGGTTCATCCAACGCGCCGCGATGTTTTAGTATGATTGGAACCAGTAGTCGGCCGACCCTCCCATTTCCATCTGGAAACGGGTGGATCGTTTCAAATTGGTAGTGTGTAATTGCAGCCAAAAGCAACGCCGGCATTCGTAACGCTAAATCCGAGTTTATGAAGTTTTCAAAATTTCCCATCAATCTCGACATTTCTTGTGGAGGAGCAGGAATAAATCGCGCTGTAGAAAGAGTCGTACCGCCAATAAAATTTTGATTTCGCTTATATTCACCCGGTACAATACTCCCACCCCTCGTTTTTGGAAGGCCGCTCAGGAGAATGCGATGCATTTCGGTTATCATCCTTGTGCTGATGGGTAAGTCGACGAGGGCCTTGATTCCGTATTCCAGAGCAGAGACGTAGTTCATCACCTCTCGTGTATCGGGCGGTCTTTTTGCCTCGCTTGCTCCGGCCTCGAGCAAAAAAAGGTCGGACAAGGTCGTGTGTGTGCCCTCGATGTTCGAGGAGGCCACGGCTTCCCGCCGCTGCAGCGGTCTGATCAGCAGATATGGATTTGGGAAATTTCTGCCGGCCCCTTTCAATTCCCCCAACTGGATGTTCGCATCGGACAATCGGTTGATTATCGCATCGTTTTGAATGCCCCTGGGTGGAAGTTCGTCAGGGACGAAGGCAAATTGCGAGTGTTCGGTGATCGCCAAAGAGCCTGTTGGCGAGTTTTTGAATATTTCGGGATCCATGCGCTCCTCTGGATTTTCCTCGAAATTCTATAGATAGCCATAATGTCACGTCTGACATTTTACTTATTTGCCATTTTGCTATAATGTGGTCGCGATAGCAATACCCTTTGGAATCTTCACAGCAGCACAAGTCATTGATATTGCGTATATATTAATTATTGAATAATAACGAGACAAAGTTACATGGCTCAGGTGCAGTGGTCCTGTTAGATTTGGCCCCAAAAAAAATTGGACGGCCAGTTGGAAATTCTCGTTCGGGCGGGCGCACCTCGCTCATGCCATTGACGCAGGGATATTAAAAAGATTACATATGTACACCTAATGGTCAATCTTACCATTACCGGTCACCTTCTATTGACATCCATCGAGATACGGCGGATGGGTGGGGGTCGTTTGTCTTGCGGAAATCATTGCTGATCAGGAGAATTTTTGGATGAGCCTGCCCACCCGAATGGGTCTTTCGCTTCCGGTATTTCAGGATCTTCACAAGACCGTGGAGATGGCAAAATGGGGCGAGGATAATGGTTACGAGGGGCTCTGGATAGCCGATTCGGGCGACCTGGACGCATTAACGGTTTCGGCGGTGCTCGCGACGCACACCGAGCGTGTGCGGATCGGCACGGCGGTGGTTCCGGTTTATCCCCGCACGCCCGCGGGCCTGGCATCCATCACCACCACCATCTCCCAGCTCGCTCCGGGCCGGTTCATCCTGGGGCTGGGCTCATCCAGCCATCTGATGATCGATGGGTGGCACGGCATCCCCTTCGAGAAGCCCCTTTCCAGGGTGAAAGAGACGACTCAGGTGCTGCGCGGAATGCTGAACGGGGAGAAGGTCAGCTTCACGGGCCGCACCCTGCGCAGCAAGGGTTACCGCCTGGCGCCGCCGTTGCAGGCGCCCGTGCCGATTTACCTGGCGGCGTTGCTGCCCCGCATGCTGGAAATGGCGGGCGAGTTCGGTGACGGCGTCGTGCTCAACCTGTTCCCGTTGAGTGCTTTGCCCAAGATGATGGAGCACATCGCCATCGGCGCCCAAAGGGCGGGGAAAAAGATGGAAGACCTGGAGATCGTCTGCCGCCATCAGGTATGGGTGACCGGCGATCCGGCTGCCGCGCGGGCCCTGGTACGCAAGCGGTTTGCCCCTTATTATGCCACGCCGGTTTACAACAAATTCCTGGCCTGGTTCGGATATCCGGATAAGGCGCAAACGCTCACCGAGGGCTGGCGGGAAAAGGACCGCGATAAAACGGAGGGCGCGCTGGACGACGAACTGGTGGAGCAGATCGCCGTGATCGGCGACGCCGACAAGTGCCGGGAGGAGATCCGGGCCTTCGTCGCGGCGGGAATAACCACGCCCGTCATCGCCTGCATCGCGCCCGATCCTCAGGAATACCGCGATACGGTGGAAGCGTTTCTCCCGGACAAGTTCTGAATCCCGTATTGTCCATTGCCGGCCGCGAGCGAGGCGCCGTTCCCGCGGCACCGATGAATTTTTTCGCCGGCCCGACATCACGATGACGAGATGGATCCTTCCCGTTTGCGACGATGGGGGGCATTGACCTTTGCCCTTTACGGGGCCTGCATCTTCGCGCTCTTCAGCGAATGGCTGTTTCTCGTCACCAAGCCCTCCTTTTTCAGGTCTTTGGACTTGGCGCAGAGTCTCGGGATACTGTTCTCGTCCCTGCTGGCCCCGGTGGCGGCCTGTTCGATTCTGCTGCTCCCGTTTTTGTTGGCCGATGCCGCCCTGCACTGGTTTAACCTGCACTGGTTTAAGTGGGGTAGATGCAGGTGGGGCCATTTCAGATTGGATAGGGCCGTGTTCGCCGTGGCGCTGACGATACCGGCCGCGATATTGTCCCTGTCCCTGCTGCTGCTGCTCGACAATTTCACTTACACCGTGTTCCGGGTCGGCATCATCAAGACGCCGGGTCTTTGGAGCCTGGCCTACCTGGCGATTTTGGCGGTGATCGCCGTGTGGGTTTACCGCCGGCTGGGCCGTTTCCTGAATACGCCGCGCCCACCGGGGATCCGGAAATATTGGGCGGGGGCCGTAGCCGGTGTGATGATGGTATCGGCAGGGGTCGCGGCCACACAGATCGTCACCGAGCCCATTTATTGGCCGGCGCCCGTCGCGGGCAGCGGGGTGACGCGCCCCAACATCCTGCTGGTGCACGGGGATGCGATCGAGGCCCGCCGCACGTCGGCCTATGGTTACGAGCGCGAAACGACTCCCTTTCTGAAGCGGTTCATGGAGGAGGCGCTGGTCTTCGAGAACTATTTTTCCAACTCGTCGTCCACCAGCGGGCATACGGTCTCCATCCTCACGGGCAAGCTCCCTATCGAGACCCGCGTCATCAAGTACCCGGACATTCTGATGGGAAGGGACGTCTATGAACACTTGCCCGGAATGCTGCGCGATCTGGGTTACGAGACCCATCAGATCAGTCTCAGACGTTACGCCGATGCGGTGGACTTCAACATGCGCGATGCGTTCGACCGGGCGAATTTCCGGTCCGGTCGTCCGCAGGGCCTTCTGCAGCACCCGGTCGCCGGTCACCTGCTGCGAAAATTCAACCTGTCGCTCCTGTTTCTGGAAACGGTAAGCGACCGCATCGTGGTGCGCCTGCAGCACATCCTGCAAATCAAGCCGGCTGCGGATCCCCATGCGTTGGTGACTGTGAAGTGCTGCGGTGGGGATCGGGAGCGTGTGGACGGATTGTTGCGGGTCATCGATGAAGCCCGCAAACCCTTTTTTGCCCAGATTCATCTGCTGGGCACGCACGGGAAGATATACTCCCCGGCCCGGCGCGTCTACTCTGCCGGGAAGGAACAGGAGCGCCCCTGGATGCGGGATTTTTACGACGATGCCGTCCTGGAACTGGACGGGCATTTTCGCAGGATCGTCGAACACCTGCGGCAAACGGGCCAGCACGACCGCACGCTGGTGATCTTCAGCTCGGACCACGGCATATTCCGCCGGTCCAACGAACGCCTGCCGCTGATCATCCGGTTTCCAGGGGGAACGCCCGCGGGACGGATCACCGCCAATGCGCAAACCATCGATATCGCGCCCACCATTCTGGACTACCTGGGGATCGGCAGGCCTCTCTGGATGAGGGGCCGATCGCTCATCTCCGGCGAGACCGGAACCGCCCGTCCCATCGTCGGCATCCAACACAAGGACGAGCGTAAGAAGACCATTCGCGATGGCCGGCTCTATAAGGGCGGACCGGAGGAGCTGATCCCCCCGTTCTTCAACCTGAAGGCGGTGACCCTGATCGTGTGCGACCGGTTTTACCGGGTCACCGTTCCCGGGCAGGAGTTCACCGCTTCGCGGGTGGACGATCATACCGCCCCTTGCGCCGGCCCGGCGGCGATGAGCGATCGGGAGGCCCGGGCCTACCTGCTAGACCGGTTGCGCGACAACGGCTACCCGGTGACGAAAGGCCCGGACGCCGGCCACGACGGACGCGGCCCGTAAGATGGCGCTTGAGATTGTTCGCCCATTCGTTATAGGCGTCATGGGTGAAACGTAAGCGGCACGTATCGGCAGCCGCGGGAATTAGAGACGGCATAGGCCTTTAATTCGGCACAGTGCTTCGATACGACACATTGCATAAGGACAACGATATGGATCTTGGCATCGAAGGCAAAGTGGCCCTGGTCACGGCGGGCTCCAAGGGCCTGGGACGGGCCTGCGCGCAGGATTTCTCCCGGGAGGGGTGCCGGGTGGCCATCTGCGCCCGCACACAGGCGGAAGTCGAGCGGACGGCCGCTGAAATCGCGGCGGACACCGGCAACGAGGTTCACGCCTTCGTGGCCGACGTTTCCAAGGGAGAGGAGATCGACCGGCTGATGGCGAGCGTGCGCTCGGAGGTGGGCGACCCCGATATCCTGGTGGTCAACGCAGGCGGACCGCCACCCGGCAATTTTGCCACCACCCCCCTGGAAAGCTTCTCCGTGGGCTACGAGCTGACCCTGATGAGCGCGGTGCGGATGATCCACGGGGTCGTGCCGGCGATGAAGGAGCAGGGCTGGGGCCGCATCGTGATCATCACGTCCATCTCGGTGAAGATGCCCTTCGGCGGCCTGCTGCTCTCCAACGTCTTTCGCTCCGGAGTCACGGCGTTCATGAAGACCACGGCCACCGAACTGGCTCCCACGGGCATTACGCTCAACGCCGTGCAGCCGGGGATCATCATGACTGACCGGGTGGTGCAGATCGGCGAAAAACAGGCCGCTGAGGCGAGCATCCCCTTGCAAGAGGCGTACGCCAACATGACCAAGGCCATCCCCATGGGGCGCATGGGCCAGCCGCCCGAGCTGGCCGCATTGGTGGCCTTTCTCGCCTCGCAGCGGGCCTCGTTCATCACCGGCACCAGCACCCTCGTCGACGGCGGCCATTATCCGGGGCTGTTATGATACTCGCATACGATAGGAACTGTCGATGGGCGCAGAGGCGCGGATGAACGGCGGAAAGGCCCTGGTGGAGGGTATCCGGCGCGAGGGAGTGGGGCATGTCTTCTGCGTGCCGGGCGAAAGCTACCTGGCGGCCCTGGATGCCTTTTACGACGTGGCGGGGATCACCCTGATCACCAACCGCCAGGAGGGCGGCGCCGCCTTCATGGCCGAGGCTTATGGTAAGGCGACCCGGCGGGTGGGCGTGGTGTTCGTCACCCGCGGACCCGGCGCCACCAACGCCAGCATCGGCGTCCACACCGCCGCCCAGGACTCCACGCCCTTCGTGCTTTTCGTGGGACAGGTACCCCGGCGTCATCTGGGCCGGGAGGCTTTCCAGGAGGTCGACTACCGGCAATTCTTCGGGGGCATGGCCAAATGGGTCACGGAGATCCACGACGCCGCCGAAATTCCGGCCACCGTGGCCCGCGCATTTCAGGTGGCCCGCGGCGGACGGCCGGGTCCGGTGGTGGTGGCTTTGCCTGAGGACGTGCTGACCGAGGCTGTGCTTCCCGAGGGCTCGGAATTATCCTTTCCGCCGCGCCAGGATCTGCGGCCGCCCCATCCCGACCCGGCGGCGGTGGCGCAGTGGGTGGAGCGGGTCGGCCGTGCCGCCCGGCCCGTGCTGATCGTCGGCGGGGGTACCCAGTATGCCGGCGCGCGGGAGGCGCTGATCGCTTTTTCGGAACGCTTCCGGGTGCCGGTGCTGACCGCGTTCCGCCGCATGGATGCCTTTCCCAACGACCATCCCCATTACCTGGGCAACCTGGGCCTGGGCCATTCGCCCGCCCAGGAGGTGGCACGCGAGGCGGACCTGGTGGTCGCTCTGGGGACGCGGCTCTCCGAGATCACCACCGCCGAATACACGATCCCCCACCCTGGGCAGCCCCTGATCCATATCGACGTGGAGCAGGCGGTGCTGGGCAAGGTCTTCCCCGCCGAATTGGCCCTGGCGTCGGACGCCCGCGCCGCCTTGGAAATGGCCTTGGAGCACCCGGCCCCGGATGCCGATGCCGCGAGGAGCGCCTGGATCGCCGGGCATCGGAAGACCTTCGAGGCCTATATTATCCCCCACGACCGCCCCGCCGCCGGTGTGCCCATGGAAAGGGTCATGCGCGATCTCAATGACGCGCTGCCCACCGATGCGATTCTCACGGTGGACGCAGGCAACTTTTCCGGCTGGGTGCACCGCTACCGCCGTTACGACGCCGCGGATTCCTTCCTGGGCCCCACCGTGGGGGCCATGGGCTACGGATTGCCCTCGGCCATCGCGGCCAAACTGGCCCACCCCCATCGTGTCGTGGTGGGCAATTGCGGCGACGGCGGATTCATGATGACCGGGCAGGAGCTGGCCACGGCGGTGCAGTTCGAGGTTGGGATCATCCAGATCGTCTACAACAACGCCATGTGGGGCACCATTCGCATGCACCAGGAGCGCGCATTTCCCGGCCGTGTCGTGGGCACCGATCTGCGCAACCCCGATTTTGCCGCCCTGGCCGAATCCTACGGCGCCCTGGGCCTCAGGGCCGCGGAGCCCCAAGCCTTTCGCCCGGCCCTGGAGGATGCCCTGAAAGAAGCCGCCACCGGCCGCCCCGTCCTGATCGAAGTGACCACCGACCCCGAGTACATCTCCCACGCCACCACCCTGGCCCAACTGCGCAAGTAGCGGCAGCGCCACCCCGTACGCCGGTCACGACAATTCCGGTAGGGCCGGGTTTCGTCCCGGCCGCCTTTATCCCACACATCGGCCACGACGCTCCATACGGTAGGGCCGGGTTCCGCCCCCGCCGCTTCGCGGTATCAGGTCCCCAATAGGCGTCCGAGAAAAACGATCCGCAAAGACCATTTGGGACATGCGCTCCGAGCGCAAATCTGTTAATTTGGCGGCTCCGGCCATTGCATTACGGTCAGTGCCCCCTCGATTTCGCGTTCAAATATCGTCCGTGGAGATCGATCATGCGCCCGATTTCTCTCATTATCGCAGGTCTCGCCCTCCTGGCCCTGCTGGGCGGGCTCGGCGGCTGCGTCGTCGACGAGGATATCGGCGATGCACCCGATACCGCGGGCGTAACGGACGGCGGCGGCGGAACCACGGGAGACGGAGGAACCACAGACGGCGGGGGTACAACGGATGGAGGGGGCACGACGGACGGCGGTGTTCCCGTCAACGCGGCGGTCAGCGTCGCCTTCACCGACCTCGATCCGGACGGGGGCCAGATCCAGGGCGCCCCGACCTTCACGCCCGCCACCGACGAGAGCGACGTGACCGAGTACCGCCTCTATTGGGGGCAGGACGCCACCACCAAGCTCGCCGGAAACGACACGGTCATCGACACGGTGTTGGTGGGCGGGGGAACCTCCTTCGCCGCCTTCGCGGCCAACACGGCGCTGCCCGCGGGGGCCACCCACTTGCTGGTGTTCACCGCCAACGCCGACGGCGAGATGGCCACGGGGGTTTCCGTCGCCATCGTCGATCTGGGTGTCCCCTTCGCTTACGTAGCCAATGAAATTTCGAATACTGTTTCGGTGATCGATACGTCGACCAACACCGTCACAGCCACCGTTCCGGTCGGTGACGGGCCGCGGGGCGTCGCCATCACGCCGGACGGAAACTTCGCCTACGTAACCAATGATGGTTCGAATACTGTTTCGGTGATCGATACGTCGACCAACACCGTCACAGCCACCGTTCCGGTCGGTAACGGGCCGATCTCAGTCGCCATCACGCCGATCGGGGACTTCGCCTATGTAGCTAATTGGCATTCTAATAGTGTCTCGGTGATCGATACGTCGACCAACACTGTCACCGCCACCGTTCTGGTCGGTGATGCTGCAAACGACGTCGCCATTACGCCGGACGGAAACTTCGCCTACGTAGTCAATTCCAATTCAAATACTGTTTCGGTGATCGATACGTCGATCAACACCGTCACGGACACCATACCGGGCGGTGGTACACCACCGGGGGGTAGTCCGGAGGCCGTCGCCATCACGCCGGACGGAAACTTCGCCTACGTAACCAGTGGAGAAATAGATAAGGGTAATTTA
>JACZRV010000009.1 GCA_022574555.1 SAR324 cluster bacterium
CGTACCGTGCCGATGTACCAGGAGTGTGCACCGCAACTCTCGCGAAAACGGGCCAGGGACGGCACGACGCGGTAGCTCCTTGGCCCCCCTGCATGGAGCAGACAACCATGGCGCCAAGGAAGGCAGCACGCCAGGCGGTGCTCGGGAAGGACCGCCGCTTCCGGAAGATCAGCAATCATCACTCGTCCGAGGCTTTGGAGCGTCACGGGAAAAGGCGTCTCTTCGAATGGGGCAGACGCCTTGAACTGGTCGCAGGGAAGAAGCTCTTCGTCGCCCAAAGCGAGGAGGAAATGCACCTGGTGTTCGACCTGGCGGTGTTCTCGCGGCGCTTGGTTGAATCTCCGGCCATCGAGCGGTACCGGCGGACGGCCGGGCTGCAGGAAAACTCGGAGGAACAGGCCGTGCTCGATGCGATGTGCGATGCGCGGTTCGCGTTCCTCGTCGTCATGGAACGCCATCCGGACGCCGGATTGATCGCGCGAGACATCCTGCTTGACGAAGACCTGTGGTTGATGGACGAATCGCTGGAAGAGACTGCCGAGGAAGGGACAGCCGTTGCCACAAGGTTGTTCAAACCCGACGAGTTCCACATGACCACGGGCGTACTGGTGCCCTTGGACGAGCCCCTGCTGTCGGAGGTGGAACGGGTTTTCCCACAGCGCGAGCGAAACCCAAACCTGGCCGCGGGCAAGAATCCCAGGCTGATCGAGTGTGTCTACAAGGCAGCCATCACCAGCGGGAACATGGAACGGGTGGCCTTCCAATGATCTTCCACCTGCCTGAGCATCTGGTCGGTTTCTGATAACCCGGTTAGAACCGGAAGAATCCCTGGCCAGGCTCGGCGACAGGGCGTTGAGGGCGCATATGACGCCGGGGTGTTCCGGGTATCCAGGGGTCGACGATGCCGTCGTCCCGCACTTCCGATGTGGCGTGATGCGTGCTGCCGTAGGCTAACATTCACTCAGCTTGTAACATATGGAGTCCTCATGAAATTGTTTCGTTTTGGTGCCCCTGGAGGCGAAAAACCCGGCATCGAACTGGATGACGGCACCCGGCTGGACGTGTCGGGCCACATCGGCGATTACACGCCGGAATTCTTCGCGGCGGGGGGTATGGAGCGGGTCGCCGGAATCGCCGCCGATAGGGGGGATTGCCCGACGGTCGGCGCCGGCGAGCGGTTCGGCCCACCCGTGGCGCGTCCCCACAAGTTCATCGCCATCGGCCAGAACTACCGCAAGCACGTGGAGGAGGTCGGGCGGCCCATGCCCGAGGAACCGGCGGTATTCACCAAGCTGACCTCGTGCATCGTCGGCCCCAACGATGACGTGATCGTGCCCCGTGCCTCCACGCAACTGGACTACGAGGTCGAACTGGCCTTCGTGATGGGGCGCCGGGCGCGCTACCTGGCCTCCGAGGCGGAGTCCCTGGCTCACATCGCCGGGCTGACCATCTGCAACGACGTCAGCGAGCGGGTCTTCCAACTGGAAAGAGGCGGTCAGTGGGTCAAGGGCAAGAGCTGCGACACCTTCGGCCCCCTGGGACCCTACCTGGTGCCCATCGGGGAGACCGATCCGGGCAACCTGGCCCTGCGGCTTTCGGTCAACGGTGAATCCCGGCAGGACAGCAGCACGGGCGACATGATCTTCGCCGTGCCCTACCTGGTCTGGTACTTGAGCCAGTTCTTCACCCTGGAACCCGGCGACGTGGTGACCACGGGCACCCCCAGCGGCGTGGCCATCGGCGACAACGATTATACCTGGCTCAAGGCGGGGGACACCATGGAACTCACCATCGACGGGCTGGGCACGCAGAAGCAGACGGTGCGGGCCGCATGAGCGGCCCTATTTCGATCTCGAAAGAGGATTGACGGCGAACTCCTGGGGGTGGGGCTGGGGGTTGCCGGAGTGGATGTGGTCGATCAGGTCGTCGATCTTGTCGGCGGTGACTCCCCGGTACCACTTGCCCTGGGGATAGCAGAGCGCCGTGGGTCCTTCCTGGCACATGCGCAGGCATCCGACCTTGGTGCGATAGATCTTGGCCTCCCGCATGCGGGGATAGAGCGCCTTGATCTTGGCCTTGAGGGCTATCCAGGCCGCGTCGCCCACCTCCGGCGTGCAGCAATCGGGGCCGGTGCAGAGGAAGAAGTGGGTCTCGTACTGGCCGATGCCGTACAGCCCGGCGATCTCGGTGAGGGATTTGCCTTCATGGCCGGCCTTCGCCATCGTTTCCTCGGGGTGTTCCGGGTTAGGACCAGTCTGTGGGTTGGATCCGCCGGCGAACGCGGATGAACATGGATTAGGCTTGGGACTTGAGATTCAGGACTCAAGCCTCAGGACTCAAGCCTCACGTGTGACGGCGCAGCCACTCCAGCACGAGGCGGGTTTCCCGTTCTTCGAACTGGCCCTGTTCCAACCTACCTGCTTCGTACCCCCTCCGCAAATAGTGGAGCTTGGCCAGCCATTCCCTCTCGCCGCCGCAGCGGCTCCATCCCCCTTCCGTATTGTTGACCAGACGTTCGTACTCCGCCTCATCGATCAGGAACGGGTTTTCCCCGGAGAGGGGCAGCAGATTGATGGCCAAAGTCTATTCTCCCGCGAATTCGATGAGACGGAAGCAGGAATAGTCTTGCAGCAATTCCCGGCCCTTCAGGTCGGTCAGTTCCACCAGGCAGGCCACTCCGGCCACCTCGGCCCCGGTCTGTTCGACCAGATCGCACGCCGCCCGCATGGTACCGCCGGTGGCGATCAAATCGTCCACTACCAGCACACGCATGCCCTTCCGCAGCGCATTGGAATGGACCTCCAGGCGATCCGTACCGTATTCGAGGGTGTACTCGACCCCCAGTTTTTCACCGGGCAGCTTGCCCGCCTTTCGCATGGGGACGAACCCGACGCCCAGCTCGAGGGCGATGGGCGCGGCGACGATGAATCCTCGGGACTCGATGCCGGCCACCATGTCCACCTTCGCGTCGCGAAATTCATGGGCCATGGCGATCACGGATTCCTTGAATCCGGCGGGGTGCAGAAAGAGGGTGGTCAGGTCCCGGAACATGATCCCCGGCTTGGGGAAATCAGGGATGGTGCGGATCAGATTTTTCAGATGCTCCATGCCGTTGGCCGCTCCGCCGTAGGTTTTTCTGTCAATCCATCCCAGATTGCGGCTGGCCGGCTGTTATTGAGCCGACGAGGCGCGCTGCGTCCCGCCATGCATCCGCTCCTCGTGAATCTGGAGAAATTTGCTCAGCTTGAGCCGATTCAACTCCTTGAGGCCACTGAGACGGAGATGGATCTGGGTTGACTTGGGTGAAAGGGCGACGACGTCGATGATTTCGGCCACCAGATCGTCCTTGATCTGTGCCTCGGGCAGGCGGAATACGATCAAGTCGCCCTCCACGGGCTTGTGATCGCCCTGCTCGGCGATGATGCTCAATCCGCTCAGACTCACATCGCGAGTCCGGCCATCCATGGAATATTGTGATTCATCCCGGCGAAATACCCGGTGCCTCTTTTCGGCCGCGATCTCCTGCTTGATGACGAAGAATTGCAGGGGCAGGTCAACCGGGATGCGGGGTGCATCGCGATAGAGCAGCTTGTGGATCGAGCTCGTATGCTCCATCCTCACAGCCTTGATCCCGTCTCCCGTCTGACCCAACAACTTGGCACTGAACTCGTACTCCGCATCGTTTTCGCGGGAGACCTTGAAGTTGAGACTGGGGAATGCGGACAATGATACCGGCTTGCCCTTGGCCGTTGGCGGGCGAATGAAAAAGGTTTCCTCTCCCAACCCCAACAGAGTCGTTACATAACGCACCGATCGTTTGGGATGTGTGATGACGCATTGCATTTTCATTCCCGGCGCCAGCATACGCGTACTTGTGAAAGGATTGCGGGGGTTGGAAAATCCATATCCCAATCGCTGCCGCAGCTTGGGCACTCGTTTCACCGCGGGATGGTCCGGGTGTTTGGAGCAGAAATTTCCCACCTTCGTTTCAAATAGCGTGCGCATCGAGAGGAGGGGAACCACCTCGGTGGGGTCTTCGCTTTCTACGAGGGTTTCCAGCAGTTCCTTTTCGGCTTGACCGAGGTTGGCCTCGGAGAGCAAAAGCCTGAGACGCGCATGCTCCCGGAGCAGGGCCTTTTTGCGCAACCGTTTGCGTCTGGTGTAGTAGAGGTAGCCGGAGACGACAGCGATCGCCAACAACAGAGCGACGAATATGCCCAAAAAGACGGGATTGCCGCTGGAGCCCTCTTGCTGGAATTTGAGTGCCCCCAGATCGAGGTTGATGGCAATATCTAGAAAAAATATGGTGCGGTTCATGGTAATCATTTGTATGTCGATTCGTTACCGCTCAATCTGACCATCATAAACCTTTGTTCCTGCCAAAGAAACGGTGCAAAACCTACACCGCCCTATCTATGGAATTTTCGGGGGGTCGTTCGACCCTGTACACCAAGGTCACCTGGACTTCGTCCATGGAATTCTATCATCGGGAATGATCGACCACCTGTGCGTGATTCCGGCGAATCGTTCCCCCTTCAAGGACGATCCTGGCTTCCTGCCCGCAGGGGTTCGGCTGGCAATGATACGGCAGGCGGTGGATGGCATGGCCCGCGTTTCGGTTTTGGATTTGGAAATCCGCCGGCCTGGGCCATCGTATAGCCTTGATACGCTTTTGGTGCTGGCCTCAACGTATCCTGCCGCCCGCTTGAAACTGATCATGGGGCACGATGCGTTTCAGGGGTTCCCCGGTTGGTTCGGTGCCAGCGCCATCCTGGAACGGGCGGACCTGATCGTCATTCATCGTCAATCGGGGAGCCATGCCTTGCCGGGGGATCCATCCGCTTGGATTCGTTACCTCCCGCCGGAGTGGGGGGGGCGCGTAAAACCCCATCCACCTGACCGGTTGATCACCACGGAAGGAAGAGTGCTCGTGGAGCGCATCGTTCTCTCCACCACTTCCATCTCGTCCACCCAAATCCGCGAACGACACCGCTGGGAATATATACCGGTGGCAGCGCGTGCAATTTTCGATTCGTACCGGGTCCATGCGGATTGCCGGCTGCCGCACGGAGTCAATCATCGAATTAATGGACAACCGTGAAACGGTTGCGTGTGCTTTGGGTCGGCAAGACCGATAAGGGCTTTCCGCAAGCGGGAATGGACTACTACCTGAAACGGATCAGACCCTTGGAGCCCATCGACTGCATCGAGGTCAAGTCTGCCCATCATTCGGGACGAAACCAGCAGCACGGGGTGCGCACAGAAAGTGAAGCGATCCTCAAGCGGCTTTCCCGCAGCGAAACCGTGGCATTGCTGGATCAATCGGGAAAGCTGTGGTCATCCGAATATTTCGCCCAATGGTTACAGCAGGTGATTGTCAATAGCGTCACATTCGTTATCGGCGGGGCTTTCGGCGTGGACCGAGCGGTTAATGCACGCGCCGATGTGACCATTTCTCTCTCCCGTCTCACGATGCCACATCAACTCGCGCGTATCGTTTTGCTGGAACAAATTTACCGGGGGCTCACATTGCGGGCCGGACATGGCTACCACCACGTATGAAACCATCAGTATGGTATCAAAGATCGCGGCATATGAAACCGGGACAAAACCAGATACTGCTTACCGTCTAATTTTGGGATTGGGGGATGGATGACGACGCCTGCTGATTCAGCTGCCGGTGGCAGCATCGGTGGTGTGTCGCAGGAAACCTAATCCATTCGAGTAATCGTTACAGCAGGTGATCCGTAAAGTTGAAATTCGCCGGCTCGGTGCTTGCTGCGAGGAAATGGACTTCCTAATTGAAGTTACACCGGCGCCGGTTCCGTACAGCAGCAACTTTTCCTCGCATCACCGAGAGATCGATGCGGGAAAATGGATAGTGCGCCCGGAAAATATTGCCGGGCGCAGCAATACGCAACACCGGAATGTTTCTACATCTTCACCAGCGATACGGTCTTGCCCCGCACCGCTACCTTCAGGAAATCCCCAGGCTTCATCCCTGCCCGCATGAGGGGCTCTTGGGGGACGTTTACGCCAAATGAACTGCCCTTCCCGCGACGCTTGACTTCAACTTTTTCGATCCGCTTGCGGCCTTTTTTGCCCAACCCTTCAGGTTTATAGGGAGGTACTGGCTTGCCGGTGGTTTGAGATGCCTTGACGAGCCGATTGTTGAGGGTAAAGGTCGTTTTGAAACCCAATGTCTTGGCAATTTCCTTTTGTGTATTGCCTTCCCGTGCCAATTTTTCTACCTGGGACAATAATTGAAGCGCCGCTTCGTTGTTTCCTTTTGCCATTTTTCCCTTAACGATAATTGAGAATTACGCGAATGGGAGTGTCAGCACTCCCGCCTTCAAGAGGATCGGTCGGTTCGTACTCAATCCAGAGAAGGCACATCCTACATGGGTCTTTAATATCATTGCCGAAAAGGGTATGCAACGAAAATGTTAATAGTTTTGAAAGTAAGGTAAATTAATCGATGCGGGTGTGCCTGATCGACGCACTTCCAGTCGTCAGGCACATCTTGCAATGGGCCGAAATTAATTTGCCGATATTGGGTCCCAATGATTCCGCGCTCGATTTCCACCCCGAAATAAGCCGAACAGATAGCAAATACAGTGGAAAGGCTCATGTGCGGAGGGGTAAATGCCGCGCCCAGGAATAGTAACGGCGCCGTAAATATAGATGTAGCGTCAACCGGGCTTCGGAAAATGCGCATGGCTGGAGTATCCGGCTGCGGAAAACCCAATCCGGCGCAATATGATAAATGACACCAATGTGACGGTGGGGATTCAATATAATGGTCTCTATGGTCCCACTCAAGCCAACGCCTGTAGATTCTCGCGGATGGCGGATTCGGCCACGAGACCAAGCCCTTTATTCCTGGACCGGTTTTCGACGCGCGGATGGCGGACGATCGACAAGTTTCCGGTGGATTCCGCTCGGGAAACCTGTTATTCGAGGTTAGCGATGGAATAGGGGGCAGACGAAGAATTCTTCGGGGGATTACATGGGGCACCCAAATCGCCACTGCCGCGGCCGGCATCCGCCGCAAAGAGGCGGCGAATTCCGTAGGCACCAAGCGACGGATGCCCGATTTGATTTTCACACTGTATTCCCCTTCACCGAAAGCAGCCGCAATTTAATGGCGTTATCGGTTATGCGCAACCACGTATGATTTCAACAATTCCAATTCGAAGAGGAAAAATGGAAGGCAACACGAGAAGCGAAGGGCTTAACGTAACCTGTGCCCACAATCACGATTCCGCCGAGAACCATCCCACCCGCCGCGCCCTGCTGAAAGCGGGCATGGCTGCGGGAGTCGCGGGCGCCGCGGCCGTGGCGGTGGGACGGGCCGGGCGGACGGCCGAGGCGGCCGGCAAGGGCAAGTATGCCGACCCGAAGAACCCGGCCCTACCACCTTCCAACATGGTGCTGGACAAAAAGCGCACGGCGGTGGTGATCACCGATCCGCAGGTGGATTTCCTCAGCCCCAAGGGCGTGACCTGGGGGGTGGTTGGCAAGTCGGTGACAGAAAATAACACGGTGGCCAATATCGGTCGGCTGATGGCGGCGGCCAAGCAGACCGGCATGCTCCTGGCGATTTCTCCACATTACTATTATCCCACGGATAAAGGATGGAAGTTCATGGGGGGTCTGGAAAAGCTGATGCACAAGATCGGCATGTTCAACCGCAAGAGCCCATATACCATGGAGGGATTCGAAAATTCCGGGGCGGACTTCATGCCCGAGTACAAAAAATACATTCACGACAACAAGACCATCATCACCTCTCCCCACAAGGTGTATGGGCCTGAGCAAAACGATCTGGTATTGCAATTGCGCAAGAACCATATCGATCAGGTAATCCTGGCGGGCATGTCCGCCAACCTGTGCGTGGAATCCCATCTGCGCGAGCTGCTTGAAATGGGCTTCGAGGTGGCGGTGGTGCGGGACGCCACCGCGGCGGCGCAACTGCCGGAGGGCGACGGTTACCTGGCGGCCATCATCAATTTCCGCTTCATCGCCAATGCCCTGTGGACCACCGACGAGGCGGTAAAGCGCATACTCAGCTGATCGTTCGGTAATGTATCGAGAGTTGTGTCCGGGAGGCGCCGCGCGAATTCCTGCCGATCATAGGCGCACTCCTCTTGGGGTGCGCCTATTTTGTGGATGCCCGAACCCCAGCGAGCCCAACCGAATCGAGGGGGACGTGACACGGCCCTGTCGGGGCGGTCCCGACGCTACCGCCCCTCCCGCGCCATCCTGCATGATCGAGGTCAGGCGAGGCCACGCCTTCCGCCGGGAACCCGGGGACCGTTAGAAAAATGCGAGAGCCTGAAAGAATATGTACTGCGTGTCCTTGTACTCCGGATCGTTGACCGGGCGTGCGATTTCAATTCGTATGGGGAAATCCACTTGGTTTATTAGATTGGTGTCTATCTCTATTCCCACCCCCACATCCTGCCGAACGGGGGTATCATTGGGATTTTGACTGTTGTTCCAACCGCGCCCTACGTCGGCGAAGAAAATCGCCGTCATTTTCCGGGACTGTATCTCCCGGCCAAATACGGAACGGTTGAAGACGAATCGGTAGTCCACCCTCAGCGCCAGGATTTGATCGGATACGAGGCGTAGGCTGCGGGGATAACCGCGCAATACAAGGGGGTCGCCGAGCAGATGCTTCTTTTGCACGGGGCTGGCCCCTTCGGTAAAAGATCGGATCAGCAACGCTTCGATCCGGTGATTGTGGCTCACATCGAAGCCATTGGGAAAGCGGAGGGCCAGGGTCGTGTATTCGAAATCGCTGCCGAATTCCGGCGCCGATCGTTCGAGTTCCATATTGAACCCGTGGTCGGTGTGGCCATGCGGTTGCACAAAAAAGTTTTCGCGCCAATTCAGATTGTTCGCATCCTGGACCGCATCCTGGAGCGGCCCATCCGCTGTGAGCCGGGATCTGCGGTCCAATCGTTCCACCCGAAATTCCAGCGCGGATGACAGTGCCATACGTTCCGGCAGGTCGTGATTGAAGGAGATACCCATGCCCTGGAAGGTGCGGCCTCCGATCCGTGACTGGCGCAGGCTGAATGAGAGGCGGGGATGCCCCAACCGGCGGCGGGTGTATCTCACGCTGTAAAGGAGTTCTTCGCTTTTCTGCCCATAGCCGGGAAGTACGAATATCTCGTTGTCCGCGTTCAGGTTGACGCTCACGCCTAGAAACACGTAATTGCCGTCTATGGCGTTGCCCCCGGCGGTTCCTCGCAACGCAACCAGCACCTCGCGGTCCTTGGTCCAATCGAAAAACGGCCTGACCCTAAATATGGTGTCGTCGTAATTATTTTTGCGGTCGATCTCCAGCAGTTTTTCGTGGGGATCGATCACGACGGTGGCCGCCGGAGCACGAGTATGGATCACGATGCGCGTCTCGGATTCGGTGCCCTCCCAGCGGCGGGTGTATTTTCGGCCATCTTCGTCCAAGACCATCACTTCGACGGGCATGCGGCCCCCTTGGATGCGCTCCACGGGCACCGCAACCGCATAGCCGTCGCCCTCGCGATCTTCACTCCAGTCGCCCAGGGCATAGTCCAGCCGCGTGATTCCGCGGAACCAGCCGGCAAAGTACCAATCGAGCGCTTCTCCACCCGCTTGCTCCATTATCCGGCGAAAATCTTCCGATCCAGCCGCCCGATTGCGAAATTCTTGGGCAAAGTGGCGTAGCCCCTGCCGAAAATTTGCGTCTCCCACGACGAAGGCGAGTTGGCGGATCACCAGTGGCGACTTGTGATGGATGGAAACCCGTGCAGGACGGTTTCGCCGGTGGCGCTTCATGTCCACGAGCACCGGGGCGTCGAATTCCTGACGCATGACCGACCGCGCCGGTGCCTCGAAATAATGCTCCCGGTATCGGGGCGCCAGCCAATCGGTCACCGTATGGATCGGACCGTCCCAGCCATAGAGGTGGGTGAAGAAATCCAGGGCCAGATAGCCGGAAACGCCGAAAGTGAGCCAGCCCTCGAGATTTCCCGCCTCCCACACCGACTCCCCGAACCACTGTTGAGCCACGGCGCGGGCCACGCGGCCCACCACCACGCGATCCAGAAAACTGCTGTTGTGGTAATCCGCGTCGGGAACCAGAACCGCGCCGGCCGTAACCCGCAGGTCGCCGGGGAGCATGCGGGTGGGCACAAAGCTCAAGGATCTGCGCGGCATTCTCAGGCCAAACCGTTCGGCGGCGTATTCCAGGAAACGCGCCGCTGCGTTGAGGAGCAATTGCGCCGTGCGGGATTCCCCCTCGCGGTAATACGAGTAGAGGCTTACACCCGTCACCTCGGTGCGAATCACTTCCATATCGGGGAAGAACAACAAGGGGAATACCCGTGATAATTCGCCTCCGGTCGAATATGCGGCCGAAATATCCTTGGAGACCAAACGTGGTGCCGCTCCTCCCGCGATCAGCCTGCCGCCATCGCTGGGGGTCAGATTAACGGTATATCGGGCGGGCGCCGGCACATCTGGATGGCGCTCCCACCGGCCATCGCGGTAAGTCAACAGCATCGGGTGCCAGCGCTCCACGAAGATGCCGGCTTCATTCCAGCCATCCCAGTGGCGTTGAGGCAGCCGCGTTTCAAAACGAATGTTCACTTCCCGGCCCGATGATGCGGGCGCGAATTCGACCCGCAGCAATCCCTTTTGCGCCGCGAAGCCCTCGGCGAGCAGCGGATTATCCTCGGTGCCGTGGCTGAGCTGACGGCCCGCCTCGTCTTCCACGGATACGATGCGAATGCCGCCCGCGCTGAATCCCTCGGGAAACAACGGGTCTTCCCGCACCCTGCGCAAATAGGAAAATCCGAAAGGAATGGAATCGGTGAGGCGGCGGGGTCCGCGCGGGTCGGGCTCCAGGAATCGGTTGGGGGGAAGGTGGAAATACCAGATATCGAGCGGGCGCCCGTCACTTTCCGGCACGCGCACCCGCAACAGGCCGGAAAGCGTGTGGGCCTGTGTGTCCAGGCGGACGTCGGCGAGATAGTCCGCAGGAGCCGATGGTTCGGGCCCACCCAGGACAATCGGGGCCCGGGCCACCAGCGTGGCCACCAGCGTGGCCACCAGCATGGCTACCGGGCCCACCGCGACCCGCGCGTTGCGGGCACTGCGGCCGGAGCCCATCGTCCCACGGCCCATCGTCCCACAGGCCCCCGCGACGCTGCCCCCCGCGACACACCAGGGAGAAAAGCAGGCGCGGCACCACATGGCGTTGGCCCATCGGCTCGACGCCACACGAAAGAGGGCCGAACGAAAGGGAATCGACAGGCGGGAGAGGCTCCATACCGGCGGCACGGCGTGTGAATTCGGCTTGTGTGATTTCGCCGCGTCTGAAATCGTCACGTCTGGGCTCGGCGCGACGATCACATGCGGAAAACCCCGAACGGGGATACGTCGAAGGGCCGGTTGAGCGATGCGGCGATACCCAGGGCCAAGGCCCGGCGGGTATCGGCCGGGTGCAGAATGCCGTCGTCCCACAGACGGGCGGTGCTGTAATAGGGCGACCCTTCCCGCTCGTAGGCCTCGATAATGGGCTGCTTGAACGCCCGCAGGGCCTCTTCGTCCATGATGGGTTTTCCTTGTGCCGCCGATTTATCCTGCCGCACGGTGGCCAGCACGCTTGCGGCCTGTTCGCCGCCCATGACCGATATCCGGGCATTGGGCCACATCCAAAGAAAGCGCGGCGAATAGGCCCGCCCGCACATGCCGTAATTCCCCGCACCGAACGAGCCGCCGATGATCACCGTGAAGCGGGGCACGCCGCAGGTGGAGACGGCCGTGACCAGTTTGGCCCCGTCCTTGGCGATGCCCCGGCTTTCGTATTCGCGGCCCACCATGAATCCAGTAATATTTTGCAGGAATATGAGCGGGATTTGGCGTTGCGCGGCGAGTTGAATGAAATGGGCGCCCTTGATGGCGCTTTCGCTGAAAAGGATGCCGTTATTGGCCAAAATCCCCACCGGATAGCCGTGCAAGTGGGCGAATCCGCAGACCAGTTCCTGGCCGTAGTTGGCCTTGAACTCGTGCCAGCGGCTGCCGTCCACCAGCCGGGCGATCACCTCGCGCACCTCGTAGGATGTCCGCACGTCGGCGGGGAGGATGCCCAGCAACTCCTGCGGGTCGTAGAGGGGTTCTTCCACCGGGAGGCGCTCCAATTGCTGCCGTGGCCCCCGGTTCAGGTGGCGTACGATGGATCGGGCCAAGCGCAGAGCCTCCCGGTCGTCGTGGGCGTAATGATCCGCGACCCCGGACTTGAACGCGTGCACCTCAGCGCCGCCCAGGTCTTGGGCGTTCACTTCCTCTCCGGTGGCGGCCTTTACCAGGGGTGGGCCAGCGAGAAAGATGGTTCCCGTACCCTTGACGATCACTGTCTCGTCGCTCATGGCGGGAACATATGCGCCGCCGGCGGTGCAGCTGCCCATCACCACGGCCACCTGGGGAATGTTGCGGCTGGACATCTGAGCCTGGTTGTAAAATATGCGCCCGAAATGATCGCGGTCAGGAAATACATCGGTCCAATATGGCAGATTGGCGCCGCCGGAATCGACCAGGTAGACGCACGGCAGTCCGTTGGTCATGGCGACTTCCTGGGCCCGTAAATGCTTTTTCACCGTCAACGGGAAGTAGGTTCCGCCTTTCACCGTGGCGTCGTTGGCGACGATGACCACCTCCCGACCCTCCACGCGGCCCACACCGGTGACCATTCCGGCGCTGGGCGCGTCGTCGTCGTAAACCTCCCAAGCTGCCAGAGGGGAGAGTTCCAGAAAGGGCGAACCCGGATCGAGTAACGCCCCCACCCGCTCGCGCACCGGCATTTTGCCCCGTTTGCAGTGACGAGCCATGGATTCTATTCCTCCGCCCCGTTTAACGATTTCCAGCCGGGCACGGAGAAGGTCTATCGATTTCTGTTGATGGGCTAAATTCGCCTTGTAGCCGGCGGACTGGACCTTGACGTGTGAGGGGATGACGGTCATAGGCTGGGATTCCGGGCCGCCAGAAGTTCGAGGTACGCACGCCATTCGGAGGGGACAAAGCTTTCCTTGGCCGTGTTGCATGCGCGGCAGCACGGCACGACATTGGATCTGGCGGATTTTCCGCCCCGAACGAGCGGCACGATGTGGTCCATGGTGAGTTCCTTGGGATGATATCGCCCGCGGCAGTAATGGCATAAACCCCGGCCCAGCCGGTTTTTCCACCATTGGGTGCGCTTCAATTCGCGCGCTTTGGCCCGTTCGCGGCGAATTTCCTCTTCGCTGAGGGCGATGTCGTATGCGATCGGTGGCACGCGTTTTTTTCTGCTGGCCATACAGCCCACTCCACGCGCCCCCGGGCGGCGGGCACCGGATACCGAACCGGGAAATGCTGATGGGTTGCCCGATCAGCCGGCCTTGCCCGAACCACGCGGTGATTTTGACCGGGAGGACTTTCCGCGTCCCGCAGCACCCTTCGATGGTGCGGCGGTGCCGGCCTTGGCGGTGCCGGATGCCCGCTTACCGGCGACGACGGCCTTGGCCCGCGGCTTGGATTTCGCGGTGCCCGCAGTCGAAGCCTTGCCGTGGCTGGCCCGTCTCTTTTTCCCTGTCGCGGAAATCTCGGGGGTGGCAGTAACACCGGGGATGCGCCCGGCTTGTGAATCGTCCAGGCCCTTGGCTTCCAAGCCGGTTTCGGCATCGATCCAGTGGCCGTTTTCGAAGGTGAAGAGCTTGAGCACGCGGCCGAAATGGTTGAATACCTTGAAATAGGACTCGTCGTCCAGGCCCTCGACGGTGATCCGTCCCGCTTTTTCGACGACGGTGACACCGCCGTGCTGCACCCAAATTTCCGGTGCGTAGAGAATCTGCTTCCCTTCGAACTCCATGGCCATCGATTCCTTCCGTCGTTCGCTTGAGCCAAGCCTTTAGAGAGAGTATCCCTTGTAAGAACTGATCTGCGGCAGCCGCCGGGCGTCTGCGGTCAAACGTAAGCCCCTGGATGATACCGGATGGCACTGTGTTTCGATGGCACTGTGCTTCGACGGCACGGTGCTTCGAAGGCACGGTGTTACGACGGCACGGTGTTTCGCCCCAAACGGCACAGCACACGGTCCATATTAACTATGGCGCGTCGGCATTCTAACGTAGAGACGAGCCGAGGTAAAGGAGACTCGCGGACTCGGGAAAGGCTTGTCCCTAGAGTCTGCGGATGCCGGCGTGTAATTTCCGGCCCTCGCGTGGGGGCCGCGATGCTGGGGATGATCCTGACGTTTTTGACGAGCGGCTGCGACTATTTCACGGAGCACGAATCGGAAAACCGGCACCCGGCCGCTCATATGCCGGAACAGCAGGATATCTACCGGGTCGTGGGCGAACTGCGCGCCATCCTACCTTCGGTTCCGGCTCGTAACGTCGCTCCGCCCGCGCCCCGGCTGTACCCCGAGGCATCTGCGGCACGTCCGGTGCTTGAGGGCCAGGGCCGATTGATATACGCCGAAGGAAGATCCCCAGGCGGCAGCGCACGGCCTCCGCCGAGCATCCGAGTGACCCTCTACCTCAATGATCAGCCGGTGCCGCAGGGCTATCTGCATCTGCGCCCCGACGGTGGACCAGCGCAACGCTGGCCTATCCTCAGCGCCGTGCTGGACGGGCGCCTCGACGCTGATTTTACGTACACGTTCCGCCTTGCCGACCCGCAAAACAGGTTGCGGTTTCTGACGGTGCTGGGGCTGGGATATGGCATTGATAACCTGCGCTTCCGCGCGTTCGAAGGGTATCTCATATTTCCTGGCGCGGGCGGTACCGTCTCGCGCCAGGAGCCCATGTACGCCATCGACTTCGGATACCGGTGGCCGGAACCGCCGCGCCATGTGCGCATGGCGCAGCGGCTCGCGACCCTCACGGCGTCATTGGAAGAAGGCGGCCGGAGCCTCTCAGCGGCGCGGGAGGCCCGTGCCGATGCGGAAAAGGTCCAAAAGACCTTGCAGGCCGCCAGCGTCCCTGCGGATCAGGAATCCGCCCGGCAAAACGATCTGCGGGAACTGGCCCGCCGGGCCGGCTTGCTGCGAGTCGATGTCGCACGGCGGGCTGCGGAGCTGGCAGCCGATCTGGAGCGAATCTACCGCCTGCGCAGCGAGAGGGTGGACGAATGGGCGCGTTATCGTTTATCCAACGCTTATCGTTGGCAACGGCACCTGGCGCGCGGCAGGGAAATCGAGCCCGTCGATTTCACCGCACGAGTCGATTTCACCGCACAACAGGAGGTATGGTCCAGGGTCTTCGGCGCCGTAAACGGATCGGAGCGCGAAACCTTGAACTGGGCGCGGGAGGCGATGGAAGCCGCCCTGCTGAGAGAATTCGCGTCCATATCCCGGGAGCCGTGATCACGCCGGAACCGGGGATAACCTGGGCATTGACGTAACGGGCATTGACGCACTGGGCAATATCATGCAGCGCCCCACCGCCGCCCGGCCTGGTGCGCCTGAACCTTGTGAAATGGAAATCCTATGAAGACCCTGTATGCCGTGGATACCATGGCGGTACTCTACCGCTCGTACTTCGCCATGATCCGCAATCCGCTGATCAATTCCCGCGGCGTCAACGTAAGCGGACTCCACGGCCTGGTATGGACCCTGATGACGATCATCGAGCGGGAAGCGCCCGATTATCTGGCCGTCGTATCGGATGGTCCGCAGCCCACTTTCCGCCACGAGAAGTATCCCGAATACAAGGCGACCCGGGAAAAGATGCCCGAAGAACTGGTGAGCCAGCTGCCCTATATTCCCCGGCTGGTGGAAGCCCTGGGGCTGCCCTATCTGATCATCCCCGGCTACGAGGCCGACGATATCATCGGTACCCTGGTCGCCATGGCCGAAGCCGAGGGGCTCATGTCCTATATGGTGACGGGCGACAAGGATTTCATGCAGCTCATCAGCGACCATGCCTTCATGTACTCGATGAAAGGCGAGCAGATAAATCTGGTCGACCAGGCGGGTGTGGCGGACAAGTTCGGGTGCGCACCCGATGGGGTCATCGAAGTTCTGGCGCTGATGGGGGATGCCTCCGACAACGTGCCCGGCGTCCGCGGTGTGGGCCAAAAGACCGCCACCAAGCTGGTGCAGCAATTCGGCACCCTGGAAAAACTTTATGACCATCTGGACGACGTGAAGGGTGTCAAGCTGAAGGAGAATCTGGTCACCCACAAGGAGATGGCGTTTCTCTCGCGCGATCTGGTGACCATACGCCGAGACGTTCCCCTGGGTGTGGGGCTGCCGGATCTGGCGGTGCACCCCGCACCACTCGCGGAAAACGAAGCCTTCATCAGCATGCTGACGGAACTGGAGTTCCAGGGCTTCCGCGACCGGATTCTCAAGGCGAAGGGTGAAACCGCTGAGGAAGAGGTCTCTCAAGCCGAATATCACACGGTGGATACCCTGGAGGCGGTGCGCGGGCTGGTGCCGCGCCTGCGAGATGCGGAGATGCTGGTATTCGATACGGAAACCACGGGATTGAGCACGACCGAGGATCGGGTGGTGGGCATCTCGTTTGCCGTTCAGGCCGGGGAAGCCTTTTATATCCCGCTCAATGCCCCGGCTTTCGAGGGCCGGCGCGAGGAGGTGCTGGACCTTTTGCGGCCGGTGCTGGAATCCGAATCGCCGCCCAAGGCCGGGCACAACATGAAGTACGATATCCATATGATGGCGCAGGAGGGCATCGACGTGCTCGGCGCGGCCCACGACACCATGATCGCCTCCCATCTGACCGAACCCGCGGAACGAAGGCACAATCTGGACAGTGTGGCCCTGCGGCGGCTGGGCGTGACGAAAATCCCCACGGAATCGCTTATCGGCAAGGGCAAGAACGAGATCACGATGGACCAGGTGCCGATCGAAACAGTGAGCAGATACGCCTGCGAGGATGCCGAGGTCACCTTCCGGCTATTTCAGATATTTACGCCCCAGCTCGAAGCCATGAATGAGATGAATGTTTTCCGCGATCTGGAAATGCCCCTGGTGCCGGTACTGGTGCGCATGGAACGGGCCGGCATCCGGTTCGACGAGCAGGGAGCCGCCAGCTTGTCCCAGGACATGGAGCGCCGGCTGGAGGGCTTGCGCGAGGAGATTTACGACCATGCGGGAGAGCGGGACTTCAACATCAATTCGATAATCGACCTCCAGCGTGTGCTTTACGAGTCCCTGAAGCTGCACGAAATCTTGGGTGTGCGCCCGAAAAAGATTAAAACCGGGAACGGATTTTCCACCGATGAGGATACCCTGGTGAAAATGCGGGCCCACCCCCTGCCCAATAGCCTCTTGCAATACCGGGAGCTCACCAAATTGAAAAATACCTACGTCGACCAATTACCGACGTTCATCAGCGCCACGACGGGCAGGATCCACTCCAATTTCCGCCAGACCGTTGCCGCAACCGGGCGCCTGGCTTCGGATCACCCCAATCTGCAAAATATTCCCATCCGCAGCGAGGATGGGCGCAAGGTACGCGCATTGTTCGTTGCTACCGACGCGGATCATATCCTTCTTTCCGCGGATTACAGCCAGATTGAATTGAGAGTGGTGGCCGATTATTCGGGCGACCCCACGTTTTTGCAGGCGTTCCGCAACGGCCAGGATATCCATGCCCTCACCGCAGCGGCCATCTTCGGCGTGGCGCCGGATCAGGTGCACCGCGACATGCGCGCGGTGGCCAAGGAGGTCAATTTCGGCTTGATTTACCGCATGGGGCCGGACCGCTTGGCGCTCGTGACCAACCGCAACAGAAACGAGGCGCGGGAGTTCATCCAGCGCTTCTTTGAAAAATATTCTGCCGTCCGGGATCTGCAAGAGGATTTGATGGCCCGAGCCCGCAAGGAAGGTTATGCGCTGACACGACTCGGGCGGCGCAGGTATCTGCCCGACATCAACAGCCCCAATTCCCTGGCCGGCCGTGCTGCGGAAGGGATGGCCGTCAATACGCCCATCCAGGGAACCGCGGCGGAGATCATCAAATTGGCCATGATCGAAGTCGATCGCCGGCTGCGTCTGGAAGGGTTCCGCTCACGGATGGTGCTATCCATCCACGACGAGCTGCTTTTCGATGCCCACCGCAGCGAACTCGAAACCTTGAAACAGATGGTGACCCAAGTGATGGAGCAGGCCATGGAACTCAAGGTGCCGATGAAGGTCGGTTTGGGTGAAGGGGAAAACTGGCTGTTGGCCACACATTGAACTGGCGCACGGGCTGCTTTCGCCGGCGAGCCACAATGAATGTGGAGAAATTTCCCCAATCATTGTCTTGACGGCGCCAATGATTGGCGCAATGCTGATCGCCCCGGACATTAGCTCATTTGAACACGTCCGAAGGGTTCAGATCCGGTTTCAAACCATCTTGGATCGATGAAAAATTACGTTCTGCACGAGCTGATACGATACCAACCCGAGAAAATGGCTAAGGTTGACGTCGTATCCAGTAATCATTTGATTTGCGGTTTGAATTGCTTTGAGCCAGGGCAATCGCAAAAGGTGCACGCCCATGCGGGTGCCGACAAACTTTACTATGTGGTGGAAGGCCGGGGCGATTTCACCGTGGGCGGAGAGTCACGCACCCTTGGTAAAGGCGAACTGTTATATGTGCCCGAAGATGTGGAACATGGCGTCACCAACTCTGGCTCGGGCAGGCTGGCTGTCATGATCGTCATCGCGCCGAACATACACGGTAAGTGAGCCTCGTTGACGCCGGATGCGGGACTACGACGGGCATCGTTGGGATGGAGCAGGGGGAATCTGTGATCGGCCCTGTGATTCACCGTATCGTTTACGTTCGCAATTGTTTACGTTCGCAATCGGCTGATTTTGACGAATTTGACCGATCGTTGAACCATTCACCAGCGGCGTGAACGACTGGCCTGGAACAATTTTCTGTCCCAATCCCAAGCGTACGTTAGGCCCGGCCGCGCGATCGGCGGCAGGCCGCATTGAAAAGATAGGGTTCGACGATGAATCGCGTGGCTTGGGCGACCTGCCCGGGAGTCACCATTAACTTACCCGCGACGCAAGGCTGGCATGGCTAGGAAAAAGGTTATTCTGCGCCAACTCCAACGGGTGCAGGTCGGCAATATCGCGGCCGATTCTCCGGAGACGGCACGGCATCAGCCGTCGGCGGTGGAGTCCATGGCTCGCACCCTCGACGATCGAGGAAACTCGCCACCGCTGCTGGTGATGAAGCCAGACGGCAAATCCCGCCATTCCCTGGTCGTCGGCTCCCTGCGGTTGGCAGCGGCACGGCATTTAGGCTGGCACGAGATCGACTGCATCGTCGTGGACCAGGAAAGCGAAACGCAGTTGGAGGTGGTCAAGCGCCTGCAGCGAAATGATTTCGATCCGTGGGAACTGGCTGACACGCTCGACTACCTGAAGCGAAAATACGGCTGGACCCAGGAACAGGTGGGGATGGCCATTGGGAAGACCCGAGATTACGTGGCCAATATCCTGGCCATTACACAAGTCGCGCCGGAGGTTCGGCACTTCATTCTCAACGAGGTTCACAGCGGCGACCTCACGGCGCGGCACCTGCGTTATGTGGCCCGATCGCCCCGCAGCGAACAGATGAGGGTCGCGGAGCGTATCCTGGAGCAAACCTTGTCCACCAAGGAACTCGAGCGCGAAAAGCAGCTGACCTCCCTAAGATCCTCGGACTACCGATTCATCAAGGTTCGCGAAATGCGCAGGCCCGGCGCCATCAATTTTCCCCGCCTGCCCAAGGAATGGCGTCGCTACCTCCGCCAGCTCAACACGGATCTGCGCCGCATAGACCGCCAGGAAGTGATGGAACACCGGCGCGCCGAAATTCAGATGATGGACGCCAAGCACAGGATAAAAATGGCGCGCAGCGAGGCGAACAAAAAACGGCGCGAGCTCAACAGGGAACTGCGGGTGGTCAAGAAACAGCTGTTGAGGATGGGTGAATAACTGGGCGGAGCGGGGATCCAGGATTATTCAGGGATCGGTGCCGCGGAACGGTCAGATCTTCCCGCGCAACGAGGGATGTACTGCGCTCACTTTGGACATGGGGCGCGTGTCGTCGCCATTGGCGTGCAAAACGCTGACCAGCTCCGCCGCGATGGAAACGGCGATCTCGGCCGGTGTCTCCGCACCCAGGCTGAGCCCGACAGGCGCGCGCACGTGCTGCAGAACCTCACGTGAATATCCGTCGGCCTCCATCAACTGGAACACCGCCTTCACACGCCTGGCAGAGCCGATCATGCCGACGTAGGCCACCTCGTCGTTCCGCTCTACCATCACCTTCAGGGCGTCCATATCCAGGGCATGGCCCCGAGTGACAAGCACGACATAGCTGTGCTGATCGAGGGAAATCTCGCGCACGACGTCCAGGATGGGCCCGCAGATCACCTGCTCCGCCCGGGGGAAGCGCTCCCGATTGGCGAATAGACGACGATCGTCGATGACGACCGTGCGGAAGCCCAGAATACGGCCCACTTCCTCCAAAGGCTCAGCGATGTGGCCGGCTCCAACGATCACGAGGGTGGGCTGAGGCGTCCAACGCTCGGTGAAAACCTCATAGGCGCCGACGCTGTTGAGTTGCACCGGCTTTTTCTTCGATGGAGGGGAGAGCTCGTCGATGGGCGAAGGTTCGGGCCACAAGGACGATCCGTCGGCCCGCTGGAAGATCCACGATCCCAAGCGATCGGGATGGGATTCCGCCTTGACCACATGATGCACCAGTACGTCGTGGGACGCGCCGGCATACTCCTTGAGCCGCCCGACCAATTCCAGCTGATCGCTGCCCGGCTGCCAGGGTTGGATGAACACGCGGAACGTCCCGCCACACACCCCTTCCGATTCCACGGCAATGTCTTCAGTCAGGTCGGCCAATTCTTCGCGGATTTTCCCATCATGCAGGGAGAGCCTGGCCTTCTGGATCACGCCTGCTTCCCCGCAACCGCCCCCGATGGTACCGTAGAGCCCGCCATCGGACTTGACCAGCATGACCGATCCGGCTTTGCGGGGCGTGCTGCCTTTGGTTTGAATTACCGTGGCCTGGGCCACGGCCCGGCCCTTTCGCAATTCGTCTTCGATTACCTGGTATAGTTCTTTGTGGGACATCGCTGGGCGTATCAATGCGGCGAGAAATAGAATCTGGCGGTGCGGAGATTGCCGTCGGTGCGCAAGCTCATCGGCTACACCGGGCCACGTTTAGGGTTGTCCATAGTCAATCAGGCATAGTCTATCAGCCATAGTCTATCAGAGCGTTTGGGCGGACACAACGGCACGGGTATCGAGACCACGCGGGCCGCGTGTGTGAAAAGCGCGTGTGTGAAAAGGATGACACCGGCCGGCGAGTTTCCCGGACATTCTCCAGGACATAACCCATAGCCCCGAGAAAATCCGTCCCAGATGCAATCCTGGATGCCAGATTGGCAGGCGCTACGCGCTGCGGCGCCCGTGATCGAGGCGGGCACCGGTGGCGGGTACGTTTATTTCATCACCGATGCGCATCTGGGAGATGCCCAATCTCCCCCAGAGCCGTTCCTGAAGATGCTGGCTCAGTTGCCGGATGCCGAAACAGTCGTCTTCATGGGCGACCTGTTCAAAGTTTGGCTGGCCTTGCCCAAATTCCGGACGGCGGCGGTGCACGAGGTTTTGGCCGGTTTCCAGGGTCTTCGTGAAGCCGGAGCAAAAATACTGTTCGTCATGGGCAACCGAGAATTCCTGCTGCCCAGGGACCCGGAATCAGCAGCAGGGCGGGCCCTTCCCTTCGATCACGTCATTCCCGGCATGTGCATCCTGCATTGGGCCGGGCACCGCTATGGCCTCACCCATGGCGATATCATCAATCGCCGCGACCGCTCCTATCTCCGCTGGCGGCGGCTTTCGCGACGCAAGTCCGTCGAGCTGGCGTTCCGGGCGATGCCCGGCGTCTTGGCGCGCTGGATCGCGTACAAACTTGAGGCCGCCTTAGCCAAGCGTAATCTGGAATTCAAGATCGCCCTGCCTCAGGACGAGCTTGAGGCGTTCGCCGAGGCCATGGCTGCGGACCTGGACGGATTCCTGGTCGGCCATTTTCACCGGGACCAATCGTTCGGCGGCGGGGGGCGGCGTGAGTTTCTGCGCATCGTGCCCGATTGGATGTCCCGCAAAACCGTGCTCCGGATGGATGATTCGGGCCGGCTCAAGGCGTTGCACTTCGACTGATTTCCGGCGGTCATTCCCGGACTCCGTGGCCCGGACTCCGTGGCCTGGACTCCGGGCAGGGGTCAATCCTTATTTTTCGAGCGTTCCTTGAGACGGCTTAGTTCCTCCTCTACCGGGGAACGGCCGCGAGTGGTGCGCTTTCGCGCCCGCATCCCAGCCCGCACACGTCGTTTGATGTCCGCCAACTCCTGCTCCACCGCTTTGCCGGTGGCCCTTCGCGGGGCCGGCCTGTCTCTTCGCGGGGCGGGCTTGGCCCTTCGCGACGTGGGCCCATGTGCACCATCGGCGCCTTGGCGGGGCCGGGTGCTGGGGCCGCCGGCGGTTTCGCCACCGGATGAAGTCCCCGCGGGATTTTGTCCGGTTCGTTCAGCGGTGAGCCAGCTGTCGAAGACCCGCTCGAAACTCTTCATGGCCCATTGCAGCAGCTCCTCGAAGATCAGCTCGATAGGCAGCTTGAGATCGAGGCCGAATCTACCGAGCAAATCCTCCACGTCGTGTATCAGGTCGTCAAGCGTGACCGATTCCGCCGCTTCCTGCTGTTCGCCGTCCTTGGGCGGTGGGCGGGCGCCGGGGCGCGTAGGGGACGATGCCGCTCCATTCCGCGGCCGCCCCTGGCCGGCAGAGTCCTGGACAGGGTGCTGTTTGCGGTCGTACTCCGCGCGCGTTTTCGGGTCGATCAACGTCTCATAGGCTTGCGCAAGCTGGATGAAGCGCGTCTGCGCCTGATCTTTTTCCACGCCTTTGAGATGCGGCTGCGTATCGGGGTGAAAGCGCTTGGCCTGATGCCGAAACGCGGCGCGAATGGCTGCGGGCGCCGCCGCGGCATCGATGCCCAACAGGTTGTAATAGTCAGTCATCTCCAGTACCATGCGACAGTTTTCCCGCCATTGGGCAAGGATGCCACCTCAGTCGCTCCCGGGCGCTGTCAGCCGATTTAAAAACGCCTGCCGCACAGGGTCGACCGATTCCCGTAAGGACGACAGGGATGTTTCGAACATTATACTTCGACTTGGAAACAAAGTACTCCGCCGACGATGTGGGAGGCTGGGGGCACATCATGGACATGGGGATGGCCGTGGGCGTGATCTGGGACGCCGCTGACGGCCGGTTCCATGTCTACCTCGAACATCAGGTACCCGCGTTGATCGACCATCTGCGCCAGGGAGACCTGACGGTGGGTTTCAATCAGATCAGTTTCGACCTGAATGTGCTGGCCGGCAGCCGGATCCGGGAGCAGGAACGCGAACAGCTATACCTGGAATTGGTCTCGCTGAACCACTTCGACATGCTCGTAGAGCTGAAGAAAATCCTCGGCCACCGATTGAAGCTCGATGCCATCGCCCGCCCCACCCTGCAGCACGGTAAGTCCGCCGACGGCCTGCAGTCCCTCCAGTGGTACAAGGACGGCCGCATCGATCTGGTCATCGATTACTGCAAGCAAGACGTTGCGGTGACCCGTCAGGTGCACGAGTACGCATTGAACAATGGTAAACTATTCTACGAGAGCCGTTCCGGAGTGAAAACGGTTGACTTGAACTGGAACCTGAATCCCCCCGCGCCCGCGCCTGCCGAGCAGATGTCACTGTTCGATTAAATCTTCCAGGGCCCGTGGGCGGCGGAATCCCGATAGAGGCGCAGATTTATTTTTAGCGCGTCCACCGCCTCCTGCACCTCATTTTCCATCCGTGTCAGCAGTTCGAACAGCTTCATCACCTGATTTTCGATAAACCATGCCTGGGCCAGGTGAAAGTTGATGTTGTCCTGGTCATTCAGCGGTCCCAGGGGCAATTTACGTTGCTTCTCCAGCCGGCCCTGCGCCCAATATTCCCGCATTACCCGGCGCCCCCACAATTTTGCCTGGGAGTAGTGCTTGGACGTGTTGGAAATATCGGCGGACTTGATGAGTGTGCGCGCGATAAGGGAAAGCCCCTCGGGATGGGAGAAATCCATACCTCCCTTCTCCAGCCGGGTTTCCAGCTCTTGCAGAAATTCCGGATGACGGGAAAAATCTGTGGCGATAATCGTGACATCCAACAGGTGCTTGAATAATTCCCGGTCGCTGCGGGAGAGTTTGGCCAGCATTTCCGGCCGTTCGCTGTCGAGAATCCACAGGGCCAAATCACGGGACTGGCTCTCCAGCACCGCCCGGTTGTGATATTTACGAGCCAGGGCCGAATTATTCTTGATCTCCCAATGATTGTCGGTGCCCGGGTGGTCCACGTCGTGGACCAGTGCCGCGACGAGCAACACGAAAGCATACAGTCCGGGAAGATTATTTTTGAAAGCCGGACGCGTCAACAACCAACCCATCACGTTGGTGGTATCCACAGCATGGTGGAAGTTATGATATGGGTTATTGTGGTAGTGGCGGCCGACTTCCCAAATAAAGGCGCGGAGGTGCTCCTCACCGTTGATATATTGGCGCACACCGGCCACGCCGAGGAATGATCGGACCGCAATATCGACCAGGTCGCTCTTGTTGCGTAAGCCAAGTATCCGAATATTCCGGTCGAATTCGATCCGGCCGGCGGGTGGTTCGCGGTTTGTACGGGCGATGGCGGTCAAAAAACACCTTTCAGAGGTAATTGGTCAGAGGTAATTGGTCGTTGAGACGGGCATATATTTTACTTACTGCCCATCGAATTGACAAGAAAATCCAAGAATCGGGCCAGCCGGAAATATTGAGCCGCCGGTGAATTGGCGATAATCCCGTTTTTCTTGCCGGCCAGTGGTAATCCGTGATCCTTGACGCGACGATAAGACGCACACGATAACTTATGGCGCAACCGGTATCCAGAGATAAGGCACAGTCCGGGGCGGATGCACCCATTCGCCTGCGGCGGTTGCGGACGGAGAGCGAGTTCCGTGAAACCACGCGTGGCATCGAGCGGCGCGAGCGCGAAAAGTACAGCAGTATGCTGTGGAACATGGTGCGTATGGACCTGGCGCCGAAGGTGCAAATCATGGACCTGGTCGGCAATAAACTCGACGGTGCCATTGGCACGGGAGAAGAAGGATCGCTGAGGAGCGTGGTGGATTTCTATCACAAGAAACCCAATCGCTCCGAGCTGATGCAGATTCTCAAGTTCTTTTCGGTCTACCTCATCCAGCGCGCGAGGCGCGAGACGACATTCACGGCGCAGCAATTTCTGCTGTTCAAGGCGATCGACCTGCTACGCAATATCGTTCATTACGCCACATGGTCGGTTCACGGAGACGCCGAGGGGATGGTCTACGCCATTATCGACGACATGGACAAGCAGGTACCCGGACGCTTTGCCCAATACGCCGAAACCGAGCATCACATTTACATCATGATGAAAAAATTGCAGAGGGTGCCCCGGGATTTCGCGTTGCGCATCGAACTTGGAGACGAGTTTGTAAAACAGACCAGCTTCTTCGATGCGCTGGTGCAATTCGACTTCCTGAACCGATTCTATCCCCGGTTTTTCAAAGATCGCAATCTTGATCTCCGCCTGGCGCTGATCTACGCCAAGATTACCGCCCTTTTCCAGGACATGATCGACCACATCGGAAAAGGATATCGCGACGCCCGCAAGCTCAACAGCTTTATCGAACGGTACAACCGGGAATTCGGCACGAGAAAAGTAATCCTGGTGCCCATTCGCGATCTAAACCGGCAGCAAATTGCCGAGTCCGCCCGCTCGCTTCGCATAGCCGCGGAGGTTTGGTATCGCCGCACCCTGGCCCTCAAGACGGTGAAACCCCAGCTGCGCACCGAATGCGCCCACAACCTGGCCCGGAACCTGATGCAAGACGGCCGCTGGCGGGAAGCTCATGCGTTGCTCACAGAGAATTACCGCTACTGGTCGGCCCTTACATCGGAAATCGAGGGGCTGGAGGGGCAGGTGGCCTACCTGGATACCACGATCAATGCCGCCGTAAAGCTCAGACGGCGGGACCAGGTTGCGTGGGCCAACGGCGAGCAACGGGAAGCGCGGATGCGCCTCGACGGCATGGTCAAGACCAAAACCGATTATAATAAGCGGCGTGATGAAATAAAAAGGGAAGCCGAGGCGGACGACGATGATGAAGACGCGATGGTCTGATATGCGGCTTCCCTTTCAAACGCGGTGCTCCCCTTCCGCAGCGATTTCAGCCCCCCTGGCTGCCTGCCGAGATCCCGAATCCGTTTTCCCGCAATATAATCTCCTGGTAGTAAGCCAACGGCCCGAAGGCCAGGGACAGGGTTTTAGCCCGCTTGGCGAACAGGTGCATGACGTGCTCCTCGGTGCAGGCGATGGCCCCCAGGACCTGGGTCGCATGGCGAACCACCAGGTCGTAGGTCTCGATGGCCGTAGCCCGCACCATGGCCGCCGCCAACGCAGGCGTGGCGTCCTGCGCCGGTTCGGAGGCATCCATCACCCACGCGGCCCACATGGCGATCGCGCGCAGACTTTCCACCGCGTGTAGCATGTCCGCGCATTTGTGCTTGATGGCTTGGTAGGAACCGATCGGCTGGCCGAACGCAGTCCGCACCTTGGCATATTCGACGGCGATTTCCATGGCATGCTGCGCGCCACCCAGTGCATCGAAGGCCAGGGACAGATCGAGCAGCGCCGATACGCGCTCGTTGACGCTGGGGCCTTGGCCGGGGTTTTCCCCCAACAGCCGGTAGGCGGGCACCCGCACCGCGTCCAGGCGCAGGGATGCCTGCGTCCAACCCCCATCGAGCGTTCGCAACGGTTCGATCACCACCCCGGTTACCTTGGGATCGATGAGGAAGAAGGCCACGCCCTCGTCGATTTTTTCAGGCAGCCCCAACACGGCTGCCACCACGATGTGATCGGCTTCCGCCAGTCCGGGAACCGCCAGCTTTTCCCCGAAAAGCAGGTAGCCACCCTCGGTCGAATCGGCGAAGAAGCGGCCGCCCATCGCATCGAAACGGCCGCCCTCCTGAGTTCGGGCCAGGGCCAGGTGAAGCTGGCCCTGGACCACGGCGGGCAATATCCTGCGGCGCATTTCCTGGGGTCCGCCCAGCAGCACCGCATGGGCCGCGGTCAGCGTGGGCAGAAAAGGTCCGGGCAGGAGCCCGCGGCCCATTTCTTCCAGGATGCGGCTGAGGTCCGTGAGGGAAAGCCCCATCCCGCCGTAGTCTTCGGGGAGAATGGCACCCAACCATCCCATCGCCGCCATGCCCTGCCAGACCGGGCCGGGTAGGGGGGTCTCCGAGCGCCGCCACTCGTGAACCTGCTCCAGGGGGGACTCGCGGGCGATGAATTCCCGTGCCTGGTCTTGAATCAGGATCTGGTTCTCGTCGTAGCGGAGATCCATCACCGGGCCCGGTTGGGATTTTGCCGCTGGGCGTCCTTGGGCAGGCCCAGAATGCGTTCGGACACGATATTGCGCAGGATTTCGCTGGAGCCCGCCTCGATGGTATTGGCGAAGCTGCGCAGCCAATTTTTGGGGAACCAGCCCCCTTCGGGCACGGCGGGATTATCCCCCAGCAATGCCCCCGCCGGGCCGAGCAGGTCCAATGCCAGGGCCTGGGCGCGCTGATTGATTTCGCTCCAGTCCAGCTTGACGAACGAGCCTTCGGGTCCGGGCGGCGCCCCAGTGGTGGCCCCGTGCAGCACCCGCAAGCCCTGTATGTCCATGACCTTGAGGCGGGTGATCAGCCGGGCGATCTCCCCGCGGGCCGCCTGGTTGCCCAGGGTGGGCGCGGCACCGGCCAGCCGCTCCTTGGCCAGGGCGATCACTTTGTCGATCTGGGGCCGCATGAGGATGTGAATATTCGAGGTGCCCCGCTCGAACATGAGGGTGTCGATGGCCACCTTCCACCCCCCGTGCACCTCGCCCAGCACGTCCTCGGGTTCCACGTAAACGTTGTCGAAGAAGACCTCGTTGAAGACGTGGTCCCCATTATTGATCCGGATCGGCCTCACGCTCACCCCTTCGCGCCGCATATCGACCAGGAACATGGTCAGCCCCCGATGGCGTGACGCCGAGGATTCGCTGCGGGCCAGGCACAGTCCCCGGTCCGCAAAATGGGCATAGGAGGTCCATGTTTTCTGGCCGTTCACCCGCCAGCCTTTCCCATCCGGTTCGGCCCGGGTCGTGAGCCCGGCCAGATCGCTCCCGGCTCCGGGCTCGGAGAACAATTGGCACCAGATTTCCTCGCCACGAAGCGCCGCGGGAATGTACCGGTTTCGTTGCTCGCCGCTGCCGGCGTGAAGGATCACCGGCAGACACATCCCAAATCCGATGATGTTGAGATTGGGCGCGACGTTAAGGGTATCGATCTCCTCGGTAACGATGAAATGCTCCATGGCGGTCAGCCCGGCGCCCCCGACTGCCTCGGGCCAGTGCACGCAAGTCAACCGGAAGTCGAATCTTTTGCGCTGCCAGAGCGCATATCGTTCGCGCATCTGTTCGGGCGTTGGGTCCGCAGGATAGGGAAGGGCTTCCATTTCCGGAATATTGTCGGCCACCCAGTGGCGCACGGCTTCCCGGTAGCGTTCCTGTCCTTCAGTGAGCCTAAAGTCCATGATTCGACGCGGTCAGGAGGGTTGTCTCCAAATCAGGTTCGTCAGACGCGCCACTAACCCCAGTTGGAATATCCCTGCAGATATCCCTGCAGCATTTCCATGAAGCATTTCCATGAAGTATAGAGAGGTCGTCGTCTAACGCATCTCCAGTCTCTCCTCGATAGCCTTGCGCAAGCGGCTGTCGAGTTCACGATCCAGTCTGCCTCTCAGGACGGAAGCCGCCTGTGTGGAAGGCCCCAGGGATCGCGAAAGATTCAGCGCCGCATACCGCACCGTGATATCCGCGTCCTCCATCGCCACAGCCATTACGGCCTCTACCCGCTGCGGAGCCAAGCGGGCAAAGCCGCTCAGGCCTTGCAGGTACAGATGCTTCAGCCCCGCTGGCGCCACGTAAACCCGTTCCTCGATAAACGTCAGTATCGCATCGGTGGGAAACCACTTCAGAGCCTTGACTGCCTGACGGCGCACCACCATGGGCTCGTTGGCGTCATCGATGAAGCCCGTCAGAATTTCCGTCACGCCGGTACTCGTCGCCACCAGCGCGGGCAACGTGAAGCCGTGGATGGACTTCAACAGCGTCCGCACACGCTCGGGGCGGAATTCGGTGGCTGCTTCCAGGGGCTCCCCTTCACCGATGGCAATCCCGGGAGCCAGATTCAGTTCCTGGGCACTCGTCACGCCAGGTATTGCGCCGCATAGGGCCGATGCGCCCAGCAGCAGCGCGTTTCGCAATTTTATCCATGGGGTCATGCGGCGGAATACCCTAACAGGGTGAACATTCGGGATCGGGCCGGTCATGGCCAGCAACCGCCGGTTAACGCACGTAAACCGCAGGACTGTATTTTACTACATTTCCTTGGCCCGTGGAAAAATCGGGATTCTTGGTTAATGCGACCGCGGGGAACATCAGGTTCTCACGGTCAGGGCATGCGTCGATTCCCCCATCGCTCAATGCTTGGGTCGTGCACAAGGGCGTATCGGAAATGGGGTCCGAACCGACGATCGACGAGAAACTCTGGTCCAACTGCGTCGTATGGAACAGCCCCAGAAAATGGCCGATTTCGTGGGCCAGGATGAACCCGAGGATGGTTCCGTCCCCGTCGAATTGGTATTCGGCCAGAGTACCCGATACGATCGTCCCCTGGCGATTGAAGGGCCCCGGCAACCCGGCGGACAATCCGATTACCGCCTCCGGAAATAGCGCCAGACTGTTCACGATAAATATATTCATGGCATCGTGGGTTTGCGTTTCGGGATATGTGCTCAGCATTTCGTCCTGTTCGGCTTCGGTCTCTATATCGAAAAAACTGGCCGGTACAATGGTAATATTGATATGCAGCAAAAGGCCGGTGACGACGTTTTTCTTGTATACTTTACGCAGCACCTGCCTCGCTCCGGAGATTTCCGCGTCGGCCTCGGCCTGGGCCACCGTGGTGATGCCGTTGATGCCACTGGCGACAAAAATATTCAATTTCAGCGTGGGCTGCTTGGCCGTCTCCAATTTGTAATAGATGTATGGCGTGATGGTATCGGCCTCGAAACCGGCGAGATCGGCATCGAGGGCCGCCACCGGGAATCTGTAAGTGCCTTTGGAAAGCGTTTCGGGCTGGCCGTCATTGGGAAAGGCCACGGCAACGGCCTGAAAATTAAGCAGGGAGACCGGGAAAGGCTCGCCATTGATAGTCGGAAAGGAGAGCGGGGCGATGCCGTCGGGCCCGGTGATGAACGTCGGGTTGTTGTTGGCATCCACCAGGAAAAAACCGTGATCGATCAGCTTGTAATTGGTGCTCAGCCCCTGCACCATGATCCCGATGGCGCGCGAATTTCTCGGAATCTCCACCTCCAGAATTTCCGGTGCCGTGAAGGTCGCGGGGAAAATGAATCTCGTGGTCGTGAACGGCGCGGGTGCGATGGTTTTTTTTTTCTTGGTCTTGGTTTCCTCCTCGCACGATGCCAGCCCGAATCCCGCCGTCAAAGCCAAGATTAACCCCACCAGCGGACCCAGAAATTTAATCCGGCGGCCATGAATGTTATTCGTGAGAATCATGGCCAGTTTTGCGGGCCTCGTCGCGTCGCGTTCATTCGATTGTGTCCCAGGTTCAGTCATCGGCAGTGAGTCTGATTAAGCGAAAAATGCCCGGAAGGCGCAATCCCATCCGCAGCTTTCCATAGGAAGGCTGAAATATACCATATTCCGGTGCTGGTTTGATAGAAGTCCTCTCCCAGCCCGTGAATACCTTAATATCAAAGGGTGAAGGGCGGTCAGGGAGAAAGGGAATTGATAATCCCCCGGGAGTTGCGTAGGCTGTCGCGGTATCGATTCCGGTGGGCCGGCCGCACCGGGGGGCCGCCACGTGAAGCGGAAATCGACCGCGCTTCTTCCAGACCCATGGAATTTCATCTATCGATGGTGAAGGCATGAACGAGAAGGCTTTTCCGGTTCCGGCCGATTTTCCGCGCGCCGGCACCATGAACGACGCCACCTACCAAAAGCTCTACCGGGAATCGGTGGAAGATCCGGAAAAGTTCTGGGCGCAACAGGCGCAACGCATCCACTGGTTCCGCAAGTGGGATCGCACCCTGGAACACGATTTTGCCAACGCCAAGCACCAGTGGTTTCTGGGCGGAAAGTTGAACGTTTCATACAACTGTCTGGACCGCCATCTGGATTCACCCAGGCGCAATCAGGCGGCGTTGATCTGGGAGGGAGACGATCCCCACGAGTCCAGTACCCTCACCTATCAGCAGTTGCACCGGGTAGTGTGCCGCTTCGCCAACGTGCTCAAGAAGCGGGGCGTCAAAAAGGGAGACCGCATTACGATCTACCTGCCCATGATCGTCGAATTGCCCATTGCCATGTTGGCTTGCGCGCGGATCGGCGCGGTCCATTCGGTCATCTTCGGCGGATTCAGCCCGGAATCCATTCGCGATCGCGTCATCGATTGCGAGAGCAACTTCATCATCACCGCCGACGAGGGCCTGCGGGGCGGCAAAGCGATTCCGCTCAAGGCCAATGCGGACAAAGCCCTGGAAGGAATCGACTCGGTGAAAACCGCCATCGTCGTCCGCCGAACGGGAGGAACGATCGACTGGCAGGCAGGACGGGATCTGTGGTGGCACGAGGAGATGGCGGCAGCGGACATCAGCGACGACTGCCCTGCGGAGGAGATGGACGCCGAAGATCCACTGTTCATCCTGTACACTTCAGGCTCCACGGGCCGGCCCAAGGGCGTATTGCACACCACCGGCGGCTATCTGGTCTACGCCTCCCTCACCCACGAGCTGGTGTTCGACTATCAAGAGGGGGATACCTACTGGTGTACCGCCGATATCGGCTGGGTCACCGGCCACAGCTACATCGTTTACGGCCCGCTGGCCAACGGCGCAACCAGTGTGATGTTCGAGGGCGTGCCCAATTATCCCGACGCCGGCCGATTCTGGGACGTCATCGACAAGCATCAGATCCACATCGTCTACACCGCCCCCACGGCCATCCGAGCCCTGATGCGCGAAGGCGACGAGTACGTGAACAGCCGCAAACTCACATCGCTGCGTCTGTTGGGCACCGTGGGCGAACCGATCAATCCGGAAGCCTGGCTCTGGTATCACCGCACGGTGGGCAAGGGCCGGCTTCCCATCGTCGATACCTGGTGGCAGACCGAAACCGGGGGCATCCTCATCACTCCCTTGCCCGGAGCGACGGCGCTCAAGCCGGGGTCTGCGACAAGGCCCTTCTTCGGCGTACGGCCGGTGATCGTGGACAACGACGGCAATCGCCTGGAAGGAGAGGCATCGGGAAACCTGTGCATCGAATTCCCGTGGCCAGGATTGATGCGGCGGGTATATGGCGACGACGAGCGATTCTACAAGACCTACTTCGTCCAGTACCCGGGATATTTCTTCACCGGCGACGGCTGCCGGCGCGATGAGGACGGATACTACTGGCTGACGGGCCGGGTCGACGACGTGATCAATGTATCCGGTCACCGCCTGGGCACAGCCGAGGTGGAATCGGCCCTGGTCTCACATCCCGACGTGGCCGAGGCCGCCGTGGTGGGCATGCCCCACGACATCAAGGGCCAGGGCATCTATGCCTACGTTACGCTCAAGGTGGGGGTGGCCGAAAACGACGAACTGCGACGGGCCCTGATTCTTCATGTCCGCCAGGAAATCAGCCCCATCGCCACGCCCGACGTGATCCAGTGGGCGCCCGCCCTGCCCAAGACCCGCAGCGGCAAGATCATGCGCCGTATCCTGCGGCGGATCGCCGCCAACGAGTTGGACGAAATCGGCGATACCTCCACCCTGGCCGATCCCACCGTCGTCACGCACCTGGTGCAAAACCGTCCACAGACTTAGGGCTCATGGAATTTTGCGCTTTCAGACGAGTTGGCCACACTGTCTCCGATCGAAATAAGAGAGGGAGCTTTGCTCGCCGTACCGTAGTTTCAATTTAATCCCAATGGATTGAGCCCATTCGGATTCTCCACCCGGTACCCGAACAGGCCGTATGAGGAGCGAAGTGGGCGCAGGAATACAGCCACCATGAAAGTCCGCGCAGCAATCCGCCGCATGAAGCCTTACGCCCCGCCTTTGGAGGGGCGTGACCCCGCGTCACGCCTGCTGCTGGATTTCAACGAGTCGATCGTGCCTCCGGGCCCGGCGGTGAGCATGGCCTTGCGCCGCTTCATCGAGGAGGGCCGCCTGCAGGTCTATCCCGAATACGGCCGATTCGTGGAGAAACTCGCTGGGTTTCACGAATTAGAGCCCGCGCAATTGATCCTCACCAATGGCTCGGACCAGGGTATCGACATCGTGTTGCGGGCACTTTTGGAGCCGGGCCAAAGCATCGTTCTACCCGAACCCACCTTCGCCATGTACCACCAGGTCGCGGGCACCCTGGAGGCGCGGCTCGTTTCCCCCGCCTACGGCGAGGACATGAGCTACCCGCTGCAAGCCGTCCGCGAGACACTCGGATCCGCCGATCGCACCGGAATCCGGCTGCTGGTAGTGGTGAACCCCAATAATCCCACGGGAACCGAGATCGACCTCGCCGACCTGGAAGGGCTCCTCAGCGATTTCCCCGGCGTGGCCATACTGGTCGATGAGGCCTACGCCGAATTCACTGGACACACGGTGTTGCCATGGATCGGGCGCTTTGAAAACCTGGCCGTACTGCGCACATTTTCCAAGGCTTTCGCCATGCCCAGCCTGCGGCTGGGATTCGTGGCGGCCAGCGCGGTATTCATCGGCGAATTGAACAAAATCCGCGGGCCCTATGACGTGAATATGATGGCGGTCGCTGCCGCCGAGGCACAGATCGACTTCCCCGAGGACTGGCAAGCCTACGTGCGCGAGGTGATGGACATCTCAAAGCCACGGGTGGAGGCCTTTCTGGTTGAGCGAGGGGTCAACTTCTATCCGGGCGCGGCCAATTTCCTGCTGGTGCGGCCCCGGGATTTGGCGGGAACGATGGCCTACCTGAAAGAGAACGGGATCCTCGTGCGGCCTCAAAAGACGCCCATCGGCGACACCTTCCGCCTATCCATCGGTCCCCTGCCGGTGATGGAGCGGCTGATGGAGGTGTACGGACGGTATCTCGAACAAGCTGCCGGCGACGGCGCCGCGCGCCGCTCCGATGGACGGCGCTAGCCGATATATTCTCTCTCCCGCAACACCTGGATTATCGCCTCCACCTGTGCAGCGATGCCCTCTTCGGCCTGAAGCACGGTTCCGCCCCCCACCAGAGGCTGATCGACAAGCGCCCCGATACGTTCTTGCGCGGAGAACTCGGGCGAGAGCGCCGGATATCGTTTCACGCGGGGCACGGGGGCACGCAGGGTGGTCGCCGAAGCAGGGGGCGGTTGAAGCGCGGAAACGACGCAGGGAATTTCCGCCGTACGGCTCCGCAGCCACGCAGGCAGGGGGGCGGGGGGGAGCGGCGGCAAGGCGCCCACCGTGATCACCGCCGGCCGCGAGATCACCATCTCCTGGGCGTAGCCTCGGTCCAGTTTGCACCGCACCCGCCACTGCCCATCGAGAGGCACGACCTGCGCCGCCCGGTGGGCGAAGCCGATCCCCAAAGCATGGGCCAGAAAGGCGCCGAAACAACCGTGCCCGGTGTCGGCGCTCGCGTCCCCCGTCAGAATCAGCGCGGGTTTCCAGGGTTCGATCCCTTCCGCCGCGGCTCGAGCCAGAAAGGCGGTCCTGTCCGCCGAAGCGTCGGCCTGCTCCATCCATTCCTCGCCTCCCCACGATGGGTTCCAAACCCGAACGGCCTTAACCGCTCCCGCGGCCAGGGCTGCGCGCAGGGACTCGTCCCAACCCGGCGGACCCACGCTGACGGCGTAAACCTCCACCGCGGTTTGGGTTCCCATCTGCTCCGCCAAGCTCAAAGCCCACCGCAACGCGCCCATATCGGTGGGATTGGCGTGAATCAGCGTCTCGTCCGCGCGCACGCCGCGGGCACCCTCTCCCAAACGTAGCGGTACGTCGGTTACCTGAGAGCGCTTCAGGCATACGACGATTGGTTCTGCCATTTGATTTCCGGAATGTGCCGAGGGACGTGGCCCGACAAAGGACCTCGGGCGGCCAGGTGCTCACGAGGTGTCGTCGTCCTCTGGAGGCAGGATCTCCTTGAGTTGATCGATGATGGCGGGAATGTCGGCTTTGTCCAGCAGTCCGACGGAAAATTCCTCGATGAATTCCCGGGCCTCGGGGGTCATGATGACCGCACTGATGCAGATCACCGTAAGTTGATTGAGTTTCGTATTCCAGCGAACGTGTTCCAGCACGTCGATGCCGCTTCTATCAGGCATCATGATATCCAGCAGCATGGCATCGGGCGGATTGGATTCCAGGATTTCCATCGCCGAAAAGGCGCCGTCGGCCTTCAGCACCTGATAGCCGGCATTGCCCACATAGGTGGCCATGATATCCAGAAAATCGGGATCATCGTCCACGATGAGAATCTTTCGCGCCAAAGCGTTTGCTCCATGTTAATTCAGACGTAGGGGCTCACGCCGAAATTCGAGGCCCATGACGCGGGCCATCATCGCCAGCTGGACGCCAAGTCCATCAGCAGCCGCACGCCCACGCCTGTGGCACCCTCGTTGGGGATATAACCGATTCGCTTGACCCCCCATGCCGTGCCGGCAATATCCAGATGTACCCACGGCACGTCACCCACGAAATTCTTCAGGAACAACCCGCCGGTGATTGCCCCGCCGTCGCGGGAGGCGATGTTTTGCAGGTCACCGTACTTGCCCTTCAAACCCTCCTCGTATTCGGAGAAACTGGGCAACGGCCAGACGATATCGCCGCTTTGCTCGCCGGCGGAGACGACATTTTTCTGGAAGGCCTCATTATTGGTGATCGCGCCGGTGGCGTAGTGGCCCAACGCGATCACACAGGCGCCCGTGAGCGTGGCCAGATCGACCACCGCGTCGGGCTTGAAACGCTCGATGCCATAGGCCAGGGCATCGCCGACCACCAGCCTGCCCTCCGCGTCGGTATTGAGGATCTCCACGTGCATGCCGGAGTACGATTTGTGAATGTCGCCGGGCTTGGTCGCCTCCCCGTCGGGCAGGTTCTCGGAGGCCGGAACGATGCCGATTACATTAACCGGCGGTTTGATTGTGCCGATGGCGTCCATGGCGCCCAATACGGCCGCGGCGCCACACATGTCGAATTTCATCTCGTCCATGGCCTGGCCCGGCTTGAGGGAAATGCCCCCTGAATCGAACGTGATGCCCTTGCCTACAAATACCAACGTACCCTTGGGCTTGGCGGCCCGATATTCCATGGTGATCAGCTTCGGCGGCTGCCGGGAGCCGCGGGAAACCCCAAGCAGCATGCCAAAGCCCTTGGCCTCCATCTCTTTTTTCTCCATCACCTTGCAGGTCAAACCGCGTTTTTTGGAGATGGCCCTCGCCTCTTCGGCAAGCCGCGTGGGGGTCATCACGTTGGCCGGATGGTTGCCCAGGGTGCGGGCCAAACACACCGCCTCTCCACGGGTGACGCCCTTGGCCACCGCATCGCGCGTGGTGATCTTTCGCGGATCGAAGAGGGTCACCCGCTTCAGCTCCCGCTCTTCCTCTTTGTCCTTACCCTTCTTCTTCTCTTTGTAGGTCGTGAATGTGTAGGAACCGAGCATGATCCCCTCGGCGATATCCTCACCCTGAGGCGATTTGGAACGCCCGCCCGGCGGCGAGGCAAGCCACACACCGGCTTCGGCGATGTTCATCGAGGCCAGAGCCTTGCCCGCACTCCCAGCGGCGCGGCGCCAAAGTTCCCTGTTCAGATCCTTACCCTCGCCCAGACCCACCAGCATCAGGCGCTCGGCGGAACCCCCCGCAGGCAGGACAACGGTCGATTGGTCCTTCTTGCCGGTGAAAACCCTGAGGGTGAAGGCCCGGCTCATTGCATCGCGCAAGGGTTCGGGAACTCCGGGCGGCAGCTTGAGCTCATCCTGAACGAAAAAAAAGGTGAGACAGCCGAGACTTTTCCGGCCTGGCAAGTTGGTCTGATGGACGATTTGCACGCTGAAACCTCGTATGAAATGGGTGAAATATGCGTTGCGGCACCATCGGCTGTTTCCGTAAAACCGGCCGCTCACGCTGTCGATTGCGGAGACTGAAGAGAGGGCGGCAAGGAAAAGACGACATCTTCGCTGGCCACCTGCATTTCCCGGACGGAGGCCGCGTAACGTTGCGAAAGCGCCGCGACCAGTTCCTCGACGATATCTTCCGGAGCCGAAGCACCGGCGGTCACGCCGATCGTCGTGGCGTCTTCCAGCCAAGCGGGATCCAGTTGTAGTACCGATTCGATGAGATGGGCTGGGGTACCTACCGCCCGGGATACCTCGACCAGCCTTTGGGAATTGGAACTCTCAGCCGCCCCGACGACCAGCACGACGTCCGCCACCTCGGCCAGCGCCTTGACGGCGTTTTGCCGGTTCTGGGTCGCGAAGCAGATATCTTCTTTTCCGGGCTGCTGGAGATGGGGGAAGCGGCGCTTGAGCACGGCCACGATTTCGGCTGTGTCATCCAGGGACAGGGTGGTCTGGGTGATCAAGGCGACATTGGCCGGATCGGCCACCTGCACGTTTTCCGCGTCCGCCACATCTTCGATAATCAGGGTTTGTTCCGGCGCTTCACCGAAAGTGCCCTGCACTTCGACGTGGCCGCGATGCCCGACGAGGAAGATCGTGGCGCGTAGCCCGGCATAGCGCCGCGCCTCGGCGTGGACCTTGGTCACGAGAGGGCATGTGGCATCCACGACATTCAGGCCCAAACGCGCAGCCTGGTCACGCACCGCCGGAGAGACTCCATGGGCGGAAAAAACGGTGTTGGCACCGCGGGGCACCTGATCGAGTTCCTCTACGAAAACGGCACCCAGGTCTTCAAGCCGCCGCACCACGTGGCGGTTATGCACGATGGCGTGCTTGACGTAGACCGGCGCACCGCAGTTTTCCAGTGCACGTTCCACGATCTCCACTGCCCGCACCACTCCCGCACAAAATCCACGCGGGCGGGCCAGCAAGATTTCTTTGCGGCATCCGGGTTTCATCGTATCCACCTTGATCTGAACCGGTAAGCGGGCCTTCATCATCGGCGCCCTGTGTGCGGAATAAATTGTGCGGCCAAATACGCCAGCGCGCCGCCCCGTGTTCACGCGGCGGAGGTACTTTGAATAACGTATTGGCAGTGAAACGGATTCGCAACCGGAAGCTCGCGGCCAATATCGCGGCCAATATCGCGGGATGGCCCAAGTCCGCCGGCCTGAGAAAAGGCGTGCTCTATAGCGCCAGACTCAGATCGAGGAGCTCGGCCATTTCCACCCGCTCCAGATGCCGGGTCCATCCGTCGTGTGCCTGGTCGGCATACAATTCGGTGAACCTGATCGCATCCCACGTGCCGTTCGGCGCCGCCAGACTCCGTTTTCCCGTTGCCTCCAAAGCGTGCAAGAGCTTGGCATGGATGGGACTGCTCCCGACGCGCCGCAGCCAATATTTGGAATTGGCGTAATTCGGCTCGTGACGGTGCACCAGGGCGTGCCAGTAGGCCGCCGCCGGCGAATCCAGACCCTGTGACGCCGTATGGGCCCGCTCCCAGTCGCCGTTCAGCAGATACATTCCCGCCTTGGCCTCCGGCGGGCAGGGGCATCGGGCGATCAGATCCGTCAATTCGGGCTGACGTGTACCCGGCGTCAGGCGTAGGCTAAGGTCTCGGGCCATTTGCGATGCGTCAGAATTCATGCCCGCCGTCCATTGCGAAATCTTTACGATCCGCCGCCAGCGTTCCCAGCAAACCGCGCACAGACTGGGTGCTGGCGGGTATGGGCAATACGCCGGTTACGCCGAACTTCACGGCTGATACAATGGTCTGTTTGGGTAAACCGTTGTCCAGCAGGACGACCGGCGTCCTTCGATGGCGTCCCTTGCGCCGGAGAAACGAGAGTATGTCGCCGCAGGCGGCCCCACGCTGTTTCCAGGGTGTGAATACGACGCCCACAACGTCCATCCCCAGGATCCTGATGGCCTCGACACCGTCGCGAGCCTGTATCACACGAGTGAACCCCTCGTTCAGCAACACCCGGCGCAGGCCGGTGAGCAATCCATGCGGGGACGCGACCACAAGCGCGGTGTCGCAGCTGAAATGACGGGGTCTCAAGAAGCCCGCCCCGAAATCGAACCGTCGGCCCTATCCCCACCATTACCGGCAGGAGCGGAGCCAGGCCATGTGACTCGGATAGATTCCCAATTGGCGACGATGGCAGCTCGCAGGGAGCCTACGAAACGCTTGGCCTCTGGTGCAGACATCCCCCCGGTTCGGCGCGGCGGGCCAATTTTTATGCGCACTACCCGCCCGCCTCCTCGGGTCGCGGCCAACGCGCGGGGATTGGCCAAATACCGGGTGCCGTCGATCGAAACCGGCAGGATGGGAATGCCCTGGGATTCCGCCAGCCGTAGGCTACCCCTGCGAAACGGCCCGATGATTCCGTGCGGGTGTCGCGTGCGGGTGCCTTCGGGAAAAATGACCAGGCACCGATCCCCAGCGGCCAACTCTTTGGACCACCGCCCGAACGAATGTGACGCGGAGCGCGGGTCTTCCCGATCCAGCACCCGGCAATGGATACGCTTCATCCAATAAGCCAATATCGGCACGCGAATCAGTTCTCGCTTGATGACGAATCCCGCCGGCCGGCCAAGAAACGCCACCAGTAGTGGAATATCGTAATAGCTCTGGTGGTTGCACCATACCACCAACGGCCCGCCTTGGGGCAGATGCTCGGCGCCGATCACCTCCACCTCGCAGCCAAAATGGGCCATGATCATTTGGCCCCAGATGCGTGCCTTCCGGTAGACCAAATCGTTCATCTCGGCTTCGCGTTTGCGCCATCCGTACCACCAGATCAGGGGCGCGGACTTGAGATGATAGATCATGTAGGCCACGTCATACGCAGCGAATAGGCCCAGCCTGACTTGCTGCCACAAAACCGCACCCGGATGGAGCGAATGCGCGGGAGGCTGGCCGGAATCGCCGCCGGAATCCGGGGATTGCGAAGGACCCGGGTCCGATTCCAAAACCGCGGGGCCCAGGTGATAATTGAGGTTCCGATTGCTCATAAGGTGGGCCAAGACGGCTCTGCTCGAAAAATATTCCGTCGGGTCAGAGCCAATGCCCGCTACGTGGAGCCGGATATGGGAATTGGGCTAATTCGTTCACAGGTCACGCACCGGGAGGATCGCCGGGTAACACGCCGACTTTCAGGTGCAGCACTCCATTTTCAAACCGCTGATCAATATCGGAAATCGTCATCCCCGGCGGCGCGGCGAAGTGGCAGGAGAAATCGCCGAATAGCCGCGCCATGAAGATTTCCTCACATTGCGGGTTAGCGGACAAGGCCAGCTTGGTTCCCTTCACCACGATCAAATCTGCCGTTGCGTCGACCGTTACCAAGGCTTCCGGCACGCCAGGCAATTCGATGTCGATGAACAAATTTCCGTCCACGTGGTACAGGTCGAAAAGGGGCTGCCAATTTATTGGTCCTGGCTCGGCCGTGATCTGATTGCCCTTACGTTGAAGGGATTCGACCTGGCCGTTCAGATGGACGAATTTTTGCAAATATCGTTGTAATTCAGCGGTCATTGTTACGCTACGCAGTTGACTCACTCATAGTGCATGTAAATTGCATAAATCATCTTCGATCCCATGACGGAACGGACGATCCCAGCTTACGTGAGAATCGGTATGATTGTAAAATGGCCGCGCATCGCTTTCCTGCTTACTATAGCCTTGGCGGTCTTCGTACTCGCCGGGTATCCCGGAACGGTGAGCGCGCAATTCGATGAAGAGTTCGGCGAAGACGACTTTTTTGGAGGACCGGACGACGGTTTCGGTACCGACGAGGAATTGTTCGGTACACCCGAAGAGGACTTCACCGAGGGCGGTGAATTCGTGGACGAGTCGCAACTGCCCCCGGGCCAAGTAGTTACGGAGGGCGGCCGCCAACTCCAGCTCCGCGCGCTGACCGAGCGGGAGCAACTTCCCGTGAATGCCGGCTGGGGCGCCGGTACGGGACTTTTGATCGGGGGTTGGTTTGCCTTGATCAACAATGGCACCAACCGGGAAACCCAGCGATCTCTCGGTCTGGGCATCGTGGTGGGCACTATTATCGGTATCACGGTGGGGATCAGATCGCTGATCAATCCAAACGCGCCGATTCCGATATCCCAATCGTCGCCGAGCCTTTGGGGGGAGCCTTTCACACCGCTGGCGGCCGCCGGCTCAACCCCTTTCCGAATCAACTATACCCTCAAGTTCTGAGGAGACCACTGTCCTTATCGCTCTGTCCTTATCGCACTGTCCTTATCGGCCCTTACGCGCCCGCGAGCTGGTACTTGCTCAGCCAAATTCATTAAGCCGGGTAATTCCGCTCCGCAAGGATCGCAGGGATATCTATTCCGCGCCCTCCAGGGCCTCCAAGTCTTCCGTGATTTCATAGCTCGCGTTCCGGAACGGGCCGTACCCGGTTCCCGAAGGGATCAGCCGCCCCAGGATCACGTTTTCCTTCAGGCCGCGGAAGGTATCCACTTTTCCGTTGATGGAGGCTTCGGTAAGCACCTTGGTCGTTTCCTGGAACGACGCGGCGGAGATAAAGGAATCCGTGCTGAGCGCAGCCTTGGTGATGCCCTGCAGCATGGGACGGGCCGTGGGCGGACGCTGGTCATTATCCAGCGTTTCCCGCTTTCTGCGCTCGAACGTCTGCCGCGTGACCTGCTCGTTGATGAGGAAGGTCGTATCCCCCGGATCGGTGATATTCAGCTGTTTGAGCATCTGCCGCACGATCACTTCCACGTGCTTGTCGTTGATACCCACGCCTTGCAGCCGGTAAACCTCCTGCACCTCGTCGACGAGGTACTTTTGGAGCCGTTGCGGGCCCAACACGGCCAGGATGTCGTGGGGGTTGGCCGGGCCGTCCACGATGGGCTCACCGGCACGCACCGAATCGCCCTCGTGCACGATGATGTGCTTGCCCCTGGGGATGAGGTACTCCTTGGCATCCCCATGGTCCGGGGTGACGATCACCTTTTGCTTGCGCTTCACATCCTTGCCGAACGTCACGGTGCCGTCGATCTCGGATATGATGGAGGGATCTTTGGGGATGCGCGCTTCAAACAGCTCGGCAACCCGCGGCAGCCCGCCGGTGATATCCTTGTTTTTCGCCGTTTCGCGGGGGATTCGTGCCAACATCGCACCGGCAAACACTTCCTGCCCGTCCTCCACCATCAACTCGGCCTTGGCTGGCAGGTAGAACCGGGATTGCTGCCCGGTATCCGCATTTTTGATCATCCGGCCATGGCTATCGCGAATGGAAATTTCCGGGCGCCGATCCGACTCGGTGTGTTCCAGGATAACCCGGCGCGACAGACCCGTTTCCTTGTCGAGTTGCTCCCGCATCGTCACGCCGTCGACAATATCGGCGAATTTGAGGACACCCGATACATCGGAAAGGATCGGTGTGGAGAAGGGGTCCCACTCGGCGATTTCCTGCCCCTGCTTCACCAAAACCCCTTGATCCAGCCGGATGATTGCGCCAACGGGCAATGCGCGGACCTCCAAGTCGCGTCCGGTCTCGGGGTCCACGATCTTGGCCTCGGCCTTGCGGTTCATGATGGTCCAGTTCCCCCCCTGATTTTTCACGACCCGCACGGCGGCATAGTCCAGCCTGCCAGAGAATTTGGCTTCCCAGCGGCTCACCTCCACACGCTGATTGGCGGCGCCGCCGATATGGAAGGTGCGCATGGTGAGTTGCGTCCCGGGCTCACCGATACTTTGCGCCGCGATGACCCCTACCGCCTCGCCCGCGGTGATCATCCGGCCGCGGGCAAGGTCCCGGCCATAGCATAAGGCGCATACACCGTGATCCATGTTGCACGTGAGCACGGAACGGATGCGAACCGCCTCGATCCCGGCCGCCTCGATGGCAAGCACTTTGTCCTCGTCGATTTCGTCGCCGGATTGGACCAGCACGGTGTTGCGGAAGGGATCGATGACGTCTTCCAGCACCACACGGCCCAGCACGCGGTCTCCCAGATTTTCGATAATCTCCCCGGCCTCGACCAGAGCAGTCATCTCGATGCCGTTTACGGTCCCGCAATCGTGTCCGCGAATGACGCCGTCTTGGGCCACGTCGACCAGGCGCCGGGTCAGATAGCCCGAATTGGCGGTTTTCAACGCGGTGTCCGCCAGGCCCTTGCGGGCGCCATGGGTGGAGATGAAGTACTGCAACACGCTCAACCCTTCCCGGAAATTTGCCGTGATGGGGGTTTCGATGATTTCGCCGGAGGGTTTGGCCATGAGCCCGCGCATGCCGGCCAATTGTTTCATCTGCTGGGCGCTGCCCCTGGCCCCGGAATCGGCCATGACAAAAATCGGGTTGACGTTGGCCCCGTCTCCGTTACCCTCCTGCCCAAGAGTGGTGAGCATTTCGTTCGCCACACGGTCGGTAAGCCGCGCCCAGATATCGATGACCTTGTTGTAGCGCTCGCCTTCGGTGATCAGGCCATCCACGTACTGCTGGCGCACTTCGCTCACATCGACTTCGGCTTGACTGAGCAGTTTGGCCTTGTTTTTCGGGATCACCATATCGTTGATCGAAATGGAAAACCCAGCCTTGGTCGCGTGCAGAAAACCCAGTCGCTTCAGTTCGTCGAGCATTGCGACCGTGGCCACGTTGCCCGCAAAGCGATAGGACAGCTCGACCAGCGAAGCCAATTCCTTCTTTTTCATTAGGCGATTGACGGTTGTAAACGGCACTTCGGGCGGAATATGGGCGTAAAGCAGAACCCTTCCCACAGTGGTATCGACGATTTCACCGTTTAACCGCACCTTGATACTCGCTTTCAAATCGACCTTTTCATGATCGTAGGCGATCTGAACTTCGTCGGCAGACAGGAACAATTTTCCTTCGCCCGTCACGCCCTTCATTTCCTTGGTCATCCAGTAGAGACCCAGTACCATGTCCTGGGTCGGCGTCATGATCGGTTTGCCGTTCGCCGGGCTGAGGATATTATTGGTGGCCATCATCAAGATTTTGGCTTCAAGCCGGGCCTCCACGCTGAGGGGCACGTGCACGGCCATCTGGTCGCCGTCAAAATCGGCATTGAAGGCCGTACAGACCAGAGGATGGAGTTGGATCGCCTTGCCCTCTATCAATGTGGGCTCGAAAGCCTGGATGCCCAGGCGGTGGAGCGTGGGCGCCCTGTTGAGCAGGACGGGGTGGTCCACGATCACCTCGTCCAGCACCTCCCAGACTTCGGGCCGCCGTTCTTCCACCATTTTTTTGGCCACCTTGATGGTGGGAACCTCGTAGCGTTCGATCAGCAGGTGAAAGATGAACGGCTTGAAAAGCTCGAGGGCCATCAGCTTGGGCAGGCCGAATTGGTTGAGTTTCAGGTCCGGCCCCACCACGATTACCGACCGGCCTGAATAATCGACCCGTTTGCCGAGCAGATTTTGGCGAAACCGGCCCTGCTTTCCCTTCAACATGTCGCTAAGCGATTTTAATGGGCGTTTATTGGTGCCCATGATCGGCCGCCCGCGCCGGCCGTTGTCGAACAGCGCGTCGACAGATTCCTGCAGCATTCGTTTCTCGTTGCGGACGATCAGGTCCGGCGCCCGCAGGTCGATCAGCCGCTTGAGACGGTTGTTGCGGTGAATCACCCGCCGGTATAGATCATTCAGGTCCGACGTCGCAAAGCGACCGCCTTCCAGGGGCACCAACGGCCGCAATTCGGGGGACAGCACGGGGATGACATCCAGGATCATCGAGTAGGGGTCGTTACCGGATTTGCGAAAGGCTTCCACGATTTTCAGCCGTTTGACCACCTTCTTGCGCCTGGCCTCCGAACCCACTTCCCGCATTTCCGTAAAGAGCGTCTCGCTGAGCGTTTCGAGATCGATAGCCTTGAGCAACTCGCGCACCGCCTCGGCACCCATGCCCGCTCGAAGATCAGGAAACTGATCGGTCATTTCCCGATAGCGTTCCTCTTCCAGCAACTCCAATTTCACCAAATTGGAGCTGCCGGGATCGAGCACGATATACGCGTCGAAATACAGCACCCGCTCCAAATCGCGCAGGGTCATGTCCAGCAGGTTGCCGATCCGGCTCGGGACGCCTTTGAGGAACCAGACGTGGGAAACGGGGCTGGCCAGCTTGATATGGCCCAGCCGCTCACGCCGCACCTTGGACTGGATCACTTCAACGCCACACTTCTCGCAGGTGATCCCCCTGTGCTTCATGCGCTTGTACTTGCCGCAATTGCACTCGAAGTCATGGATGGGACCGAAGATCTTGGCGCAGAACAACCCATCCGGCTCGGGTTTGAAGGTGCGGTAGTTGATGGTTTCCGATGTCTTTACCTCACCGTGGGACCAGGAAAGAATCTCGTCCGCGGAAGCGATCCGGATTTGGACCGCGGTATAATCGACCGGTACCGTGGGCTTGTCGTAGATGCTGTTCAGGGCTTTCAAGGCACTCTCCGCTGGCTTGGATAATCGTTGTAATTGATGAGGTCCGCGTAACCGCACCGCACCGCGGGGTCGCCACCCCGCGGTGCGCGGGCGATATTTCCCGCCTATTCCACCATGGCCTATTCCACCATGGCCTATTCCACCATGGCCTATTGCACCATGGGTGGGGTCTCACGCAACAACCGCACGTCGAGGCACAGGCACTTCAACTCGTTGGTGAGCACCTTGAAGGATTCGGGCAGACCCGCTTCCAGGATGTAGTTCCCCTTGACCACCGCCTCGTAGATCCTGTTGCGCCCGACGATATCGTCCGATTTGACCGTGAGCAATTCCTGTAGGGTATAGGCCGCGCCATACGCTTCCAGGGCCCAAACTTCCATCTCGCCGAACCGTTGGCCGCCGAATTGCGCCTTGCCCCCCAGTGGCTGTTGGGTAACCAGCGAATAGGGGCCGATGGAACGCGCATGGATCTTGTCGTCCACGAGATGATGCAGCTTCATCATGTAGATATAGCCCACAGTGATCTTCTGATCGAAGGGATCGCCGGTCAGGCCATCGTAGAGGGTCACCTGACCTGTCTGAGACAGATCGGCCAACTTCAATAGATGCAGGATGTCCGCTTCCTTGGCTCCGTCGAACACCGGCGTGGCCAGCAGAAAGCCTTCCCGATAGCGCTTGATGGACTCGATAAAGGTATCGTCGTCCATGGCGTTGAAGTGGTCCCTTAAGGCCTTGGATTTGTAGATATCGGATATCAGCTTGCGCAGCTTGCGCACGGGCTGTACATCTTCGAGCCACTTTTCCAGCTTGCGCCCCAATTCCTTTGCGGCCCACCCCAAATGGGTTTCCAGGATCTGGCCCACGTTCATGCGGGAGGGAACACCCAGGGGATTGAGAACGATATCGACCGGCTCGCCGGATTCCATGCAAGGCATGTTTTCCACCGGCTCGATGCGCGAAACGACGCCCTTGTTCCCATGCCGGCCGGCCATCTTATCCCCAACCGAAAGTTTGCGTTTGACGGCGACGTATACCTTCACCATGCGAATCACCCCCGGCGGCAGCTCGTCACCCCGCATCACCTTTTCGCATCGATCCTGATAGACGCTTTCCAGGAGGTCCATCTGGGACATGGCGTTGTGGATGATGCGAGAAAGCTGGACATTTTTCTTCTCGTTTTCCACCATAAAATCCGGCCAGGCATGATTGGGGATCTCCTCCAGCATGTCCGCTTTGACCTTGGTGCCCGCCTTGAAGATCACCCGGTGCGTATCCGGATTGGACACGTCGTACAGCAGCTTATCCTTCACCACCAGATCGGACAGTATCTTGATCAGGTTGTTGCGTACGATGCGGATTTCGTCGTTGTGATCCTTCTCGTAGCGTTGCAAAAGATTCTGCTCGATCTCTCGGGTGCGTAAATCCTTCTCCACGCCCTTGCGAGTGAACGTGACGACGTCGGTTACGACGCCTTCTATCCCCTGGGAAACGCGAAGGGAGGTGTCGCGTACGTCACCCGCTTTTTCGCCGAAGATGGCGCGCAGGAGCTTTTCCTCCGGGTTGAGCTGTGTTTCGCCTTTGGGGGTAACCTTGCCCACCAGGATTTCTCCGGGCTTGACATAGGTGCCGATCAGTACGATTCCGCTGTCGTCCAAATTTCTGAGGGCTTCCTCGCTGACGTTGGGAATGTCGCGGGTGATGTCTTCCTTGCCCAGCTTGGTATCGCGGGCAACCACTTCGGACTCTTCGATATGAATGGAGGTGAACAGATCTTCGCGCACCACCCGCTCGGATATGAGGATCGAATCCTCGAAGTTGTATCCGTGCCACGGCATGAAGGCGACCAGGATATTTTGACCCAGGGCCAACTCGCCGTGATCGCAACTCGCGCCATCGGCAATGATTTCCCCCGACTCCACACGCTGACCGATGGAAACAATGGGCCGTTGATTGATGCAGGTGTTCTGGTTTGAGCGCCGGTATCGGGACAAATGATAGATGTCCACGTTGGCAGGCACGACCACCTCGTCGCTGCTCAGGTCTACGTCCGCCTGAACGACGATCCGCCCTGAATCGATCCGGTCCACCACGCCCGATCGATGGGCCACCACGCATACGCCCGAATCGACAGCCGTCTTGGACTCCATGCCGGTTCCCACCAGGGGCGCGGAGGGCTTGACCAGCGGTACGGCCTGCCGCTGCATATTGGAGCCCATCAATGCCCGGTTGGCGTCGTCGTGCTCCAGGAAAGGGATCAGCGAGGCCGCCGCGGAAACCAGCTGATGGGGCGCCACATCCATGTACTCGATTTCCGAGCGTCCGATCATCATGAATTCACCCCGGTGACGTGAAGAAACCAGCTCGTTCTGCAGGTCCCCCTTGGCATTCAGCGGTGCGTTGGCCTGGGCGATCTTGTATTGGTCCTCCTCGATCGCGGAAAGATAGTCGATTTGGTTGGAAACCTTTCCGCCCCCGACTACCCGGTAAGGGGTTTCGATAAATCCGAAGTCGTTGATCCGGGCATAGGTCGCCAACGAGGCGATCAGACCGATGTTGGGGCCCTCCGGCGTCTCAACCGGGCAGATTCGTCCGTAGTGGGAAGAATGAACGTCTCGCACATCGAATCCAGCTCGTTCCCGGGTCAGCCCGCCCGGACCCAAAGCGCTCAGCCGCCGTTTGTGGGTGATTTCCGAAAGCGGGTTGGTCTGGTCCATGAACTGCGAGAGCTGGCTGCTGCCGAAAAATTCGTTGATCACTGCAGCCACCGGTTTGGCGTTGACGATATCGTGGAGCATCATCGACTCGGTCTCTTGCAGGCTCATCCGCTCCTTGACGGCCCGTTCCATGCGCACCAAACCGATGCGGAACTGGTTTTCCAGCAGTTCGCCCACACCCCGAATGCGCCGGTTGCCGAGATGATCGATGTCGTCGATGGTGCCTTCCACCCCTTCCTTCAGCTTGAGCAGATAATCGACCGTGCAAAGGATGTCCTCTCGGGTGAGTACGGTATTTTCCAGGGGCTCATCGAGTCCTAGTTTTTTGTTGATTTTCAGCCTTCCTACCTTGGAAAGGCTGTAGCGATCCTCATTGAAAATCATGTTGCGGACGAGCAGTTTAGCCGTTTCCAGGGTCGGCGGATCGCCCGGCTTGAGTTTCTTGTATAGCTCGATCAACGCTTCCTGGGTGGAGCGGATGCCGTCCAGCGCCAGGGTTTCGCGAAGCGAATTTCCAATGGAATTCTCTCCGATATGGATCAGGTCGATCGACTCGATCCCGTGCTCGAGCAGACTATCGACACCTTCGGACGTAATGGGTGTATTGGCCTGGAGCAGAACTTCACCGTCCTTGTCCAGCACGTTGCGCGCCGGGTAGCGCCCCAGCAATTCCTCCACGGCCGCGGGAATCTTCTTCAGCCCCGCCGACTGGATGCGGCGCAAGGCCGGCTTCGTAATCTTGCGGTCCGCGTGGATCAACACTTCCTTGGTCTTGGGATCGACGATGTCCCCTTCGGCGCGTTGGTTCAGCGTCACTTCGGCATCGACCAGCTTGAAAAAGACCCGTTTTTCCGGATCCTTGCCAATCGCTTGGGAAAGATCGATGGTTTCCGTCTTGTAGAACCGCTCCAGGATCTCCTCCTCGGAATAGCCCAGCGATCTGAGGAATATCGTCGCGAAAAACTTGCGCTTCCGGTCGATACGGACGTACAGATGTTCTTTTGCGTCGAGTTCGAAATCGATCCATGAGCCCCGCTGAGGGATCAGTCTGGCCGAATAGAGGATTTTTCCGCTGGAATGGGTTTTCCCCTTGTCATGGGCAAAGAATACGCCCGGGCTCTTGTGCATTTGGCTGACGATGACCCGCTCGGTGCCGTTGATGATGAACGAGCCCGTGTGGGTCATCAGGGGCAACTCACCCAGGTAGATATCCTGTTCCTTGATGTCGTGGATGTGTTTGGCCTCACTGTCCGAATCTTTCTCCCAGACGATCAGGCGCAGGGCTACGCGCAGCGGAGCGGAAAACGTAACGCCCCGGATGCGGCACTCGTCCACGGTATACTGGGGATCGCCCAGTCGATAGTGGACGTACTCCAGCGTCGAAGAGCCGCTGAAATCAGAAATCGGGAAAATCGAGCGGAATACCGCTTCCAATCCCTCGTTTTTTCGCTTGTCCGGTGGGGAGTCTTTTTGCAGGAATCGATTATAGGAATCTAACTGAACCGCCAGCAGATTGGGCGGCTGTATAGGGATGGAAATGCTGCCGAAGGAATAACGAAATCTTCCACTGGCGCTGGCTGGGCTGAGCATGGGCAACCTTCCAAACGAATTGATGAATTGAATAGGGTGACGCGGAGCGCCGCATTTGTGACATGTTCATCTACCGAAACCGCGTGGGGCAGGTGTCTTACAGGGACGGACTTGGTGGCCGGTGCCAAGCAAACGAAGCCGGGCAACCCGCGGCCGAGCGCACGAAAACAGATAACCCGCCGCCGATCGCCGGAAGGACGGCAGAAGTCCGTAGCGCAATGCGCTCATTTGAAATTTGCCCGTGGGATCAAGATTGCAAATAATTACCGTAGCGATATCCTGGCCCGATGGCAAGTTTTTTTTGACCGAAAATGTCCACCGGTTTCCATCACCTGGCTGGAAACTTTGTCCCTAAGGTATATCCGGTCCATGGGACGGCGCCGCAATGATTGGCCGCCATTTGCACGTGGGCCTTTGATCGCGGTCCCGGCCCATCGGCGACCGCGGAACACCACCGCCGATATTCGCGGCGGGAAAAATCCCCATCGGCGCGGCAGATCATGAAGGTGCACCAGTTTCGGCAATCCGATACCGTCTCGGGCAAAACGGTGTTGACCATCGGTAATTTCGATGGTGTGCATCTGGGTCACCAGGCGCTGATCCGCAAAGTAGTCGGCGAGGCCCGCGAATCGGGCAGCGCCAGCGCAGTATTGACCTTCGATCCCCATCCCCAACAGGTGCTCAATACCCGAACGGTGCCCATCCTGACCGGTTTGGCGCTTCGTCTGCGGCTTTTCGGAGAACTGGGCGTGGACCGGGCCTATATCATTCCGTTCACCAGGGAACTGGCGGCCAAAAGCGCCGAAGAGTTCCTCACCGAATATCTGCTGGACCATTTTCAAATCCTGCGCATGATCATCGGCTACGATTTTGCTTTCGGCCGCAACCGGGCCGGCACAGCCGCGGTATTGGAGGAGATAAGCCAACGGGAAGGGTTCCACATGGAAGTCTTTCCCGCGGTGGCCCTGGGCGAGGAGATCGTCAGCAGCACCCGCATCCGGTCCGCGCTGGCCGTTGCAAAATTTGACGAGGCCGCCAGGTTTTTGGGCCGGGATTTCAGCGTGCTCGCCGAAGTGGAACGAGGCCAACAGCGCGGGCATGGGCTGGGCTTTCCCACCATCAACCAACCCGCCCGGGACCCCTTGCCAATCCCCTTTGGCGTATACGCCTCCTTGGTCAAGCTCCAGGACAGGACCTGGCACGGCGTGACCAATTATGGCCAACGGCCCACCGTGGGCGGCGGAGCGCCCATATTGGAAACCCACCTCTTCGGCTTCGCCGGGGATGCCTACGGCGCATCCGCCGAGGTGATCCCCCTCCGCCGCCTGCGCGAAGAACGGCAGTTCCCCTCCCTCGATGCCCTCAAGGCCCAGATCGCCGAAGACTGCCGCCAGGCGCGGGATTTTCTTGATGAAATAGCGTAGAGTCGGCGCGGACGGAGCGGTTTCAACGGGTTCCAATGCGCGTAAGTGAATTTTGGTAGACCGTCCGGCCTGCGATTCACCCGCAACAAATTTTCGTCCCCATGAAGATCCACCTGCCGCAAGAAGAGATCGCGGCGTTCTGCCGCAGCAATTTCATTCGACAGTTATCTTTATTCGGCTCCGTGCTGCGCGACGATTTTGCCCCCGACAGCGATATCGACGTGCTCGTGGAGTTCGAGGATGGGCACACGCCGGGATACGACTTCATCCGCATACAGGATGAACTGTCCCAATTCTTCGAGGGGCACCCGGTGGACCTGGGCACGAGGAAGTCGCTCAATTGGCGTATCCGGGACCAGGTGCTGCAGGAAGCTCTGGTGGTTTATGGCGGGAAACCTCGCTCAATGGGCGCATTCGGGAGCGGGTCCCACGGAAAGCTCAGGTGTAATATGGCAAAGGATGACACATTGTATCTGGGCCACATGCTGGACATGGCACGGCGCGCCATGCGCCTGACCCGAGGAGTGGACCGGGAACAATTCATGGAGGACGAGACGCTCCGCCTCGCCATGGCGCATCTGGTGCAAATCATTGGCGAGGCCGCTAACCGGGTGTCGGCGGAAACCCGTGCTGGTCTTCCTCAAATCGAGTGGCCCAAAATTGTCGGCGCCCGCCACAGGATCGTACACGACTATATCAACGTGGACTACGGCCGCGTGTGGCGTATCGTCACTGAAGAATTACCAGATCTGGAACGCCAACTCGCGCCTCTAGGTCTCGGTGACGAACCCCCGGACGAACTTTGACACCCGCCTGCGCGAAGAACGGCAGTTCCCCTCCGTCGATGCCCTGAAGGCCCAGATCGCCGAAGACTGCCGCCAGGCGCGGGATTTTCTGGAAGGGCTCGACACATAGAAAATCATTCAGATTCATCCGTGCCGGAAGTGGGTCGTTCGATGGGCAAAGGTCGCGATTCGTCGCAGCCGCTCCGCGGCAGCATGACGTTTGCGATGGCCCGCCGTGCGGCGCGTTGACAGCAAAATGGTGGATTGCTAGAGCATTGAACGAAGGCGCCGCAGCCTGCGGGGATCGTTGGTTTGTACAATGCCGGACCAAGGGTTGTTGCGCTATCGTGGGGGCGATGTTCACATTTGCAATATAGGAGTCTGGCCATGAAGAAATCTATCGGATTGATCGTCGTCTTGGGATTGCTTTCCGCGCCCGCGGTATTCGCCGCGAACAACGGGTCGGGCTGTGGTCTGGGAAAGACGCTATTTAAGGGACAGAAAGGAATGGTACCGAATATTTTGGCGGCGATTATCAACGGTATATCCTCGAACAACGTCTTTGCTATAACCTCCGGCACGTCGGGCTGTGACGCGGATAGCGTCATCCTGCGGGATAAAGAGCAGGAAGTGTTCGTGGCGGTCAACCTGGACAACCTCTCCCAGGACATGGCCCAGGGCGACGGCATGTATCTTCAGGCCCTTTCCGGACTGATGGGCTGCACAACAGAAGCTTTCGGCACCTTCGCCGAACTGGCCCAGGACAAATACGAGGTGCTCTTCGACACTGTCGACGCGAACGCCGCCGGGCTTCTCTCCGGCTTGAAGCGGGAGCTGGCGGCCCATCCGATGCTGAACACCAACTGCGATCGAATTTCCTGATTTCCTCTTCTGCCGGCCTCATCGGGCTCCGCGGGGTCGATGGGGCGGCACGCTTCGTTGATCACTCCCTGGCCCGGTAGCGGCATTTTGCCGCCTTGTCATTGGCCGGCATTGGCCGGCCGCACCGCGTTCAAGTGGCACGGCGGCGCCCTGGAATATCCCATGGCCGCACCCCGGATGAAAGCCGTTCGCGCGGCGGCCGTATTTGTAGCCGTCGTGTCGGTAGCCGCCATGGCCGCCTGTTGGCCCGCGGGCGCGGCGCATGGAAATGGCGGGGATAAGGGCATTTCCACCGCCGAGCCCCGCTCCGCTGAAGGCCCACCCCACGAGGCGCAGCCTTACTTGCGCGAACTGATCGCGCGCGCGCGCCAACATCGGCTGTGGGAGCGGCGATACTGGCACGTACTGCTTCACTACAAGGCCGATTCGCTCGGGGGTGGGGTCACCAGCGAAGCCGACGGTCCGGGTTTCTTCATGGCGCCGGAGGGCCAGACCGGCCCCCAGGCCGAGTTGGAAGCCACCCTGGCGGGCTTCTTCAGCCGCACCATCCTCCCCCCTGGCGGGATGACGACCCAGTGTACATTCGTAGCCCGCTACGCCTGGCTCGAGGAGACCCTGGAATTCGATCCGGCACATTTGCCCCGGGAGCCCTGCGAGCGGTTCGAGGCCTGGCGGGGGGGCATCGATGCGGGATCGGTGACCGTGGTGTACGCCTCGTACTTTCTCAACAACCCCGCCTCCATGTTCGGCCACACGTTTTTGAGGATGGACAAGAAGGGGCGTGCGGAATCCCAGCGCCTGCTGGACTACTCGATCAGCTATGGGGCCGTAGTGCCGGAAGACGTGAACGGTTTTATGTTCGCCCTCAATGGCCTTTTCGGGGGCTATGAAGGGACTTTCTCCATTCTGCCTTATTATGTGAAAGTCAAGGAATACAACGACATCGATAACCGGGACCTGTGGGAGTACCGGCTGAACCTCGACGATGCGCAGGTGGCGCGGCTGATGCGCCATACCTGGGAAATGGGGAGCACTTACTACGACTACTTCTTCTTCAAGGAGAATTGCTCCTACCATATTCTCTCGCTGATCGAAGCCGCGGACCCCACCCTGCACCTGACGGACGAGTTCGGCTTGTGGACATTGCCCACCAACACCATCCGCGCCCTGCTCGCCGCCCCCGGCCTGGTGGATACGGTCACCTACCGCCCGTCGCGCACCAGCCAGATGGAGCAAAAGCTGCGGACCCTGAACGCCCGGCAGCGGGTGATGGTGTACGATATCATTGCCGACCCGCGGGCCGCGGAAGCGCCCCCGGTGCAGGAGCTGCCCCTCTACGAACGCTCCCTGGTGCTGGAGAGCGCGGTGGATTTCCACCAACTCGAGCTGAACGCCGGGGAGGAGGCGCCCAGGCGCAAGGCCGCCATGCGGCAGCTGCTGCTGGCACGCAGCCGGATGGGATATCGCCGGCCCGAGCCCCAGCACCGCCCGCGGCCCCCCGCGCCGGAAAGCGGCCATGGCACATCGCGGGTCTTCCTTGGTGGCGGAGGGGACAATGGCGGTAGAACGTTCTACGAGGTCTCGGCCCAGCCCGCCTTTCACGACCTGCTGGCCCGCGAGCAGGGTTATGCCGAGAATTCCCAGATCAACGTGCTCAAGCTGACCCTGCGCTTCGCAACCGAGGAGGAGCAAGCGCGCGTGGAGCGGCTGGACCTGGTGGACATCGTCTCCCTCTTTCCCGTCAAACCCGTGACCCGGCAATTTTCCTGGAAGGTGCGCGCAGGGTGGGAGCGCGCCCGCGATCTGGACTGCGACCCCTGCACGCCATTCGTGCTGGATGGAGGGATCGGGCTGGCCTCGGAAACGGCCGCGTGGCGCCGCGAAATTTACTTCGCGTTCCTGGAATCGGCCGTGCAGATCGGTGGCGCCTTCGACCGAGGTTACCGCGCCGGCGTGGGGGCCAGCGTGGGGGCCCTGGCCGATTTCAGTCCCGATTGGCGTGTGGCCCTCAGCGGCGGACAGACGGTCTACTTGGCTGGGGACGGCCGCGCCGTCGTGCATCGCGCCGCATTGCGGCAAAGATATAGCCTGGGACAGAACCTGGACCTGAGGCTGGACTGGACTGGCGTGGACCGCCGCCGTGAATTCGTGTTCGGCATGAGCCTCTACTTTTGAAATCCCCCGTTTTAAAATCCCCCGTGCGAACCTCGGGCCCGCCCACCCATCGCTCGGAAGGCCCAGCGTGATCCATTCGCCGATATTGCCAAAATCTGCCCAGGCGGCCTGCGCCGTGCTGGCCGTGCTGGTCCTGCTGGCGGTGTGCGGGGGATGCAACGGCGTCTTCTTCCAGCCCAACGACCGATTCTACTACCATCCGCATCAGTTCGGCCTGTCCCATCAGGAGTTGCGGTTTCAAAGCGCCGACGGTACGCGGCTGCACGGGTGGTTCCTGCCGGCCGTCGGGCCGAGCAAAGCCACCATCATCTTCTTCCACGGCAACGCGGCCAACATCAGCAACCATATTTACGCGGTGCGCTGGCTGCCCCGGGCCGGCTACGATGTCCTGCTCTTCGACTACCGGGGCTACGGGCAATCGGAGGGGGAGCCCGACCGGCCAGGCGCCATCTCCGACGGTGCGGCGGCGATCGGCTTGGCGCGCCGCATGGCCGGTGGTGACTCGCACCCGCTGATCGTTTACGGCCAGAGCCTGGGTGGAGCCCTGGCGGTCAACGCCCTGGCCGAGGCCGGAACCGAAGGCGTGCGGGCCCTGATCCTGGAGTCCACCTTCGCCTCCTACCAGGAAGCCGCCCGGCTGATCATGGACGGCGCGTGGATCACCTGGCCCTTCCAATATCCCTTCGCCTATCTCTTCTTCACCGACGACCAAAGCCCCCTGGACGCCATGCAGGCCATTGCCGGGGTGCCCGCCCTCGTCATCCATCGGGAAGGCGACCGCACCGTACCCTTCGCCGCCGGACAAGCCCTCTTCGACGCCCTCCCCAATCCCGACAAGACCTTCTGGGCCGTTCCCGGCGGGGGCCACATCGTCACCTTCGCCCAGCCCGGAGCATGGCGAGCCAAGCTGACCGCGTGGATCGGCCAAAGGCTTTCCCAGGTGACGCCAGAGGGCGCGACACGACCCTGACCGGCTCTTGTTCTGTTAGATGGGCTCAGAACTCGCTCCGTTTTTTGTCGAACTGATCTTGTACGGGGCAAAGCAAGATCTTACGGTAAAATATAATCCGCTACAGATTTTGCAATTCTTTACTAAATGCTGCGATAATGTCCCGACATATCCCCTGGGTCAACAAACATGGTCGATATATCTAAACCAATTACGCCTTTTCTGAAGTGGGCTGGTGGTAAGCGGTGGCTAATTGCCAACCACTCTAAGTTCTTTCCGGCTCAAAAAAACTACGATCGTTATATAGAGCCGTTTCTTGGCAGCGGAGCCGTATTTTTCCATCTGGCTCCTTCTTCATCCATAATCTCAGATACCAACTCGGAATTGCTCCGAACGTATCATATTATAAGGAAATATCCAATACCGTTATTCGAACGTCTATTAGCTCATCAACATTCACATTGCTTAGAACATTACTACACTACTCGTCGAAACGTACCAAGCGATCCTTTAGAACTTGCCGCACGTTTTATATACTTGAATCGTACTTGTTGGAACGGGCTTTATCGCGTGAATCACAAAGGCGAATTCAATGTTCCTAAAGGATCGAAAAGTACTGTCATATTTCCTAATGACGATTTCGGGTTGCTTTCCGCAGTTTTACACACCGCCTTCATAGTAGCTTCCGATTTTGAAAAAATAATCGATCATTCCAAATCAGGCGATTTCATATACGTCGACCCTCCCTATACCGTAGCCCATGATCGTAACGGTTTTCTCAAATATAATGAGCGTATATTTTCATGGAATGACCAAATCCGCCTCCGCGATTCTTTATTCAGAGCCAAAAATCGCGGTGCCAATGTCTTACTCTCGAACGCGAATCATGAGTCAATTCGGAATTTATACTTGGGATTTGGTAAATCACTTGTCCTAGATCGGTTTAGTATTCTTGCTGCTAAATCTAGATACAGAAGATATTGCCAAGAGATATTAATACAGTCGTGGAGCTAGTACGTCCAAATCATCGATATTCATTAAGCAAATT
>JACZRV010000090.1 GCA_022574555.1 SAR324 cluster bacterium
TTCAAGCGGGACTGGCTGAAGGAAATCGAGGAGGAGCGGGCGCGCGACCGGGAAGCCGAGCACGAGCGACGGATGCGCAGCAAGTATTCCTGAACCGCGGCTGAACCTCTGTTAATGGGCCTCTGTTAATGGGCCTCTGTTGCCGGGAAACTCGTTCCCGAGTCAGCATCGGGGCGCAGCTCAATCCCGAGCCCGTCGAAGGGACGGGCGCCCTACCTCGGCTCACGGTGAAAGGCTCACGTTGAAAAACGGGGTAATTCGGCGAGGGATATCGCCGAACGACGCGGCGCGAAAGCTGGGGCGCCAGGAATCGAACCTGGGAATGACGGGATCAAAACCCGTTGCCTTACCGCTTGGCGACGCCCCAAAAAGTGTGCTGTATGGATGATTCAAGGTAAGAATCCCGTCGCGTCTTGTCAATCCATTTTCGCCCGTGCGCCTCGATCAAATCGCCCTCCAGCCCGCTGTATTGGCCGATTCTTTGGCCAAGCCGGAGTTCGACCTGAGCGCGGTGCAGGCCGATTCGCGGCGTGTGGATTCCGCCACTGCGTTTTTCGCGCTCAAGGGGGCAAGTCACGACGGCCACCGGTTTGCCGAAGGTGCGGTGGCGGCGGGAACGCCGGCGCTCTTTCTCAGCGAGCGAGCGGCCTACGATCGGTGGGCCGGTCTCCCTGCCGGCGGGCCCCACGGGGTATTTCTCGTGCGGGAAGGACGGCAGGCCCTCGCCCAATTGGCCGCGGAAATCTATGGTCATCCCTCGCGGCACCTGACCCTGCTCGGCACGACAGGCACAAACGGCAAGACCACCGTTACCCATTTGGCCGCCCAGCTTCTGGAGGCGATCGGCGGCAGGTGCGCCATCATCGGCAGCCTGGGAATGAAGCCCGGTGAGCCTCATCGTGATGGCGACCTGACGACGCCGGAAGCGCCCGAGACCCAGGCCTTCCTGCGAGCGTGCCTGAAAGGCGGGTGGGACACCGTGGCCATGGAAGCGAGCTCGATCGGGCTGGCCGTGGGGCGCACCCATGGCCTGGCCTACCGTGCCGCCGCATTTACCAACCTCACGCCGGAACACCTGGATTTCCACGGCGACATGACGTCCTACGGGGAGGCCAAGAATCGGCTATTTCTGGAGCATGCCATCGGGCGGGCCGTGATCAATCTGGACGATCCGGCCGGGCGGCGGCTCGTGGAACGGCTGACCATGGCCGACCCCAAAGGGCTGCCCCCTTTGACGTATACCCTCGATCCTGCGGCTTATCCCCAGGCAACCCTCGCCCTGGAGGGGATCACCGTCGGCACGGAGGGGATGGGCGGCACGATGCGGGTACGCGAGCAGGGCCAGGGCGACCGGCAGCACCCTGTCCGGATTCCCCTGCTGGGCCGATACAATCTTTCCAATCTGCTGGCCGCGATAGGACTGCTCACCGCAGCGGGCCATCCCCCTGAGGCCCTGGCGCGAGCGGCGTCTCACTGCCGTGGGGCGCCGGGGCGTTTCGAACGCGTGGCACTGCCCCATCCTTTCACCGTGATAGTGGATTATGCCCATACGCCAGACGCGCTGGAAAATCTGCTGGGCGCCGCACGGGAGTTGGTGGGGCGAGGGCGGGTGCTGCTCCTTTTCGGCTGCGGGGGCGAACGCGATACCGCCAAGCGCCCGCTGATGGGGATGATCGCACAGAGGCGGGCCGACCGCGTGGTGATCACGAGCGACAATCCGCGAGGCGAGCCGCCGGGAACCATCCTCGACGAGATCGAGAAGGGCATCGACGATGGGAATGACGTCACACGGATCGAATCCCGCACGCAGGCCATCGCGGCGATATTGGATCAGGCTCGCGCCGGAGATATTGTGCTCATCGCCGGCAAGGGGCACGAACAATTTCAGGATATCGGGGGCAGGCGCTTCCCCTTTGACGACCGGCGCGAGGTGCTGAAGTGGGCCGGAATCTCCGGTGGAGCCCATTGAGGGAGCCCACTGATGGCGCTCGATTTGGTCTGGGGTGGAGCCAGGAAAAGACGGCGGGCGAGGCCGCCCGCCAAAAAAGGATAACGTGGGTCTTGCGATTCGAGCCGATTTCCGTGCGAATGGAAACGAAGCGCGGTGGGGCGGTGACACTGGCGATGCCCCGTGAAGGGCGAGGGAGGCGCGCGGGGCCGCTCCCCGAACGCCCCCCTCTGGGCGGAAAACCAGGCCCAGTCAAGGGCCGGTGTCCCTTATCGCTTCATCGAGACCAGATCGTTCAACATCTCGTCACTGGTCGAGATCGAACGCGCGTTGGCCTGGAAGGCCCGCTGGGTTTCGATCATGGCCACGAATTCCCGAGCCAGATCGACATTGGAGCGTTCCAGGTTCCGCGAGCGGACACTACCGAGCCCGCCTTCGATCGGGTTGCCGTGGATTGCCCGGCCCGAAGCGATCGATTCCTCATAGAGCGTTTCTCCGCGCCGCAGCAGGTTTTCCGGGCTGGCGAACTTGGTCAGCATGATCCGCGCCAGCGATTGGGAATCGCCGTTGTCGAACGTGCCGACAATCGTCCCGTTGCGTTCGATTTCAATGTCTTCCAGGTTGCCGGCCTTGTGGCCGTCAGCTTCGATGGAAGTTACGTTGAAATCAGAGGAGAATTGGGTAATGCCGTCGAGGCCCGTGCGGTTGTCGGTCAGGTCGTCAGGATTGGATCCCAGACCAAAGTCGATACCGACCACCAGCGGGATTTCGCCGTAAGGCAAAGTCACTTGAGGAACCGGCGCGCCCTCTTCCAGTCCGGCTTCCACGAGTATCGGGGGACCCGGCGGAATCAGTTCCCCGTCGGGACCGATCTGACCCGCTGCCGGTTGCACGAACCTGCCGTTGGTGGCTGCGATCATTCGGCCATCGTCGGAAAATCTGATGAATCCGCCACTGGTCGCCACCAAGGATCCCTGAACGCCGCCAAATTCGGAAGCATCGCTCACGCCGTACCAGGACCAGCGATTTTTGACGCCCGTACCGGGAACGGCCAGACCGGTCGCCGGGTCGATTTGAGGCGGCTGATCCTGCTCCTTGCGGAAAAGGATTGTCATCGTGTGTTCCCCGCCGTTCCGGTCGGTCACCGTTACCGTGGTGGAGAAGTTGTACATATCCGTTTGCACGTTGGTCGGATCAAACGGAACCGTGGCAATATCCGCATCGGCGTCCAGATTGGCAGTGATCTTCACCCCCGTACGATTGGAACCGTCTCCGGTGGATTCGGGGGGCGAGGTGAGGCCCAGCAGCTTGGCCGGATGGGCGAAACCCGTCGTATCGCCGCTGATCGCATCGACATCGCGCACCATGACGAATGCACCGTCGGTGGTGACCAGGAATCCCTCCTTATCGAACTGGAAGTTCCCGGCGCGGGTGTAGAATTGACGGCCCAGTTGGTCTCGAATCGTGAAGAATCCGTTGCCTTCGATGGCCAGGTCCGTGGCCAGGGTCGTCGGCCGGAGATTGCCCTGGGAGAAATCCGCCTGGACCGCGCCCAAGCGTACTCCTTTGCCCAACTTGCCATTCGTTCCTGCGATGTTGGTGGCAAGAAGGTCTCGAAATGTCACGCGGCTGGATTTGTATCCTACGGTGTTGACGTTGGCGATATTGGCACCGATAACAGTCATTCCCTCGCCGAAGGCTTGCAATCCACTTGCGCCCGTATGCAAAGCAAACATGAACTAACCTCTGCGCTATCCTTGCTTATTTCTTGGCCCTCAAGTCCGTCGAGGGCGTTGGATATCAATGGTGCAGCATCGTCCATGATGTCCTACCCGCGCACACGTCCCTGTGTGGTGGCGCCGGCCTGCAATCGCTGACCGGCTGATGTCCGTCGGTGTACTCTTGTCCGGGCGGCTTGCCTACCGCTCGGGTTCAAGCACCGGAGGCATGGTTGTCATATCAGTACGAAGTCTCATCGGGTCGCGCCCACTGAAGCGCCGTGCGGACTCGTTGGAGACGCCGATGATCTCATTCGCATCGTAATTGTCGCCGTTCATGCGGATCATGTGCCGGCCGTCCTCAAAGCGGACGTCGGTAACCTTCCCGGTCATATAAAGGTCGACCGGTACGCCGGATCCTTCATCGGATTCGGCCACCACGTCATAAACATAACGACCATCGGGTACCTGTTCGCCGTCGCTATCGAGTCCATCCCATTGGACGCGATGCCTGCCCGCGCCTTGAAAGCCCATCTCGATCGTGCGGATGCGACTATCGTTTGCGTCGCGGATATGTACTTGCACCGTGGAACCGCTGGGAATCTTGTAATGCACCGGGGGTACTTCGCCTTTGGCAACACGCGCCATGCCGCCTCTCACCGTGATGTCCTTATCAAGGTAAGAATAGGCGTTGGCACGGGAGATTTCGGACTGGACCGTGTTCAGGGTATCCAGTTTTCTGCTGATATTGGTCAGTTGCTCCAGGGTTCCCAGTTGCGCGAATTGTTGCATCATCCCCTTGGAATCCAATGGGTTGAGCGGATCCTGATTGGTCATTTGCGTCATCAGCAAACGCAGGAAATCGTTCTTGTCCAGGCTTTCGCCCCCCTTTGCCCCCTTGCTGGCATTCATCAAGGCCTCGCCGGAATTGCGCAACGCTGCTTGGGTTGATCGAACTTCCACGGCTGAATCTCCCTGATTCCTGGTTTACGCGTATATACCGACACCGGAACGACCCCAAATGGGACGCTCGGCCTGGGGTACTATCGGCTCTTCACCAGTCCCCGGCTCTCGCAGCCAATCGGGATAGGCCGTATCTACGGGTGTCTGGGCCGTTTGCCGGGCGCCGTCCCAGTTGTCGCCTTCGCGCACGTTCACGTTCACGGTGAATCGATCCACGTCCACGTTTTCCTGGCTGAGTTGCTGTCGCAACTCGTCTATGCGGGATTCGAGCAAAATGCGGGCCTGTTGATTGTCCACCGTCATTTCCACCCGCAGACCGCCATCGGTTTGCACCACTTTGAGCCGCATGGCGCCCAGGTTTTCTGGATGCAGGCGGATGGTCACCTCATTCTGATTGTTGCGCAGGAGCCATTTCACATCCTGCACCACGCGCGCGATCGTAGCCTGTTCGGCGCGCTCGGTCTGACCCAGGCTGCCCACGGCCGCTTTGTCGGCGATTGAGGGGCTGCTGGCCGCAGTCAAGTCTGTGGGCTTGATTTCGCTGGCGGTATTAATGTCTTTAGGCCCGGCCGCACCGATGTCGCGGTCCTTGGAATCAAGCTGCCGGGCGTCGAGGAACATGCGCCCCGCGAGACCCAAAGAGGAACCCTTCACGGCCGCTGCTGATCCAGAACCGTCTCCCTCGACGGGTTGCCGAATGGCTGCCAGCACCTCGCTGCGCCGTGCCGCCTCGCTTTCCTCGGTAGGGGGTTCCGCATTGGGTTTCAGATTGAGTTCGAAATAATCCGCCGCCGGTTTTCGCAAATTGTTCGATTCTGGAAGCGGGTCCGGGTCGCTCCTGTCGAACGCTGCGGCGGCCAGCACATCCTGGGCCTTGGCTTCAATCGACGCCTGAGCGGCAGTTCCAGGGTGCGGTTGGAGAGAGAGACCGTTATTCGCCGCAGCCTCTTGCTCGCCGACGCCATGCGCGGAATTCCGGTATGCCGTCATCCCCATGGCGGAAAACGGTGCCGCCTGAATGGCAGCAGCGGTTTCAGCGGTATTAGCGGTTATATCGGTTTCAGTGTTTTGCGCCGGCTTCGTTTCAGTCGCCGGCAGCGCGCCATCTTCCGTAAACTCCAGCGCCGTTTCGCCGGGCACGAGTCGGGCGGTTTCCGCTTGGGTCAGCGGTTCCTCTGTGGAGGCGGTTTGGATGGGGGCGCGCCGGTTGCTGTCTTGGACAGATTCGGCCGCTGACCGGGTGTCATCTTCTCTGGAAGATTTTTCCCTGGAGGCGGCAATTTTTTCTTCCCCGCCACCGGTTGCAGCGGGTTTGTCCCTGCTGTGAGCAGGGGCAGCGCCATCCTCCCGCGCGATGCTGTCGTGCTGCGCAGATTCGTCTGCCTGTCTGGCTGGGGGTTCTCTATCCGGCGGGCGATCCTGAGCCTTGGTCAAGACACGGTCGAAGCCTCTCGGCCGCGAGTCATCCGTAGGCGGGCTTTTTTGTAGGAAGTCGGATGGATCTTCGTTGATTCCAACCTGGCTGATTATTCCGTCAATCACGAATACCTTTACGCGATGGATCGGTTCGCCGGGCCGTTAGAACAGCAGGAATCAATCAGCGGGAGGCACCCTTCTGACGATAGCCTCCGTGATGGTTTTAGCTTGTTCCGGAGGCAACTCTTCCAGGAGTTGCGCCGCTTTGCGCTGATTCATTGCCAACAGGATCTGCACCGCCACCTTCGGGTCCAGTATTTGGAATTTTTGGGCGGATTTCTTGGGATCCATACCGTTATATAGGCCGACGACCTTGTTAAGATTATCCGCATCCAGCGTTTTTTTGGCATCCATGCCAGCTTCGATTTCCCGCTGAATTTTTCTCAGCTCGGATATCTGGTATTGGATATTGTCGCGGAGCGCCCGCAGTTGCTCTTCGCGTTGATTGAGCGTCGTTTCCCGCTCGTCGAGCAGGTGTTTGCGCTCCATCAAACTGAGCAGGATCTGCCGTTCCGTATCGGTCAGAGCGCGCTCGGGGGGCGCTTCCTCCATGGAAGTTTCGGTCTCCGCTTTCCCTTCGGCTTCCAATTCCGGGAAGGTGCCGGGTCGAACCATATTGACCAGGCTGCGAATCTGAGACATGCCAAAAGCGGGCCGCGGCGGCAAAACAGTGAAAAAAATTATTAATGCTGTCGCGGCAAGAGGCACGAGAGACATCGTCATCAATGGCTTGGAGCACATCAGCTTGGAGCACATGGGGTTCATGGCATCACCGCCCGTAGACATGATAATTGGAGGCGGTCTCGTCCATGACCGCCCGTTCCAGTCTGACCGCGTCGGACTGGTAGCGGCCGAACTCCTTTTCCCGCAGGATCTCCAGGGCTTTGTGGGAGCGTCGCGCCTCCACCAGTTCCTTGCGTTTGACTTCCACCTTCTCGTCCTGCTCCCTCAAGCGTTTGTCCAGGACGACGATCAGTTCCTGGATCCGTTGCCGAAAATGATCGTGGAACTGGAGGGGCGCCGCAATGCGGGTCGTGGTGCGCGCATGGTCGGCATTTTGGCCGGCGCGCCGCAGGGCGGCCAAGTGATCGGCCCGTTCGTTTTCCAATTCCTGTTTGATCAGCAATTCGGCTGAGTATTCCTTATATTTGATCTTCTCGAAGCGCTCGCGGACTTCCAATACAATTTGCAGCGTAAATTTGAACATTGCAGATTATCTTTCGGTGAATCCCTATCGGCCGCGTTCCACCATCTCCTCGGCGGAGCGCAGCGAGTGGCCGCTCACCTCGATCCCGCTGAGCAGCCGGGCGACCTCGCGCACCTTGCTCTCCGTATCGAGGGGCTTGGCCCGGGTGTAAGTTTGTTGCCGATCCATTTCCTTGGTAACCAGCATGTGGTGATCCCCCAGCGCGGCGATTTGGGGAAGATGGGTCACACAGAGCACTTGATGGCTGTCGCCCAGCGCACGGAGCTTGCTGCCGACCACCTCCGCGGCGCCGCCTGAAATGCCCTGGTCCACCTCGTCGAAGATCAGGGTTCCCGTGGGATCGGACTTGGTCAGCACCGACTTCAGCGCCAGCATGATCCGGCTCAATTCCCCACCCGAGGCGATATTGGCCAATGGCCGCACCGCCTGTCCCGGGTTGGAGCTGAGCAGAAATTCCACATCGTCACCACCCATGGCGGTATAGGCGGGGGTTTTGCCGGTGGCCGAGCGGATGGGCTGAATGCTTGTTTCGAATGCTGCCCGGTCCATCCCCAGTTCGTTGAGTTGGCCGAGTATTTCGCGATCCAATCGAGTCGCCGCTTTTCGCCGCTGGGCGGATAGTTGCTGAACTGATCGATGCAAGCTCCCGGCCACAGATTCCAGTTCCCGGCCCAGACTGTCCAACGACTCGTCGGCTTCCTCCAGTTTGGCCAGATCCTCACGGCTGGTTTCCAAAAAATTCAGCACGTCTTCGATGCCGGGGCCGTAGCGCCTTTTGATCTTTTCGATCACCGCCAACCGTTCGTTCAGGGTTTCCACGCGATTGGGGTCAGGCTCCAGCTTGGCGCGGTAGGATTCAACGGCGCGGTAAAGATCTTCGGCCTGAAATCGAAGGGGCGCCACCTGCTCCTTCATCACGGTGATTTCCGGATCGAGCTTGGCAGCCCGTGTCAGCCATTGCTCAATTTCACCCAGTCTGGTCAGGACAGCCCCCTCTCCCTCGTTCATCGATTCCCGTACGGCCTCGGCGGTTTCGATCAGTTGCTCGACGTGGTTGAGCACCGCGAGCTCGCTGTGCACGGCCTGGTCCTCTCCGGGTGTTATGGTGGCGGCTTCGATCTTGGTGATGGATGCGATTAACTCCTCACGCCGCTTACGCCGTGCTGCGGCCTTTTCATTCAATTCCCGGCGTTTCCTGGCCAACCCGGTATATTGGCCGTGAAGCGCAGCGACCTCCCCTCGCAGGGACAAAAGATTGCCAAACGTGTCGAGAAATTGGACATGAGACTGAGTCTGCAGCAGAATCTGATTATCGTGCTGTCCATGAATATCGACCAGATGCTCGGCGAGCCCGTTGAGATTGGTCACCGAGATCAAGCAATCGTTGGCGAGTACCCGGTTGCGGCCATTATCCTGAAGCACGCGCCGCAGCACCAATCCACCGGTTGAGGGGACGCCCAATTCGTCCAACCGCCGCCGTACGGCGGGCAATTTCTTAAGATCGAATTCGGCTTCGACGATGGTATGCGTCGCTCCAGTGCGGAGCAATGCTGGAGCTGCCTTGGCCCCCAGTGCCAGCCGGATTGCGTCGATCAGAATCGATTTTCCCGCCCCGGTCTCACCGGTAAAAACGGTAAAACCCGGCCCCAGTTCGAGGGTCAGCGATTCGATCGTAGCCAGATTGGCAATGGACAGTCGGGTCAGCACGAGAAGGTCTCCAAGCGCCCCTGGGGTGGGCTTGGCCGAAGGGGCCCGCAGTATATTGCCGCAGCCTGCGGTCAGCCCAGGCGGCTGCCGTCCATGGCCCACATGTCCAGAACGGGGTGCGACGCGGGCAACCTCTTCTACCACAGTTTCCTCGACGATGAAACCGGCCGGCGGCGCCGAGGCCATACCTTCGGGGTTGCCATCTCACGAGGGAAGTGGAACGTTTCATGATACTGGTCGTTCAAGAATCCGAAACAATTTCGGGTTAAACTCACCGGCGGAGTAAAACCTGTGGAACGCGTTTTGGCGATACTTTCCAGCCTCGACTACCCCTTGGTGGTGGTTGATAGCGAAGGAACGATTCGGGGCACGTCGAAGGCGATGGAGTTGATGTTTCCGTTTATCGGCAGCCACAGGGGTCGATCGATCGCCAATCTGCTGGGCTCCAAACCCGAGGATATGGAGCGATGGCTGGACAAAGCCCGCGCGGGACTGGCCGACGAGTTGCATTTCGCCGAAAGCGGATTTTCGGCGCGGTTCCTGATCAAGTCCGTCTCGATTTCCGATAGCAGCACAGGAGGTACTTTATGGGTGCTCCATTTCCATTCCAGTGTCAGCCCGATTCGCCAACGGCACGAACGCGAAATCATGTTGCGCATCACCTCGGTACCCATATCGACGCTGATGGAGGAAACCGACGGTCTGCCCCCTGAAGAACCCGCCAAGGCACACACCATCAGTGAAATGCTGCAAATGATCATGGAGTATTTGGGCGGACAGGGCGCGCTCCTGTTTCGCTCCCAAAACCAGTCTTCGCCAGTTGTCGTGGGGCAGGCAGGGCTTTCCAAGGAGGGTCTTGCGGCGCTGCTGGAGCGATTGGAGCGGGGTAGGAAAGCCGGGGAGGAATGGCAGGGCATCCTCGCGGAGTCTACCGCCGCCGGTCTGGTCTTCACCCTTGGCGACGATTACCGTCAAGACGCTTTCCTCGCCGAGATGGCGGCGTACTTTCCGTTTCCATGCGCCGAGATCTGGGTCGACGGCATCGGGGGCTACGGTGCGGCGGTGACCTTTTTTCCGAAGCCCGCCAACCGGGAAGGGCGGCAGTTTTCCACCGAAGCCAATGTCCGGCTCGGCCGGCACATGGAGAGCGCCACGTTCAGCCGCAGCATGTACCTGGCCTACAAGGAATTGCAACGAACCCAGGAGCGAATCATCCAGGCGGGCAAGATGGCCGCGTTGGGCGAAATGGCAGCGGGCATCGCCCATGAACTGCGCCAACCCGTCACGGCAATCAACAATTTCATGTCCAATATCTTCACCCACATCGAAAACGCCCAGTTTAAAAAAATCTCGGACAAGCTGGACGAATACCGCGCGCGAAGTAAGCGCAACATCGACCGGGTAACCAGGATCGTCGATCACCTGCTCACGTTTGCCCGTCAGGACACCACACGCTTCCAGGAGACCGATCTCCGCGAACTTTTCGACGAAATGTTCAAGACTTTTTTCGAGAATCAATTGCAAAGCCATCAGATAGAGGTGCAATGGGAAGTCGCCGACGATCTGCCGAAGATACAATTGGATCCACAGCGAATCGAACAAGTGATCCTCAATCTGGTCACCAATGCCCGCGACGCAGTGGAGGGACGGCCCGACCCCAGAATCGTAATCGGCGCGGAACGGGACGGGGAACGACTGCGTATATTCGTTGACGACAACGGTCCCGGGATTCCGGATGACATCAGGGATAAGGTTCTCGATCCATTCTTTTCCACCAAACCGGTCGGCAAAGGAACGGGTTTGGGCCTGTCCATCAGCCACGGAATCGTGGAGAACCACAACGGAGAAATCCAGGTCGAAAACATCCCATCCGGCGGTGCGCGGTTCACAATATGGCTCCCTATTACGCAAAATATTTCCACCCGTCGAGATGCCAAACCGTGAGGCATTCAAGAAACGCAGAAGTTGCCGTATCCCCGGCAATTGGGGTAGTTGTCGAATAATCGACGATATTCACATTTACGCAGGCTTGGATCTACGGCTTCACGGCGCATGACGACGAACCCACACCCACTTAGGCCATACCGATGGTGATGAAATCCATTTCCGTCTTGTTCGTGGACGATGAGGAGGATATCCGTTACGGATTCGTGGATCGATTCGAGGACCAATTCACCCTGTTCACCGCTGCCAACGGCATGATAGCGCTGGATGTCCTTAAACAAAACCAGACTATCCACGTCGTGGTGACCGATATCAAAATGCCGGTCATGTCCGGGCTGGAACTGGTCTGGGCTGCCAAATCCGTGGTTCCGGATATAGGATTCATTGTAGTCAGCGGCCACGCGGACTCGGACGACGTGATCGAAGCGCTCCGCGTCGGAGCGCGCAACTTCCTCCGCAAACCCTATTCGTTCGACGAATTGGAGGAATCGATCATCAAGGAGGCGCGGCAATATAAAGCTTTCCGCGAGGAGCGGCTGAGGCAGGAAAAGGAAACGGCGGTGGACCACTTCATCTCCTCCATCGACAATGTCACGTATACCCTCCCCAACGAATTGGAGTGGGTCAATCATCTTGCGTTCCGCATCGTGCGAGACATCGTCTCGATTGGTATTTGCTCCAATGATGAAAGGCTTAATGTCGCCCTGGGTTTGATAGAAATCATCAACAACGCCATCGAGCATGGCAATCTGGGACTCACGGGAGAGGAGAAAGTAGCACTGAAGTCCGACGGCGAGGGGGTATATTGGGAGGATTTGCGGCGGAGAGCGGCGATGGCCCCCTACAACGAGCGCAAGGTGACGATCTCCGTGACGGTCAATTCCGAACGCGCTTGCTTTACCGTCACCGACGAAGGGGACGGATTTGACACGTTGACCCTGCCCGATCCCACCGATCCGGCCAATCTGTTTGCGCCCAGCGGAAGGGGGATCATGCTGGCACGCACGTTCCTCGACGATGTGTCCTACAACGACAAGGGCAACCAGGTGACCCTAATCAAATATCGTGATCGGCCCAAGGACGAGGCAGCCGGCGGGGGTAAATGACGCTCCAGGCAACCCTTACTATTTCCTTTCCCTATTTTTTAACTCTCATTGTCGGGGAGATTGCCGTCCGTGGCATTACCGAGCCAAGATCGTCACGAGGGGGGCGCCGTGCCGATGTCGGATCGCGCGGCAGTTTCGGCAGAGGATTGCACCGGGGGATCTCCAGAATCCAGATAGGGAATCGTCAATGGGCCATGGGGAAGAACAGCAACCACTGGCGGCTCCCCGTGGCGCCGGCGGTAGGATTCGCAATATTCACTGAGGAACCCCTCCACTGAATCCACGGGCTCGATCTGGCACCGGCGCACCGCATCGGGTTGAAGGGTGGAGTGAAGGAAAACCCGTGCCTTGAGCAGAATCAGAGCCAGGGTTTGCGCCTGCCATTGATCCAGAGCAGAAAAATCCGGGGCTTCGATCCGCTCCAGCAACGCCCGGGGGTTGGGTTCGATGGTCATCAATTCGGCAAAGTGACCGTGATCGGGAATTCCCTTGGCGCATTCGCTCAAGGTGAGAATCGAGCCGCCCTCCTGCACGATCTTGGCCGCGGCGGACATGCCCTTCACCGTTTGATAGAGGTTCTGATCGAGGGGGTAGCCGCTGTTGGTGGTCACGACGAGGGGATAGCTCCTGGTTGCCGGCGCCATTGCTTCCCGGCGAGCCTGCTCCACTCCGGCGGCCTGGGCGTCCAGGTAATGGCCACAGTAAACGCCTGTGATCTGCTTGCTCAGGCTGAGGGTTACGTTGACCAGGAAGTCCGGCGGCGCCATGGCCGTTACTTCCCGCGAAAGCTCTTGCTGAGGATTGCCTGCCATCACGCCCCAAGTCGTGCGGGGATCGCCGATGATCGCGGCGCGATGGAAATGAAGGATCGTCTCGATTCCGGCCAGGGCCGGCATGACGCCCTTGCTGCCGCCGGAAAATCCGGCGAAGAAGTGGGGCTCGATAAAACCCAGTACGATCCGTTTGTCCGCATGCACCCACCGTGTATTGAGCAGGGCCTTGCCGCCCGCATCGGTACGGCCGATTTCGACCAGCTCACCGGGGTCGTAGGCGTCATGGTTGAAGATGGGAAACGCCTCGACGATCTCCTCGCCGAACATCTCCAGCCATTCCTGGCGGGTGTTGGCCTTGTGAGACCCGCCGCCCACCAGGATGGTCAACCGCTCGGCGGTCAGGCCGAGATGCTTCACCAGCGCGGGGATCAGTTCCCGGTTCGGGACAGGGCGCGTGTTATCGGACGTTACCACCACGACCCGCTCATCGGGAGCCACGATCTCGCGCAGTGGCCGTGCCCCGATGGGCTGAAGGAATGCCTTTTCCAAAGCTCCCGCCGGGTCGGCAAGCGGAGGATGGTCTTGAGGATTGAACAGATCCCACTGGGCGAGATCAGCCGGCAGATCGAGCGCGTATCCGTTCCGGCCATAGGCCATTGAAATGGTCCGGTGGTGCATGATGCTCCTTTCCTCTGGTGGGAAGTGTACGGCAATGATACAAGTTTCCCCAGTTTTGGCCAAGCGGCGGCGTGGTGTGGCACCCGCCCCTCAACTTGCCGCCGGCACGGCATTTCCATTGGGAGGATCGAATTGACGGAGAAGATCGGCAGCGGCGCGCATCCCTTGCGGGTGGCGGTAATCGGCAGCGGACCCGCCGGCTTTTATGCCATAGAGGCGCTGCTCAAGCAGGAAGACGTCAAGGTCGAAGTGGATTTGTTCGATCGCTTGCCCACCCCTTACGGTTTGGTGCGTGGCGGCGTGGCTCCCGATCATCCGAAGATCAAGTCGGTAATCAAGATTTATGAGCGCACCGCCGGGCGGGCGGGTTTCCGCTTCTTTGGCAACGTGACCTTTGGCCGGGATCTGACCCTGGACGAAATTCTCCGCCACTACCATCAGGTGCTCTTCACCACCGGCTCGGATAACGACCGCCACATGGGCATTCCCGGTGAGGACCTGCCGGGCAGTTTTCCGGCCACCATCTTCGTGGGCTGGTACAACGGCCACCCGGATTACACCCATTACACCTTTGACTTGAGCGCGGAACGGGTGGCCGTGATCGGCATCGGCAACGTGGCCATGGACGTGGTGCGCATCCTGGCCCAGCCCCTGGCTGAATTGGAAAAGACCGATATCACCGATTACGCCCTGGAGGTATTGCGCACGAGCAGGGTCAAGGAAATCTACCTGATCGGACGACGCGGTCCGGCCCAGGCGGCATTCACCAATCCGGAGATCCGCGAGCTGACCAAGATCGAAGGCGTGGACCTGGTGCTCCGGCCCGAAGACCTGGACCTGGACGATCTCAGTCGCGAATTTTTGGCCAACTGCAAGGATCCTACCTTCAAGCGCAATGTGGAGATCCTCACCAAACACCTCGCACAAGGTGAGAGCACTCAGCCAAAAAAGATCCGTGCCCGCTTCTTCGAATCGCCCGTCGAGGTGCTGGGCAGGGATCGGGTGGAAGGCCTGCGGCTGGAGAAGAACGAGCTGGTCAAAGACGAATCCGGCACCGTCCGTGCCCGGGGCACCGGCGTCTTCGAGGATTTGCCCGTGGACATGGTCTTCCGCTCCGTCGGCTACAAGGGCACGGCCCTGCCCGGGGTTCCCTTTGAAGACCGCTGGGGCACGATCCCCAACGAAGCAGGCAGGGTACTGGATGCGGAAACCAACACGCCGCTCCCTCGGCTCTATGCCGCCGGCTGGATCAAGCGCGGTCCCTCGGGCGTCATCGGCACCAACAAGGCCGACGCCATCGAATCGGTAAACAAGATGCTGGAGGACGCCCCGGCCGTTGCGCCAGGCGATGATTTCCACCCCGAACCGGGCGCCATCGAAGAACTCCTGAAAAGCAAAGGGGTGCGGGCCGTGACCTATGCCGACTGGAAAAAGATCGACGCCGCGGAGGTCGAGCGAGGCGCTCCCGCCGGCCGCCCCAGGGTCAAATTCACCGCCATCGAAGAGATGCTCAAGGTGCTGGGGGAGTGAGTGGTTTGGCTTCAGGCTTCTTGCGTTTGTGTCGCGATGCGAGTTCGAATTCGCGAGCGGCTGACGATAGCCAGTCCATGGGGAATGTTGGCCAGGATGCCCGATTCGATCAACCGCTGCGCTGCATCTTCGATCGTTTCTAGTCGCTGATCAGCAGGGCGAAACACCACGATGCCGCCGTGGGAACCAGGCGGGTGTTTTCGGATGTCCGCAAAACCCCGGTCGAGTGTGATCAAAATTCTTCCTTTCGCTGGGGCCATGCCAAGCACCAGGCTATCCACACCTCCCGAGAGCCCCTCCTCCGGTACCGTGGTTGTGTCATGGCCAGCCGCATGGAATAGCTTTACGAGTGACCGCGGGAGATTTTCGTCCAGATGATCTTCATCCAGTTGCGTCCGGCCGCAGGGGCAAATCTTCCTCCTCGTGCGCCAGCCATGCGGCGTAACCGATAGCCGCGCGGACATCCTCCGCCTCCAGCCCTGGATACTCGCGGAGAATGGCCTCAGTCCCTTCACCGTCCTTGAGGTAATCCAGAATAATCGAAACCGGGATGCGGGTTCCCTTGATGCACGGTTTACCGTGGCAGACCGCCGAGTCTATGGAAACGCGCTTCCTCCAGTCCACTTGCGCCATAAATCCCCTCCAATCCTAACGGGTCCGCTTGCGATCGTCGCCATTTCCGATTGCTACCATACGCTCAGTATGTGGCCATGGCTAACGACCGACTCCGCGCGGGGTGTTCGGCTCAAGGAGCTTGATGCCCGCCAGGAAGTCCGGCTCAAGGATTTGGAAACGCGCACAGTGCAACGGATAGAGTTGCTGCGGCGGGACATCCTGATCAAGCTGGGGGGAATCGTGGTGGCGGGATTCGCCGTGATGGCTGCCATGGTCGGCGTTGTGATCACCATGATTCAACTTTGACACCGGCCCCGATGCCGCCATTTACCACGATTACAACTTCTCGGTTCAGCCGACCTTCGATGACATCTGGGGCAGCGGATTTACCCAGCGCCTGACCCAGGCCATGGTCGACATGATCGACCCCGAGCTGCTGGCCCCGTTCCTTCGCTGGGGCTATCGCGCACGCTGGAAAGTAATCACCATATCATCCGCGAAGCCGCTCGGGCCGGCGGACTCGGTGAGTACGAGTAGCCCACCGGGGCCTGCCGGGCCAGACGGGCCCGAGGTGGGGCGATTTGAATCAAGCCGGATTTCCGTCGTAGAATTGCCGCTTGCGTCGGGCGACGCGGTCTCGGGCCGCGCCGTATTGCATTTTCAGGCCGCGATCCCTGCTGATTGCCGCTTCGAGCCAGCCGGCCAGACTCTCCAATTGCGCCTGCTCGTCCCGCAGGTTGTTGCCGATCAGGAGCAGGTCCAGCCCTGCGCGCAGCCCTTTGATGGAGGCACTACGCAGATCGAAGAGTTTCCGCAGGCCTTCCATCTGGAGATCGTCGGAGATCAGGAGCACGTCGGGCAGCCGTTGGCGGAGGGAGCCCAAGGCGACGGTTGAAAGAGAAACCGGCGTGGCACGCTCCCATCGATCGACGATGCCATGGCTCACCAGGATCGCGCCTCCGCATATCTCTGCGCCCAATGTATGAAACAGGTCCAGTTGGTCCTCAGCGATGGAACCGTCCAGTCGGGTCACCTCATCGTGGCTGCTCACTGCGGCCCCGCCAAGCCCGGGAAAGTGTTTCAAGCACAGTCCGAGATTCACCTGCCGCGCGACGGTATCGAGCAGGCGCACGTTTGCCGCCACTTCGGCCGGGTGCGCCGAATAGGCCCGCCCCAGGGCCCCAATGTCGGGATTGTCGGGATTGAGGTTGAGGTCAACCACGGGCGCCAGATTGAAATGAAAACCGAGTGATTTGAGTTCGCGGTAGCTCGCAGCCGCGAGGGTGCGCTTTTCCTCATTGGGGAGCTGGCTGAATTCGGCCTGGCTGGGCAGTGGCGCGAATCCCAGAGATGCCTTCAGCCGGCACACCCGGCCGCCTTCCTGGTCCACGAATATCAAGGGCTTGGAGCGCAGGGCCCGGATTTCCGTACAGAGCGCCGCCACCTGCCCTGGAGAGACGACATTGTTCCCATAGCGGTCTGCCGTGGCGTCGTAGTCGAACAGAATAATTCCGCCCAGCCCGTACCGTGATTCGAACCGGCGCACCCAGGGCGGTATCACCGCTCCCTTGAAACCCACGATGAACAATTCCCCGCTGCGTACCGTAGGAACACTCATTTCGCCTATCTCCTGCGGTGACATTTGGGATGGCCAACTTTGATTTATCAAATAAATTCGTAATTAAATATAACTCTATCACCGATGGGCCAAACGATTGACAGAAACGTAAAATTAGACTCGGGCATGGTCTGGCTGCGCCATGATGCGGTGGGCCGGACTGGTCACCATAGCCTAATCATGCGTGACCGCGTATCCGCGTATTTGATGGCTTTGGTGATTCGGTCAGGCCGTAGCCATGGCGGCCCATGGGATTTGACATTCAGCCCGGCAGGGTGCATTGCGTAACCTTTCGCAATGACCCGAATCCCCGGCGCTGCGCGGATGGGATGGGCACGCGGCGGGTTCAAATGAAATATCCATTTATCCCGAGGGTTTGAATGAATTCCACCACGCAGGTCATCGGAAACGAGTTCAAGGTCGCGGCCTGGAGTGCCCTCGAGGACCGGCATCGCCTATGCAGGAGTGTCACCGTCATAACGTAAGGATATGCGATGTCGGCAAATATCACCCCATCGTGGAAAAAGCTGGGCGATCCGGCTCCCGATTCCTTGACCGAGTCCAGAAAACAGCTCCACTGGGCCGCACAGGCGGTGGCGTCGGTGGGCCACACCCTGATCAAGGCGGTTCCCGATTACAACCACACCAGCCTGGTTTGGCTGGAAGCCCAGGAGGTGCTGGCGGGGCAGCCGGCAAATTTTACGCGGGAGTTCCGCGCCGCGATTAGACCGGCCGGCCTGGTCTTGATGCTGATCGAACCCCAGGGAGAGCCGATCGCCGAAACACCGCTGAAGGGGCGAACGCTGAAACAGGCGCTGGAATGGCTGGCCTCGGCCATCGGCAAGTATACCGGTCAGGCGCTCACGGCGGCGCTGGAAACGCCTGGCTACGAATTGCCCCCACATCCGGCGGGCGATGGGGCACCGTTCGGGGCGGCCCATAAGGAGGCGCTGCCTGAACTGGCTCGCTGGTACGCCAACGCCGCTGCCCTGCTTGGCGATTTGGTGGCCCGCACGCCGGGCGCATCTCCGGTGAGGTGCTGGCCCCACCATTTCGATATCGCCACGGTGATCGAGCTCGATGCGGGGGTTTCCGGCGAGGACGCCCCCAACGTGGGCGTGGGAATGTCGCCGGGAGACGGGAGTTACCCGGAGCCGTACTGGTACGTGACGCCGTGGCCCTACCCAGAGAACCCGAACCTGCCCGACCTGCCTGGCGGCGGCAGATGGAATCGCGAGGATTGGGTGGGGGCGATTTTGACCGGCTCCGCATCGACCTCTGGCGATGCCCAGGCCCAGGCCGAACAGGTCACGATCTTCATCGACGCCGCCGTGGCTGCCTGCCGGGAGTTGGTGGGGGGTTGAGCCGGCCGCCGGGAGTGCAGGCGGGGAGCGCCCGGCCGCTGAACGCTCGCGATATCACTGCATACCGAAGCAGAAAAATCATTCCGCCAACGCCTCGGCCATGGCCGCCAGTTGCCATTCGCCTTGGCGGGTCTGCGGTCCCAGTTGGAGACACCTGCGCATCAGGCAGTCGGCGGGCTCCAACCGCACGACCTCGTAAAAGAGCCGATTCTCCCCGATGCCGGTCAAAGGGCCGTGCC
>JACZRV010000091.1 GCA_022574555.1 SAR324 cluster bacterium
CACGCGGGGATAGACCCTATCACCCGCTCGAATCCCCGGAGGTATTCGCGGTTCCCCCGCACACGCGGGGATAGACCCTGATCAATGGCCGACTCCCACGCCCGACGCTCGGTTCCCCCGCACACGCGGGGATAGACCCCGGATCGACACGGCAAAATGCCATCTCGTAGGGGTTCCCCCGCACACGCGGGGATAGACCTTTATTTGAGAAATGTGGGGAAAGAGGGTTTTCCTCGTCTTATTCGGTTCTGCCTTGCGGCCAGAATTTTTCAGCTGCTGCCAACAATATCGGATCGAAATGCCCTGACGATCATTCGCTGAACACGGTTTCCACTCGGGCTTCGGCGATCAGTTCCGCAAGACCGGTCGAGGTGAGGCTCTCCATGAATGCCACCAGTTCGTGCTGCTGGTCCGTAGTGAGATTCAGCGCATGGATCATCGGGTCGATGCCGTAGGCCCGGAATCCTCCGATATTGTAATAGGCCACCACGTCGCGCAGGGTTGCCATTGAGCCGTCGTGCATGTACGGCGCGGTCAGTGCCACGTTGCGCAGGGAAGGTGTGCGGTAGAGGAACAGGTCCGGCGGATCGCCGGTCACCTCGAAGCGGCCGTAATCCCTATGCGGCGGCTGAAGCGCGGAGGGTGCCACGCCTTGCAGCACGTTGATCGGCGCGGGGCCGGCGAAACGCATAAGATCGGCCTTGCGGGAGCGCATCCAGCCCACCCCAGCATCACGGAAGCGGTGATCGGTAAACAAGGTCTGGGTCTTGGCCTCGCCCAAAGCGTGGCAGAGGGAGCAATTGGCCTTTCCCTTAAAGAGGTCGAAGCCGCGCTTCACCTGTTCGCTGACCGCCGATTCGTCCCCGCCGAAATGCCAGCGGTCGAAGGGGGAATCCCCCGCCAGCAGCGTTCGCTCATATGAGGCGATGGCCATGGCGATCCGCTCAGGATTTGGCCCGCTGCCGAAGGCCCGCTCGAACAGTCCCTCGTAATCGGCAAGTGCCTCGATCTTCTCCACGACCGCCTCGGCGGAGGGATTGGCCATCTCGACTGTAGACAGAAAGGGGTCCAGCGCCTGCTGCTCCAGGCTGGCCCTGCGTCCATCCCGGAACAATGTCGTCTCGTAGGCTACATTGAGCACGGTCGGCGCATTGCGCCGCAGGGGAGCCCCACCCTTGCCGATGGCCAGGGGCGCGGAATTCACCGTGAATCCGTGCTCCGGCAAGTGGCAGAGGCCGCAGGAGAGGGTTCCGTCATGGGAAAGCCGGGGGTCGAAGAAAAGCTTTCGGCCCAGCTCGATCTTTTCCGTCGTGGGCCGGTTATCGGCGGGAATCGGTACGGCAGGCAATCCAAGCGGCGGGTTGGCGATGCGCATCAGGGCAGGCGAATCGCCGGATTCCGCGCCAAGCGCCCACGCTGGAGCGAGGAGGAGCGCGGCAGACGCAAAAAGTCGAAGGCCAAGCACGAGCCGTGGCAGGGAATACAGGCTGCCTGACCGGTAATGTGTCTTTATTTGCATGTTTCAGTTGAAGGGGGCAATCGTCAACGGCGCGTGGTTAGACCGGGGATTTCGAAGCTTGCCAAAAATCCCTACTAGAAGCCATCTCAAAATTGCCTTAGCAATATAACAATGCAGCCCAAGTGTAAAAATCCCAGGAAATTTTGCCAGTGATATTCATATCTCACCACCAAACGACGGAAGTTTTACAACCATGCAAAGAGCCGTTCCACATCGCGATTGTTTCGTTGGAGTCGGCCGCGCTTTCCCGGCCCGCTGAGCGGCTCGGGCAGCAACGGTTCAATGATCTCCCATTGTTTGTCCGTTATTTCCATAGGAACCTCCTCTTCCATGAGGTGTCCCTTAAGCTATTCAAATCATTAGCAAAGGTCCATAACTATTTTTCGGATAGCTTCCAGATATATTGTGTTGGAATTTGGTGGGGTAATTTTTCATCCGGCCAAATGCTCGAAACGGTATCCAGCCGGCGTGCAGTTCGATAAATGCGTCATCAGAGCCAGTCTCAAAAATGGAATTTCGAGGCGATCCCGACCCATCGAGAGGAATTACTCCGGATTTCTCCTCCCTCCGACGCCGCTCAGGACAGGCAGGGAATCGGGATCTACAAGCCGCGCTGCGGAGAAGCGCGCCTTGCGCGCGTCTCGAAGTGCGCGGCGATTGCGCACCGATGAGACAAATTCTACACCCCCGCCCGAAATAGTGTGAGCGAACCGTCGTGCCTCAAAACCGCATCCTGAATTGACTCTCCCCTGTTGCTCGGATAGCCTGACCGCTCACGATGCTGGCCGAGGCAGTCTGTGGTGGCCGTTGCCGGTTTTTCAGGGGTTCAGGATCAAAATTAGGCGATATGAGCAAGCATGGCGGATAAGTCCCGGAAGTGGTCCCAGAATGTCACCGGTAAATTCTATGTGGATCAGGAATGCATCGACTGCAACCTCTGTTCAGAGATCGCGCCAGACAACTTCGCGGTCGAATCGGAGGAGGGACACGACTACGTTTACAAGCAGCCCCAGTCCGATCAGGAACTGAATCTGAGCTTCGAGGCCTTGGAATGTTGCCCGGTGGAGGCCATCGGTAACGACGGCTGAGTTGGACTCTGGCGGAAGCCCAACCAATTGACCATCATGCCAGCCATATCATAACCCACTGAAAACATTTACTAGATACGCATTTCCTTGGCATAGATCTGCGCACCCGATCAAGAACCCATTCCACCCCGTTGCTGACGCCGTATAAATCTGTCTGCTGGTAGAGCGCGGGGAAGTAGTCCTCTTCGTGGCGTCTTCGGGTGGGCAGACTGTAAAGTTTTCGACGCCGACCCCTATCGGTTTTGGCTCCGCCCCGGTCAATCAGATTGTCCTGTTCGGGGTCGCGGGTAATGTGCCATGGGCCTCGGAGTAAATTTCCATTGTGAACCGGCGAACGTCACCATGAACCCCGTTTTTCAGATCATTCGACCCCGCGGTTCTTTATTTCGCACGATGGGATTGATCGCCGCGTCGCTGCTGACTTTCCACATAGTATTCAGCGCATCTGCGGCCACTGCCCAGGTTCTACGCCGGGGCAACGGCACCGAGCCGGCGACCCTCGATCCCCATCGGGCCACGGGTGTGCCCGAAAGCAACATTCTGCGCGACCTCTTCGAGGGCTTGGTCACCGAGGGCCCGGCGGGAGAGTTGCTGCCCGGAGCGGCCGAACGATGGGAGGTAAGCGCTGACGGGACCATTTATACCTTTTATCTTCGTTCGGAGGGCCGATGGTCCAATGGCGAACCCGTGACCGCGGAGGATTTTCGTTTTTCCCTGCGGCGCGGAGTGGCGCCCGCCACGGCTTCGGACTACAGCTTCATTCTCTCCCCGATTCGCAACGCGGAAGATATTACGTCGGGCCGGATCGCCGAGCCGGAAGCGTTGGGGGTGCGGGTGATCGATGAACGAACCCTCGAAATCACGTTGAAGGCGCCTACGCCCTATTTCCTGGCCCTGCTGGCCCACACCATGGCCTACCCGGTGCACCGCGCCTCCCTGGAAAAACACGGTGTCCGATTCACCAGGCCTGGGAATCTGGTCGGCAACGGCGCCTACCGTCTGGTGGAATGGCGGCCCCAGGACCGTGTGCGGCTCATCCGCAACGAGAATTACCGGGCAGCCGCCACGGTGAGCATTCCCGAGGTGCACTATTATCCCACGGAGGACCAGAACACCGAACTGCGCCGATACCGGGCGGGTGAACTGGACATGACCGCCACCGTGCCCATCGACCAGCTCGATTGGGTCAAGCAGAACCTCCCCGGCGATTACAAGGTAGCGCCCTATCTAGGCACGTATTATTACGTCCTCAACGTCGCCAAACCGCCCTTCAAGAATAACCCGAACCTTCGCTGGGCCCTCTCGTTGGCGATCAACCGGCAAATCCTCACTGACAAAGTGACCAAAGGGGGCCAGATTCCCGCCTTTGGCTGGATCCCGCCCGGGGTGCAAAACTATCAGCCCCAAAAGATGGATCAGGCCGAAATGGATCAGGAACAGCGCGAACGTCTGGCTCGCGGCATGTATCGGGCGGCTGGTTATCTCCCCAACAATCCCCTGGAGGTGGAGATTCTTTACAATACGAGTGAGGGCCATAAAATGATTGCGGTGGCCATCGCCGCCATGTGGCGCAAGGCCCTGGGGGTGCGCACCAGGCTCGTCAACCGGGAATGGAAGGTCTACCTGAACAGCCGGAAGCAGGGCGATTTCATGATCGCCCGCGCGGGATGGATTGGGGATTACAACGACGCCAACACCTTTGCCGAACTCATGCTTTCCGATTCCGGTATCAACGATGCCGGCTACAACAACCCGGACTACGACGTGAGCGTACGGAAGGCGGCGCTGACCACCGATCTGAAAGAGCGGGTGCGGCTGCTGGAATCCGCTGAACGGCAGCTTCTTGCCGATCATCCCATCATTCCCATCTATCATTACGTCTCCCAATCGCTCGTCCGGCCGGAGGTGAAGGGCTGGCAATCAAACATCCTGGACCATCATGCCTCCCAACACCTCCGCCTGGACGAGCCATGAATTCCGGCGAGAAAGCTCAGGAATGGCCATGGACTCTCAAACGCTGCTCATACCGATTTTCTCCCGCGTAAGGATAGCCGGCCGTGTTAGCCTACGCCGTTAAGCGACTTCTGAGCGCTTTTCCCACGATGTTGCTCATCGTGGCCATCTCATTTTTCATGATCCGCCTGGCGCCCGGCGGACCGTTCGACCGTGAACGGGCGATCCCGCCGGAAATCGAAGCCAACCTCAATCGCGTCTATCACCTGGACGATCCGCTGTGGCTGCAATTCATGAGTTATTTGGGCAATCTGGCCCACGGCGATTTCGGCCCATCGTTTCAGTATCGGGATTTCACGGTGACCGAGTTGATCTGGGGCGGCTTCCCCGTCTCCTTGCGCATCGGTTCACTGGCGATGTTGCTGGCCTTCGTTTTGGGTGTGGGCCTGGGCACCTCCGCGGCGTTGCGGCGCAATACCTGGGTCGATTACGCGGTGATGGCCGGCGCCATGTCGGGAATCGCCATACCCGTCTTTGTGATGGCACCATTGCTGACCCTGATGTTGGGGGTCTACCTGGGCTGGCTGCCCGTGGGGGGATGGAACGATGGCGATTTCGCACATACTCTGTTGCCGGTGGTCACGCTGAGTCTGCCGCAGGTGGCTTATATCGCCCGGCTCACGCGAGGCGGTATGTTGGAGGTGTTGCGCAGCCAATACATCCGTACTGCGCGCGCCAAGGGATTGCCGGAGCGGGTCATCATTGTGCGCCATGCCATGAAGGCGGCGCTGCTGCCGGTGGTCTCCTACCTGGGCCCAGCCACGGCGGCGGTGGTCACAGGCTCGGTGGTAATCGAGCAGATATTCGGCATCCCCGGCATCGGCCGCTACTTCGTCCAGGGGGCCCTGAACCGGGACTATACCCTGGTCATGGGGGTCGTAATTTTCTACGGCGTGCTGATCATCCTCGCCAACCTGATCGTCGATCTGCTCTACGGTTGGCTGGACCCCAGGGTGAGGGTCTGAGTCCTTGGATACCTTCCGCACCCAAACACGCTACGCAAAGCAATGCGGAAATGAATGATACCAAGCCCGGCCGCACCGGATCGCGGGCTTTTCAGGCGCATGAGCCCGCGGGCATTCCAGGCCGCTCCCTATGGCGCGAGGCGTGGGAACGGTTACTGGAAAACCGCGCCGCCGTGCTGGGAATTGTGCTCCTGGCGGGCATTGCCGCGCTTTCCGTCGCCGGGCCCTGGTTCAGTCCCTATCCGTTCGATGAGATAGACTGGGATCGCATCTCCACGCCGCCGAATCTGGATTCAGGCCATTACTTCGGCACCGACGCCATCGGCCGGGACCTCTTCGCCAGAACGCTGCTGGGGGGGCGCATTTCATTGATGATCGGGGTCGCGGCCACGGCGGTAAGCGTCTTGATCGGCATCCTTTACGGCGCGGTCGCCGGCTATCTGGGCGGCAGGACGGACGGGATCATGATGAGGCTGGTGGACGTGCTTTATTCTTTGCCGTTCATGTTCTTCGTGATCCTGCTGATGGTTCTTTTCGGGCGTCACATTTTCCTGATCTTTATCGCCGTGGGCGCCGTAGAGTGGCTCAACATGGCCCGCATCGTGCGGGGCCAGACCATCAGCCTGAAGCAGCGGGAATTTGTCGAAGCGGCGCGCGCTCTGGGATTGGGTACTCCGGGCATCATCGCCCACCATATCGTTCCCAACACCCTGGGCCCGGTCGTGGTTTACATGTCCCTCACCGTGCCTCAGGTGATCTTGTTCGAATCCTTCCTGTCTTTCCTCGGACTTGGCGTCCAGGAGCCGGATTCGAGTTGGGGCGTCCTGATCGCCGAGGGTGCGCGCCAGATGGAAAGCGCGCCCTGGACGCTGTTCTTCCCCGCCTCGTTTCTCGCCGTCACGCTCTTCTGCCTCAATTTCATCGGCGATGGTTTGCGCGATGCTCTTGATCCCCATTACCGATAGCGCTGGGCTTCCCTTTAGGCGCGGTTTGGCTCTCGCATCAAAACGCAAATTTGAGCCCATATGTGATGAAGTTCGACCCGCAAATGCCGGGGCAAAAGACGCCGAATACCCCGGATCGATGGTGGATGCGCAGCATCATTCGCGGATTTCTCGGTAATGACGGGATACCCACGTCAATTTCCGTCATGAGATAATACAGCACGGGATTGGTTTCATTCTCCGCCTTCTCCAACTTCGGTTCCGCTGACGCGACCGAGATACCACTGCCAACCGCCAAGCTGACCGGCAGGGGGCCGTCCCCCATGCTGCCCAGGCGGGCGATCAGCAAAGCATTGGTCTCCGAGTGTGTTTGCAGACCCTGGTGCCTGGCCAACTGCCATTCCGCCTCCAGAGTCAGGGGACCGATGAACGGGCCGAGCTTGTAATTGATTGCGATCACGCCAACATACGAAGGCCGGTAATTCAACGGGTGAAGAGTGATGATATCCACGAATCTTTCCCGGACGAATTTCCCGTAATAGACGAGAAAATCGAACTTCCGCAGGCCATTTGATTCCGGCTCCTGAATGTCCCCGGTTTGTTCAGGCTCCGGAGTCGGATACTGCCCCAGGAATTTCTCTTCCGCCGAGGGATGGAGCCCGGAATTGGCGTTGGAGCCGGTGTCGACGCTGTGGGGAGAATCGAGGGACTCCCCCTCAACGGAGCCGTATGAGCAGCCCCAAGCGGGAAGACTGGCGATTATCAGGATCGCTATGGGTGCGCGCCAGATGGAAAGCGCGCCCTGGACGCTGTTCTTCCCCGCCTCGTTTCTCGCCGTCACGCTCTTCTGCCTCAATTTCATCGGCGATGGCTTGCGCGATGCTCTTGATCCTAATTATGGGTGAGCAGGCGATTGCGATTCTCCCGCGGAGAGAAATTGGCTGTCTTTCATGGTAGAAACGCCCTGTACCCCGAGGATAATGGAAAACGGGAGCACGCGAAATGAGCCATCCGAAATTTGAGTTACCCGAAGATCAAATCGCTACATTCTGCCGGAAATGGAAAATCGCGGAATTTTCCCTGTTCGGCTCGGTCTTGTCGGATCGTTTCAGGCCCGACAGCGACGTGGACGTGCTTGTCACTTTTGAAGATCAAGCCCGGTGGAGCCTGTACGATTGGGTGGACATGATCGACGAGTTGGAACTGCTCTTCCATCGCAAGGTAGATCTCGTCGACAAGGAAGGCCTACGAAATCCCTTTCGCCGGCACAACATCCTCAACTCCCGGATGGTCATCTATGCCGCCTGACATCACGAATGCGGGCGGAAAAGACACTTCATATCTCTGGGATATGTTGGACGCGGCGCGGGCGATTTGCGAATTTGTCAAAGGCCGGACTTACAACGACTGTGATAACGATCGAATGTTGCGCGGTGCGGTGGAACGGGATCTGGAAATCATAGGGGAGGCTGCACGACGAGTCTCCACTGTATATCGCGAGGCACATCCCGAAATTCCTTGGAGTCGGATCATTTTCGCAGCGCAATGTGTTGATTCATGAGTATGGTGAAATCAAACCGGCCCGCGTTTGGGATGTGGCGGCCAACAGTATTCCGGAATTGATAGGGCATTTGGAAAGTCTCGTCCCGACGCCACCGGAGGAACACGACCAATGACCACTGCCAAAATGAAATTTCCAGTTTCGAGCCCCTCGGGGTCGACCAGTAGAGGAGCACCCATAGGGACCATCCCATGACCGTGACACACAAAGAGATCGGCCCGAACCGGTACCGTGAAACCTTCGGCCGTTATTACGAGGATTTTGCCGTGGGGGACGTTTACGAGCATCGCCCGGGCCGTACACTGACCCAGGACGACAATACGTGGTTTACCCTGCTGACCATGAACTCCCACCCCATCCACTTCAACGCCGACTACGCGGCCAAGAGCGAGTTCGGCCGTCCGTTGATGAACAGCACGCTCACCCTGGCCATCGTCACCGGCATGAGCGTCACCGATATCAGCTATAAGGCCATCGGCAATCTGGGGTGGAACGACATCCGCCTCAGCGCACCCGTTTTCGCCGGGGACACGATCTACGCCGAATCGGAAGTGCTCTCCAAGCGGGAATCCAAATCCCGCCCCAACCAGGGCATCGTGACCGTGAAGACCACGGGCAAGAAAGCCGACGGCACCGTCTTCCTCACCTTCGAGCGCACCGTACTCGTCCCCAAGACCGGCCATGGGGTGGAGGACGCCATGGATTGAGCGTTGCCGAGGCCTGCGGAAACCTCTCCTTCATGTTCACGCTTGTTGCCGGCGGGTAGTACCGCGGTGCTGCTGTGCGGTTCGATGTGGATTGGCCGCACCACCTCTCAATTGAATTTTACCGCCATTGTGTCTACCCTGACGAAGTTCAGCGCCCGAACCACCGCGGCATTTACGGGGTGCCGACTTAGTGGGCCACGGACGGGGAGTGCCCGGTCAGAGTCTGCCACCAAACCCCACCGCCTCCAGGGAGGTGACCGCCATGTCCGCCCATCCCGATGATACTCGAACCATTTCCGAGCGGCTTGCGCGCTTCGCCGCATCGTTGAATTACAATGACATCCCCGAGGCGGTGCGGGAACGGGCCAAGTACCTCATTCTCGACGCCGTCGGAATCGCTCTGGCGTCCACCCAGCAACGATACGCGCAGGTGTCCCTGGCGGGCATCCGCCACCTGACCGGCGAGGGCGACCACGCCCTGATCGGCTTGGTGGATCGGCTGCCATTGCGCGACGCGGTGCTGATGAACGGCGTGCTCGTGCACGGTCTGGACTTCGACGACACCCATCCCGCGGGCGTGATTCACGCCACCGCCAGCGCCTTCCCCTGCGCACTGGCGATGGCGGAGAAGGCGGAGACCGACGGCCGCTCCCTGCTCGCGGCCTATGTGCTCGGGGTGGAGGTTTCGACCCGGCTGGGGTCGGTGGCCAAGGGCGCATTTCATCAGGTGGGATTCCATCCCACCGGGCTGATCGGAGCCTTCGGCTGCGCCCTGCTGGCGGGCCGCCTTTTCGGGGCCACCGAGGCGCAACTCGTCCTGGCCCAGGGCATCGCACTCAGCACCGCCTCGGGAAGCCTCGAGTTCATCGAGGACGGCGCATGGACCAAACGCATGCACCCGGGCTGGGCCGGCGTCGCGGGCATCACCGCTGCCGCCCTGGCGCTCGAGGGCTTCGTCGCCCCCCGCCGGGCGTACGAGGGCCGTTTCGGCCTTTTTCCCAGCCACCTGGGCAGCTACGAGGCGGACTGCGACTACAGCCTGGCCACTGCCGGCCTGGGTGAGCAGTGGGAAATCGAGCGGGTCGCCGTGAAGCCCTTTCCAGCCTGCCACTTCGCCCACGCCTGCGCCGAGGCGGCCATCGCTCTGGCAAACGAGGAGGGCGTCACGCCGGAGCAGGTGGAGCGCATCGAGGCCCTGGTGCCGCCGGGGACGGTCAAGGCCATCTGCGAGCCGGTGGCCGGCAAGAAACGGCCCAGTTCCGAGTACGACGCCCAGTTCAGCGTGCAATATATCACGGCGGCCGCACTCACCCGCGGCCGTTTCGGGCTGAACGAATTGGCCCGGGACGCTTGGACCGACCCGGATATTCTGGCCCTGGCGGACAAGGTCGAATACGGTGTGGACGCCAGCTTCCCCTTCCCGGAGTATTATTCCGGCCAGGTCACGGTGACCACCAAGGACGGACGGCGGCTCACCCGCCGCGTGGAAAAAAACCGTGGCGCCGGCGACATCCCACTCACCGCCTCGGAAATCGAGGCCAAATATATGGACAACGCCGCCATCGCGGTGACCGCTACCCAGGCCGAATCGATCCGGGACCTGATCCTTACCCTGGACCAATGCTCGGACGTCCGCATGATCACCAGCGGCTTGGCTGGAATTGAGCGCAAATGGAAACCGGACCATGACCAGCCTGACGAACGACGATACCCTCATTCTTGAGACCATCGACCGCTTTATAGAGCGGGAGGTCAAGCCCCAAGTCCGCGAACTGGAGCACGACGATATCTATCCAGCGGATCTCGTGGAGACCATGAAGGGGCTGGGCCTTTTCGGAGCCACCATTGCTCCCGAATACGGAGGCTTGGGTCTCAGCACCACCCTGTATGCCAAGATCGTGGAGCGCATAGCTGCGGCGTGGATGTCGCTCACCGGGATCTTCAACTCCCACCTGATCATGGCGGCGGCGGTGCAACGCTTCGGCACCGAGGCGCAGAGGCGGGAATTTCTCCCCAAGTTCGCCACCGGCGAGATGCGTGGCGGGTTGGCGCTCACCGAGCCCGACTGCGGCACCGATCTTCAGGCGATCCGCACCACCGCGGTGCGCGAGCGCGACCACTATGTCATCAACGGCACCAAAACCTGGATCAGCAACGGCATCCAAGGCCAGATCTTCGCCCTGCTGGTGAAGACCGATACCACCGCCGAACCGCGCCATCGGGGCATGAGCCTCTTCCTGGCGGAAAAGGGCAAGGGCTTTACCGTCAGCCGCAAGCTGGAAAAGCTGGGTTACAAGGGCATCGACAGCGCCGAGTTGGTCTTCGAGGATTATGCCGTTCCCGCCGACCGGCTCATCGGCGGCGAGGAGGGATTGGGGCTCAAGCACACCCTGAGCGGACTGGAACTGGGCCGCATCAACGTAGCCGCTCGTGGCGTGGGGTTGGCCCGCGCCGCCCTGGACGAGTCCTTGGCCTATGCCCAAGTACGCAAGACCTTCGGCAAACCCATCTGCGAACATCAATCGATCCAGATCATGCTGGCCGACATGGCCACCCGCGTAAAAGCGGCACAGCTCATGGTCGAATCCGCCGCGGCGGCCTACGACAAAGGTGAGCGCTGCGACATGGAGGCCGGCATGGCCAAGCTCTTCGCCAGCGAGGCGGCCTTGACCAACGCCACCGACGCCATGCGCATCCACGGCGGCTACGGCTACTCCAAGGAGTTCAACATTGAGCGCTACTACCGCGACGCGCCTCTGTTGTGCATCGGCGAGGGCACCAACGAAATTCAGCGCATCATCATTTCGCGCCAATTGGTCGAGCGCAATCCGGTTTGAGGGCGCCGCCGTGGATACCTCGGCAAACAGCCGTTACAAGGCGTCCGCTACCGCAGATGGTTCGTGGCCGTCCCTGGGTCACTACTTCGCCCCATTGATGAACGAGCGAGTCGCTGTCGGGGTTTTTTTGGCATTCCTCGCAAGCTCCATGTTCGCGGGCTGTGTGAAGACGAAAGAGTCGTCCCCCAACTCCGAAGAGACCATGCGCATCTTTGTTTTCTCCCGCACCCAAGGGTTTCGGCATGAATCAATAGAAAGGGGCGTCGCCGTTATCGAACAAATGGGTGCCGAGAACGGCTTTCAAACGGAGCATGGCGAGGACCAGGGGCTCTTCACGCGAGAGCGACTGGGCCGGTACAAGGCGGTGGTATGGCTGAATACGACAGGCAACGTGCTCGATGCGGACCAGCAGACAGCGTTTGAAGACTATATCCGGCGCGGCGGCGCCTATGTAGGCGTGCACTCCGCGGCCGACACCGAGTACGATTGGCCCTGGTATGGCCAACTCCTTGGCGGGAATGCTTGGTTCAACAAACATCCCCCTATCCAGGCCGCGACTTTGCAGGTGGTAGATCAATCCCATCCATCGACCAGGCAGTTACCAATATCCTTTTCCATCACGGACGAGTGGTACAACTTCAAGAATAATCCGCAGGGTAGCGTCAACGTACTGATCACTATCGACGAGGCCAGTTACGATCCGGGAGCGGGGGCCATGGGTAATCCTCATCCGATCGCTTGGTACCACGAGTTCGATGGTGGTCGGGCTTGGTACACCGGGCTGGGACACCGTGAGGTGCTTTACGACGATACCGATTTTGGGATGCACCTGCTGGGCGGGCTGTTATGGGCCATGGGTGCCGCAGAGAACGCCCAATGAGGGGCGGCCCAACGTCGTTTGTCTTAACATCCAGATTCCCGGTATTCCTTCATACCACTTCCCGGATAGCGTTCGCTACATACCCGCGTCTGACCCTTCCATCGACATCATTGCCGACGATCTGCACGACCTGGCCTAAAAATTCGGCCTGTAATTTTTCGTGCCCGCTCAGGCATCGCAACTGACGGCTCAATTTCGGCCCGGAACCCTATCGGATTTGGTGCGGGATTGTGCGTGGCCAGCCGGGCCGTATCCGGGTGCTGAAGGCAACGTGGTTCTGGGGGCGGATTGAGAAACTTGCGCGGGAAATGGGGACGCGGCGATCGAATTATGATATCGGAGAGTGACCATCGTTTTCATCCGCTACGGCGGCGCATCATCCGTTGCAGCGGCGTAAAGGCCATAAAGGCACAGGAGGCGGGACCATGCACGATCTGGTCATCCGAAACGGCACCATCGTAGACGGCACCGGCGCACCGCGGCGATCGGGGGATCTGGCCATCGACGGGGGCCTCATCACCGCCATCGACGAGAAAGCCGGGTGCGGAAAGCGCGAGATCGATGCTGAAGGCCACCTCGTCACGCCGGGTTGGGTAGACATCCACACCCATTACGACGGCCAGGTCACCTGGGATCCGTACCTCACGCCGTCGAGCTGGAACGGCGTTACGACCGTGGTGATGGGCAACTGCGGGGTGGGTTTCGCACCCGCCAAGCCCGACCAGCACCGATGGCTGATCAGCCTCATGGAAAGCGTGGAGGACATTCCAGGCGCTTCCATCGCCGAAGGGATGCGCTGGCAATGGGAAAGCTTCCCCGAATACATGGACGCTATCGAACGCATCGATCTGGCTCTGGACGTGGCCACACAGATTCCCCATTGTGCGTTGCGCGTGTATGTCATGGGCGAAAGGGGATTGGAGACTGAAGATCCCACGCCGGACGAGAACGAGCAGATGGGACAATTGGTGCTGGAAGCCGTCGAGGCGGGTGCCATGGGGGTCAGCACATCTCGCACCATATTGCACCGCACCAAGGAGGGCAGCCCCGTGCCCGGCACATTTGCCGGCGAGGCGGAGCTGATGGCCCTGGGCCGGGCTCTGGGCAAGGCAGGCCGCGGGCTGTTCGAAATGGTCTCGGATATCGGCCTGGGCGGTATGCACGGCCAGTTCAAAGACGACCTTCGCTTGATGAGCAAGATTTCGAAAGAGAACGGGCGGCCCGTGCATTACATCTTGTCCCAGGACCATGCCCATCCGGACGAGTGGCGGGAGATGCTCGCGGCCACACAGCGGGCCGTGGATGAAGGCGCCCAGATCATGGCGCAGGTGCCGGCGAGGCCCACGGGGCTTTTGCTGGGGCTGGAATGCACGCTCCATCCCTTTTTGAAGCATCCCACCTACGTGGAGTTTCGTAGATTGCCCCTCGCTGAGCGCGTCCGGCGGATGCGCGACCCGCAAGTGCGTGCGCGCATCCTCGGCGAACAGACGGGGTTCAAGGACGCGTTCCGCCGCGATATCGCCGTCGACTTTACGCGGATGTTTCGGCTGGGCGATCCGCCCGATTATGAACCGGCAGCGCAGGAGAGTATTGCCGCGATGGCGGAGCGCAAAGGAATGCACCCCGCCGCCCTGGCCTATGACATCCTCCTCGAACGCGACGGCAAGGAGATACTCTATCGCCCCTTGTCCAATTACAAGGACTACGATTTCGAGGTAACCCGCGAGTTGCTGCGTCACCCCCTGACCGTGAGCAGTCTGTCCGATGGCGGTGCCCACTGCGGTGTAATCTGTGATGCGAGCAATCCCACCTTCCTGCTCACCCACTGGGTGCGCGACCGGACGCGGGGCGAGAAGCTCGCGCTGGAAGAGGCGGTGCGCATGCAGACCGGGGATACTGCGCGTACCTACGGGCTTCACGACCGAGGCATTCTGGCCCCCGGCATGAAAGCCGACGTGAACGTGATCGACCTGGACGCCCTCGCGTTGAGCCGGCCCGAGATCGTGTACGATCTCCCGGCCGGCGGACGGCGCATTATCCAGAAAGTGCGCGGCTACAAGGCCACCGTCGTTAGCGGTCAGATCACCTTCGAGGACGGTACAGCAACTGGCGTCCTGCCCGGCAGGCTGGTGCGCGGAAGCGCTTCTACGGCAGCTTGAGGGTCAGGGGTGGACCCTGTGCGGACCGGTGGCACGGTCCTATTCTATCGGTAGTGCCTAGCGGCCGGAGACGCGTGTTCGCCGTACCCAGGGTCCCCCAAACGCATTGCCATGGGCCGCGTCGCACTATTGCCGGCAGTTTGCGCGACGTGCCCCCGTCCCGCTAGAATATCCATTGGCGCGTCGTGATGTGAACGGGTGCAAACCGCTCAAGTTTCCATAGGCGATCATTACCTGCCGAGACACACAGTCCGTGTCTACCTGTTTCTGTCTGAATTTCTCGACCCATGGAGTGTGCCATGGATTTGCCCCCACCCGATCCCAAACTAGTAGCCCGTAAGGCCGAAATCGTTACCGCTTTGGAGGAAGTGCTGCCTCCGGGGACGGTGATCCACGCCACCGAGGAGCTTGTCGCTTACGAGACCGACGGCCTTTCGGCGTATCGCCGGCGTCCGATGGTGGTGGTGCTGCCCAGGGAAACCGCCGAGGTTTCGGCGACTATGGAGACCTTGCACCGGCTGGGGGTGCCCGTGGTGCCCTGGGGGGCAGGCACGGGGCTCAGCGGCGGGGCGCTGCCGATGGAGGACGGGGTCACCCTGGCCCTCTCGCGGATGAACCGCATTCTAGAAATCGATTTGGACAACCGCTGTGCCGTAGTGCAGCCGGGTGTCACCAATCTGCGCATCACCGAGGCCGTGCAGGGGGATGGTTTCTACTACGCCCCGGACCCTTCCAGCCAGATCGCCTGTTCCATCGGCGGCAACATCGCGGAAAACTCTGGTGGCGTGCATTGCCTCAAGTACGGCGTGACCACCAACAACATCCTCGGGCTGGAGGTGGTGCTGGCAGACGGAGAAATTGTTCGCGTGGGCGGCAAGGTCATGGACGATGCCGGTTACGATCTGATGGGCGTGCTGACCGGATCGGAAGGGATGCTGGCCATCATCACCGAAGCTACCGTGCGCCTGCTGCCCAAGCCCGAGAGCGCGACGGCGGTGCTGGCCGTTTTCTCTTCCGTCGAGGCGGCCGGGCAGGCTGTGGCCGACATTATCGGCGCAGGCATGATTCCCGCCGGTATGGAAATCATGGACAAGCTCGCCATCGACGCATCCGAGCAGTATGCGCACTCCGGCTATCCGGTGGGGGCCGAGGCCATTCTCATCATCGAGCAGGACGGACCGGCCACGGAGGTCAGTTATCTCATTGCCCGTACGGAGGAAATTCTCCGCGCCGCGGGAGCCAGCGATATCCGCGTTTCCCGCGACGAGGCCGAACGGCTCAAGCTTTGGGCCGGGCGCAAAGCAGCGTTCCCGGCGATGGGCCGCATCAGCCCGGATTACTATTGCATCGACAGCACCATTCCACGCGGTGCCCTGCCCCGGGTGCTGGCCCGCATTCGAGAGCTCGCGCAGGAATCAGGGCTGCGCGTGGCCAATGTATTCCACGCCGGCGACGGCAATCTCCACCCCCTGGTGCTTTACGATGGCAATGTTCCCGGCGAGTTGGAGTTGGCCGAACAGTTGGGGGAGGAAATAATGAAGCTCTGTGTCGACGTGGGCGGCGTGCTTTCCGGCGAGCACGGCATCGGAATCGAGAAAAGCGGGTTGATGACCTATCAGTTCGGGGAAAACGACCTTGCGGCCATGCAGCGCGTCAAGTGCAGCTTCGATGCGGAATCCCTGCTCAACCCGGGCAAGGTTTTCCCGGAACTCCACCGCTGTGCCGAACTGGGCCGCATGCACGTCCATGGCGGAAAGCTCAAGTTCCCGGACATCGAGCGGTTTTGATGTATTGAGAGAACAGCCCCATCAACCTGTACCAAATAAGCACCATGACAAATTTGTCTTATATCGACCTCACCCAGCAATGGTATCAGCGAAAAGGACAACCCAATTTCTATCGCTATGCCAAACACGAGGATGGCCCGTTCACCCGGCCGATCAAGCCGCTCGCTGAGTCTCGGCTGGTGATGATATCGAGCGCGGGGATCGAGATCGTACTGGACGACGGCCCTGATCCCGTGCCGTTCAAGGGCATCAATATCGGGGCCAAGGAAAAGGCGGAAGTGTTTGCGATCCCCAGTGACACTCCGAAGGAGAAACTGCGGTACATCACGGGCGCCCACAACCGGCGCGAAAGCGATATGCTCGATATCGACGCCTTTTTCCCGGTCACCCGCCTGCGCGAATTGGTTGCCGAGGGCGTAATCGGTGACCTGGCGGCCAACCATCTTCGCATCCGCCCCTCGTACAGCCGGCGCAAAACCCGTGAACTCGACGCGCCCGAGGTGCTCCGGCTGTGCCGGGAACAGGCCGTTGACGTGGCATTGTGTGTGCCCATTTGACCGGTGTGCCACCAGTCCGTGAGTCTGGTCGCGCGCCACCTGGAAGCCGAGGGCATCCCCACCGTGATGCTCTGCTCGGCGCGGGACATCACCGCCAGCGCCTTCCCCCCACGGGCGGTATTCGTCAACTATCCCCTGGGCAATACCAGCGGGCGGCCCGGCGATCCGGAAAATCAAACCGCGATCCTGAAGAGCGCGTTCGAGGTTCTACAATCCGCCACCCGGCCCGGAGTGATCGTCGATACGCCTTACCGCTGGTGCGATGGCGACGGGTGGATGGAACACGTCTACCAGGGCGAGCACATTGCTTCTGAATTGGGGGCGGAATGACGATCAGCAATTACAAGAACGATTACCGAGAGAATTCGAGTGAGGGATTTGTACCAAAAACGGAGCTCGGCCGCCAATTGTGGGAGATTAGAAAAAGGATAATCGCGTTGGGATCTCATATGTTGGATCGGGAAGAAATTGAGAAAGAAAATATAATTCGAAGGGGTGGTGTTGGGGATATACGATCATGAAATCAGTGCACAATGGTTACAAGTGAGCGTTTATTACAATCGATTCCAAATGATATTCCTTCCTCACGTTACATGATTATAATTGAGTGTTCATGACCACTACTCCGGAAACGGACCACCCCACTTCCCCCGAAGACCTGCAGGAGATCGTAGCCTCGGCCCTTGACCGGGCGGAGCCCCTGGAGATCGTGGGGAGCGGGGGCAAGCGCTTCTATGGGCACTCAGCGCAATCGGCCCGGACGGTTTCGCTGGCCGCGATGAAAGGAATCGTGGACTATCAGCCAGGGGAGCTGATTTGCGTGGTGCTCGCCGGAACGCCCCTGGCCGAGTTGGAGGCCACACTTGAAAAAGAGGGGCAGGCGCTGGCCTTCGAACCGCCCCATTGGTCCCCAGGCGCCACTATCGGAGGAACGGTGGCCTGCAATCTGGCCGGCCCCCGCCGATTCAAGGCGGGCGCCACACGGGATCATCTGCTGGGGTTCCAGGCGGTCGGCGGACGTGGCGAAATCTTTCGGGCCGGCGGACGGGTGGTGAAGAACGTCACCGGCTACGATCTGTCGAAGCTCATGTGCGGCAGCTTCGGCACCCTGGGCATACTCACCGAGGTTTGCCTGAAGGTGCTTCCCCGCGGTGAGACAGAGCGCACATTATGGATCGCCGGCAAGGACGACCGTGGGGGCGTGGGGTTGCTGATCCGGGCGGCGCGCACTTCCCATGACGTCAGTGGGCTGGCTCATGTGCCTGGCGGGGCCGATTGGCCAGGGGGGACGGCCCCCCCCGGGGGCGATGCGGCGACCCTGATCCGGCTGGAGGGTCCCGAGGCCTCGGTGGCCTATCGTGCCTGCAAGCTGGCGGAGATGGCCGGTGCGGATTGGAAATTTCTTGACGGCGAGGAATCCCGGGCGGTATGGCGGGCCGTGCGCGAAGTGGACCTATTGCAGCCCGGTGCCGGTGAATCGCTCTGGCGCTTTTCCGTTCCCCCCACACGAGCAGTGGATCTGGTGCAAGGGCTGAACCCCAGCAACGGCATAAGAACCATTTATGATTGGGGCGGGGGACTCGTTTGGGGCCTGTTGCCCGACGGAGCCGATCCCCTAATCATCCATCAGTCCGCAGCGGATCTGGGAGGCAGCGCCCGTCTCGTGCGCCCATCGGTGCCC
>JACZRV010000010.1 GCA_022574555.1 SAR324 cluster bacterium
CCAACTTGTAATTTACCTAAATCCCAGAGAATCGCCCCGGTTTGGAATGCTATTTCGTTAGATAACGTGCTTTTGCCAACAGCGGCCGGAGACGATATAAGAATTACAGATGATGAGCCTCGTTTTATAGCTCGACGTTCGACAAAAGAAGGAGCAACAAAGCGAGGCTCCCGCTTAGTGACATAAGTAATTGCAGATATCGGAGAAGAAATGGGTGGTTTACGATCTGGTGTAGGAAACAGCTTCATAATGTCGCTTAACGTAGTCATTGTGAAACGCTCATGATTAACGGAAAAGGCTTTTGCGGCGGAACTAGTAAAAGAATTACTATCAAAAGGAGTCAATTGTGGCAAGGTATGAATGAACAAAAAATTAGGCATGATAAATCGACAGATCAACCCCGTCCATAAGCGCCTGGCGGCTCTCCGCGGCCTGATGGCCCAGGAACGCCTCGACGTCCTTCTCGTGCCCTCCGCCGACGAGCACCAGAACGAGGTCACGCCCCATTACAAGCAGCGCCGAGAGGCGATCAGCGGCTTCAGCGGGTCGGCGGGAGACGTGGCCGTGTGCGCGGATGAGGCCCATCTGTTCGTCGACTCCCGCTACCACCTCCAGGCCGCGGAGCAAACCGATCCGCAAGTCTACACGATCCACCGGGTGGGACTGGAAGGCGAAAGCGATCTCGCCGAATGGCTCGCCGAGCGCGACCGCGAGCACGCACCGCAGCGGGTGGGTTTCGATCCCTTCGTCACCAGCATGCAGGCCCATCAGCGGCTGGCCCAGGCGCTGGAAAATCCGCACTCGGAGCTGGTTGCGGCCGATGCCAACCTCGTGGACCAGGTCTGGAACGGGCGTCCGCATGCGCCCGGCAAGCCGGTGTTTCGCCTGGCCGATGAACTGGCGGGCGAAACCGTGGCTGGCAAACTGGCCCGGGTGAGAGCCGAGCTGGCCGAGAAAAACGTGGGAGCGCTCGTCCTCTGCAAACTGGATGAAGTGGCCTGGCTGACCAATCTGCGGGGCGCAGACATTTCCTACAACCCGGTTTTCGAAGGCTACATGGTGGTGGAGCCCGATGGCGCGCATTGCTTTACGGATAATCCCGTGCCCGATGAGGTGCGTTCGGCATTGAGAGGCCACGTGGAACTCCATCCGGCAGCCGCCTTCCCCCGTCATGTTCGCGCCTTGTCCGCGGCGATGCGCAAACGAAAGCCCGACGGCTCCCAAAAGATCTGGCTGGACCGCAACGGCACGACGCAGGGGATTCGCCTGTTGGCCGGCGATGCGCCGCTGCTCGACGATTCGCCCAATCCGGTGGCGCGCATGAAGGCCATCAAGAACCCGGTCGAGATCGTCGTCAGCCGCGAAGCCCATTTGCGTTCAGGGGCGGCCAAGGTGAGGAGCTTCAGCAGACTGGCCGCCCTGCTGAACGAAGGAATCGGCATCAGCGAAGCCGGCTACGCGGATCTGCTCTACGAGGAGTATGCCCGCGAGGAAGGCTTTAGCGATCTCAGTTTCACCACGATTTCGGCCTACGGAGAGAACGGGGCCATCGTCCATTACGGGACGCCCGATCCGCGGACAATGCTGGAACCGGGCGGATTGCTGCTGGTCGATTCGGGTGTGCAGATCGTGGGCGCTACCACCGACGATACGCGCACGCTGGCCATCGGCAAGCCCACGGCCGAACAACGGCGCCATTACACCGATGTCCTCAAGGGACACATTCGTCTCGCCGGCCAGGTGTTTCCCGATAAGACCACGGGCCAGGCCCTTGACGTGTTGGCGCGCGCGCCGCTCTGGAACGAGGGGCTGGACTACGGCCACGGTACCGGCCATGGCGTGGGCGCCTATCTCAACGTCCATGAGGGACCGCAAAGCCTGAGTTCCCGTGGCACGACGCCCCTGGAGGCGGGAATGATCCTCTCCAACGAGCCGGGATACTATCGGGCCGGTTGGGGCGGAATCCGCCTGGAAAATCTCTACGTGATCGAGGAGGCCCTGGGCCTGCCCCCCCATCCGGGCGGCAAGCGCTGGCTGCGCTTTTCACCCCTGACCATGCTTCCTTTCGATCGCCAATTGATCGATTGGGGCCGGCTCGGCGGGCAGGAAGGGCAATGGCTGACCGATTACCACGCCCTCGTCTGGGAATCCCTCTCGCCCCTCCTCGACGAACCCCACCGGATCTGGCTTGAAGCGGCCTGCGCCCCACCGGAAGCAGGCGCATAGGAAGGGATCAAAGCAGCCGTCAGCACGACGAAATCGATCTTCGGGGGACTTCGAGACCGATGCACGACCGGGGAAGCGATGGCCCGCGGCGGGTCTTGTTACTCGGGCTGGATTTGCTTTGGCAAGCGCAGACGGAAGGTCGTGCCGTTCCCATCGCGATTGGGCTGGGCCTCCAATTCTCCGTGTTGCAATTCGGTCAGGATCTTCGCGATGGAAAGCCCCAACCCAACTCCCTGAGCGCGATAGCCGAACATGCCGCTGGTGTGGCGGTCCACCCGTCCCAGGGTGACGAACGGCTCGAATATGCGTTGGAGGTCCTTTGGGGCGATGCCCCGGCCGTGGTCCACGACGGCGATCACGACGGACTGGCCCTCACCGGCCACGGTCAACCGGATGGCGCTTTTGTCCTTGGAAGCACGGGCGGCGTTGGTGAGCAACTCCTCGATGATGCTCTCCACGCGTGAGCGATCCCACCTGCAATCGCCCACCGCTTCGGCCGTCACCTCGATCCCAACCTCGCGGGGGGCGAGCAGGAGATTGAGCCGTTCCGCCACTTCTTCGCAGAGCCTTCCGGGGTCTACCGGCTCGAGGTCCAGGTCGAAGTAGGTAATTTCCGATTCGCGTATCTGCTGGATCGATTTGTCCACGATGCGTTGCACCCGACCCAATGCGGCGGTCATCATCTTGGAATGCTTCGGCCGTCCCTCCTCCAATCCATTGCCCTGCAAACCCAGATAGCCGCCCATGATGGCCAAGGGCGTGCGCAGCTCGTGACTGAGCACGCGCAGTACCTCGCCTCGAAACTGGGAGAGTTTAGCCAACTCGACGTTTTTGTCGGTCAATTCCTGGGTTCGTGCGCGCACCTTGCTTTCCAGTTCCGCATTGGCCTGGGTCAAAGCCTCCATCAGTTCGCGGTTTTGCATCTCCAGCTGTCTGCGGGTTATGGCTGCGTCTACATCGAAGAGAAATTGATCGTGGTTGTGGATCGGCTTGACGAGAAAATTGGCGATATTGAAGCGGTCGCGTGCGGCCAGGACGGTACGCAGGTCGCTGTAGGCGGTCAGCAGGATGAAGGCGGCGTCATTCCCTTCCTGGCGTAAATTTTCCAGCATTGTCAGACCGTCCATGCGGGGCATCTTGAGGTCCGAGATGACCAGGTCTACAGGGGCAGCCCGGGCCGCCTCCAGCCCGGATACACCATCATCGGCCACGACCAGATCGTAATTCAAGGGCGCGAGCAGACGAACGAGGTAGCGGCGCATGGGCGCCTCGTCGTCGACGATGAGGATCCGGCTTTTGTCCATGGTGAGTGGCTCGGCCCTATTCAAACGTTCGAAGGGGGCGATCTTTTTCTTGCCGCATGGGCCGATCCCTCCTTTCCGCGGGATGGCCGCATGGGGCGCTTCGCCCGAATTCCGGGGATAGACCCTCAATGCTTCCACGGCCGCCGTAACTGCCGGCGGCTGAAACCCGGAAAAGTAAATTTCCGCGCGCTTACCGATGCTTTCATTAAACGTTTATTATTATGGCGTTTATGCTGATCGAAATTACCGCTGCGGACTCGGAAAATGAAGACGATAATTATCCCAAATCAGCCCTGCCGTCAATGAACTCGATTCTTGCCGGATTTATCGCCGCAAAGTATAAGATATTTATTAAATCACTAATATTATATACGATACGCGTGGAATGTTGATTTTTGCTGATGTATTATACCAACGAAAAGTCGGATTCATGGGGACTAATTAGCGATACTGAAACTCGGAAAATCGCGGCCGCAATCGGCCTGTCGTTGACCCCCGGTGTGATTGCAGGCTCCGGGAAATCCCGACCCGTCTCAAGAAACGTCCATGGCTGCGAAGCCTGGCCCGAAATTACGTAAGCTGCTTCGCTACCCGCTGAAGCCCCTGGCGAACGGCCCATGGCCTCGTTGCGGCCATCTTTGGATGCGGCCGGACGGCGACAACCCTCGCGAGACCCGCACGGGGACACAATGCTATGATGGACTGGGCTATGCTGGACTCGCGCGATCGTGGGTTTGCACCCCTGGCAGGCTTCGTATCCGCCGCCTACCGGGATATTGAAATTTTCCACTATCCGGCAGTATAACCGGACCGAGGCCCCGCGGGGTGGGAATACCGGCGCGATTTGCGCGCAGTGGCCATTACCAATGGCAGGCGGCAGCGGGGGTGGATCAATATGTGCGATCCATTCGTCGATAGCCTGCCGCGGATTCGATCAGGCGATGATATGGCCCGTGAACCGATGGGAACGAGATGATGCATTGGCCCGAGGGATGGAGCAAGGGGCCACTTGCCAAGCCGGACGCGGCTTTGATCTGCGCTGTGGGGGCGTTGCTTGCGCTGTGCCTGGCCGCGGGGAGCACGGCCGCGAAGGATTGCCGGTCGCCCCAGGAGTGCATCCCCCAATTGCGCTTCGGCGAAACCGCGGCTCTCCGCGAAAAGGCAGCCAGGTTACTGGGCGAGCAGGGCGCCAGAGAGGCGCTGCCCCATCTGGTCGAGGCACTGAAGGGAGACCCGGGCGAGTTCGTCCGTGTCAACGCGGCCGAAGCCCTGGGCCGGCTCCACTCGCCGCAGTCCCTGGAGCCCCTCAGCGAAGCGCTGGCGAACGATAAGCGGGAATTGGTGCGCAGGACCGCGGCTCAAGCCATCGGTCGTCTGGCCCGTGCCGAGGGCATCGCGCCCCTGTCCCAAGCCCTTCAGTCCGATGCGGACTATACCGTGCGAACTGCGGCCGCAATGAGTCTGGGTACCATCGGAAATCCCTCCGCGGCGGAATCCCTGGCCCTGGCCTTGCTCAACGACGGCCGGTCCGAAGTGCGCAATCAGGCGGCGTCCTCCCTCGGGGTGCTCCAGGCACCGGCGGGGGCGGAATCCCTGGCCGCGGCATTGGCAGGCGATGCGGCCGTCCGGGTGCGCGTTACTTCGGCCGGCGCGCTGCAAGGGATCGCCAGCGATAGGGTGGAGCCCGCCCTGGTCCGTGCCCTGGGCGAGGACGACTCGACCGAAGTACGCCGCCAGGCGGCCCGCTCCCTGGGCGAGCGCGGCGATTCCAGCGCCACCCCGGTGCTCATCCAGGCCCTACAGGCGGACCGTGCCCTGTCGGTGCGGCAGGAAGCCGCGGTGAGCCTGGGCAAAGTAGGCGGCGTCCTGGCCAAGGAAGCGCTGACCTATTTCGCCGCGAACTCAAAGCATGCCCGCTTGCGCCGAACATCCGCCGACGCCCTGGCCGGCATCAAACCGGAAAAGAAACCCGCGCCGGAGGAAGAAAAAGAGGAATAGCGTTGATCGTCTCTGATTGATCCGATAGATTGGCGAACGCGTTTTCCCGCCGGGTCCCCGATTTTCGAATATGTGGCGGGTTTCATGTCACGGTCTCCGTTGAGAGGCACTGGTCAATCCCCCACCAGCGGTTTAGGATGATCTCCCGCAGTACATGATCTGCCCATGGCGGAACGGACAGGCGCACCGGGTACGGCAGGTGACATAACTTGGTATCGGCGGAACACTTTATCCGGATTTGTTTTCCCGGCGATAGGGCCGTTGGGCAGACGGCATCATTGCCATGATCGAAGTCCTGCTGCGACAGATCAACGGCTGGGTCTACACTTGGTTCGGCGCCGAAGGGCTGGTCGTCTACCAGCAGCATCCCATCGCCTATGCCCTGGCCCTGGCCGGATCGGTGCTGGTTTTTTGCTCCGTAGCCGTCTACCTGGGCCGGCGCGGGGCCGGCAGCCTACGCCGGCGGGTGGCCCAAACGCAGCGTGGCTTCGCGCGCACTCTGGCCCTCACGCGCTACCGCGCCGGCCGGCGCAGTCTGGCGCTCACCCGGGAGATTCGCCGTTGCAGCCAGCGCCTGCGCCGGATCGCGGCGCAGGTAGTAGGGGATAAGGACGAACGGCACGAGCTGTTGCGACTGCTCGATTCCTTTCTCGCTACCGATCTGGAGCAGGCCCTGGAGCAGATGTACTCGTGGGCCGCTCTGGGCGACGGAGACCGAATGAAGGCGCTCCAGCGCCAATTGGAGCGCCGCACCCGGCGTTGGAGCGCGGCCCAGGAAGAGCCTGCGCGGCGCCGGCTGGAGGAGCGGGTGGCCCAAACCCGGCAGCAGCTCGCCGTCGCCCTGCAAGCGAGGGCCGATCGTGTCCATCTGCTGGAAGGATTGGAGGAAGCCGCGGCGGCCATCCGTACCCTGGAGGCGGAACTGGTGGCCCTGGGTTCGGCACGAAGCCAGGCCCTGCCACTCTTCCAGGCTCAACTTGCCGATCTGTCGGAAGGCTTTCGTCACCGTCGTGAGGTGTATCTGGAATTCCAGGCGCGTCCGGGTTAGCTTGCGGGAGCGCGTCACGGCCAGTGACCTGAAATCGGCCCCTGTTCCCGGCCTGAGGGGATTCGCCTCCGCCGGTTCCCAAGTTTACCCCGATCCATGATTGAACGAATACTCGCCCCATCGATTTCGGCAAGGATCGGCCTCGCGTGCCTGTCGGCGTGGGCGATGCTCGCCGTAGCGCCCGCGACGGTATTGGGGGATGGGTTGACCATCGCCACCGCCGCCAGCTTGGGTCCGATGTTCGCCGAGATTGGGGCCCTTTACGAATCGCGCTACGCCGATCGCGTGACGTTGGTCGTCGCATCGAGCGGAAATCTGGCCCGTCAGATCGAATACGGCGCGCCCTTCGACTTGTTTGCCTCGGCCGACGAGTCGTGGGTGGCGCGGCTGGTGCGCAGCGGCGTAATCGACCCGGAGACCACCACCTTTGGCCTGGGGCGGCTCGTGCTGCTCCTGGATCCCAGACTCCCACCCCCCGCTGCGGAAGGCATGGCCGGCTCGGATGGCACGATCGGCAAAAAAGCGTTGGCGCGCCTCGCTGATGCGGACATCCGTTATGTCGCCATCGCCAATCCCCGGCACGCCCCCTATGGCCGGGCGGCCAAGGAAGTGCTGCAAAGCGCGGGGCTCTGGCAAGCCCTCGAATCCAAACGGGTCTACGCAGAAAACATTCGCCAGGCGGTACAATTCGTCGATTCGGGCAACGCCGAGGCCGGGCTGGCTGCGCTCTCCTTCGTGCGATCCACCCGGGCGCGCTGGTGGCTCATCGATGCGTCTTTGCACGCGCCCCTGCGCCAGACCCTGGGGGTGGTCCAGGATTCGCCCAACAAGGCGTCCGCCAAGCGATTCATGGCTATCATGGCTTCGGAGGATGTGGCGGCCATCCTGCGCAAGTTCGGCTTCGATCCGGTGGAGGACGACGCGCCCGGGGTACAGCGGTGAGCGTTCAGGATTGGTTTCCCATCTGGCTGACCCTCCGCATCGCTTTCACAGCCACCATCATCTCGGTGGTGCTGGGGCTGGGCATCGCCTGGCTGATGGCCAGAAAGCAGTTTCGCGGGAAAAACCTGGCCGAGGCCATCATCATGCAGCCCTTGGTGATCCCCCCGACGGTGATGGGCTATTACCTGCTGGTGGTGTTCAGCCGGAGGAGCGCCCTGGGTAGCGCGCTGGAGGACTGGTTCGGGCTGACCCTGGTCTTCACCTGGCGCGGCGCGGTGCTGGCGGCGGTGGTGGCCTCCCTGCCCCTGTTCATCAAGCCGGTGCGTGCGGCCCTGGAAAGCGTGGATACTCACTTGGAGAATGCCGCGCGCCTGCTGGGGAAAACCGAGTGGACCGTATTTCGCACCGTCACGTTTCCGCTTGCGTGGCGGGGCATCGTCGCCGGGGGCGTGATGGCCTTCGCCCGCAGCATGGGCGAATTCGGCACGACGCTGATGGTGGCAGGCAACATTCCCGGCAAGACGCAGACGGTCTCCATCGCCATCTACGACGCCGTGCAAGCCGGCGACGACGCCCAGGCCAACGCCCTGGTCGCCATCGTAACCGTCTTTTCGATTCTGGTGCTGTGGTTCGTGAGCTGGTTCACCGCGGGACGGTATTGACGGGCTTTGTAGTGATTAATATGTGGCTTGACAAGGGGTCCCCACCCCGCCCTGCGGGCACCCCTCCCCATTTCATGGTGAGGGGGAGCACTGCGGAACTCGCAACGGTGCCAAGAGCCGAAGGGTGAGGATCGCAATGGGTGCACCCCCTCTCTGCAACGCGGAGAGATAACATGGGGGCCGGGGGGATGAGGAAAATCAATGCTTGAATTCGATCTCAGCAAGACTTACGGCGCCTTCACCCTGAACCTGGCGGCGACCGTGGGCAACGAGTGGCTGGTGCTGCTGGCCCCTTCCGGTGCCGGCAAGAGCTTGACCCTCAACCTGATCGCGGGGATGACGAAACCGGACGCGGGCTATGTGCGGCTCAACGGCCGTACGATCAGCGATACGGCCCAGGGCGTAACCGTGCCCATGCGCCACCGGCGCATCGGTTACGTGTTTCAGGACTATGCGCTTTTTCCGCACATGACCACGGCGCGTAACATCGCTTACGGTCTGCCCAAAGGTTCCGACCGCTCGGCGGTGGTCGAGCGCTGGTGCCGTTTCTTCCATCTCTCCGGCAAGGAGGAGTTTTACCCCCGCGAGCTTTCCGGCGGGCAGCGGCAACGGGTGGCCCTGGCCCGGGCCCTGGCCAACGAGCCCGACCTGATGCTGCTCGACGAGCCCCTCTCGGCCCTGGACCGGCGTATCCGCGCGAGCCTGCAACGCGATTTGGCGGATCTGAAGAACGATCTCAGCCTGCCCGTGATCCTGGTCACTCACGATTTTTCCGAGGCCCAGATGCTGGGCGACCGGGTGGCGGTGCTGGAAGGCGGGCAACTGCTGGAGATGGGCGAAAAGAGGCACATCTTCGCCCATCCGAGACGTCACGAGACCGCCAGGTTCCTGGGCGTGGAAAATGTGATCCCCGCCCGGGTGGAAGGGCGAGATGGCGACGGCGAAGTAACCGTGGCCATGGGCGAGTGGAAGGTGACCGTTCCCTCAGACCCTCATTTCATGCCGGGAGATGCGGTCTATTTCTGCATCCGGGCGGCCGACGTGCGGTTGAAGGTGGACGAGCGCGAGCGGCCCAATCCGTTCTCGGCCCATGTGGCCCGCATCATTCCCGAAGGCGGCACCAACCGCGTGGAGCTCAACCACGTGACCGAGGGCGGTCCCGGCCTGATCCTGCTGATGGACGACTACGTGATCGGACGCTACGGCATGAATCCCGGCAGCCCCATCACCGTCTGGCTCCCCAGCGAGAAAGCCTTTCTCTGCGTGTAGGTTTCCGCGTGTAGGTGCGCACCGCACCTCCACACTGGCCCGCTTCCCCGCGCACCGCCCCCCGCCTCCTATCCCCGGCGGGAGGCACCGGCACGCAGGGGGCCGAACGCGAAGGCCCAGGCGATCGTCAAGATCAGCATTGCGCCATAGACGCACACGATGGTGGCTCCCGTGGGAAAATCGTATTGGAATGAGACGACGATACCCGCGGCCGATCCCAGCGCGCCGAGGGTCCATGCCACCAGCAGCCGCTGCGGGAAGCGCTTTGCCAGAAACGCGCTCATCGCACCGGGTATGAGCAAATAGGAAAAGACCAGGAGTACGCCCGCCAAGCGCACCGAAAACGTGATCATGACCCCGAACAGGATATAGAATAAGAAATCCCATAATAGGTCGTAGCGCTCTTGTGGACCCCGTGCGAGGGACAGCCCCATGAACCGGTGGCGCAACATCCAGTGCAGAACCGCCAGCGCCAGGTAGACGGCGAGAATCAATGCGATTTCTTCCCAGGAGGTCCAAAGAATGGCGCCGACGAGGAAGGCTTTCAGGTTTTCCGAGCCGTGAGGTGAATTGGCCATCATCAATATCAGCGCGGCAGAGGCCACCACATAGGTGATCCCGATCAATGCCTGCTGAGGCACGAAGGATTGGGGCACTCTGCGCATGGAGGCGAAGATGGCCGCACCGACGACGGTGAAGAGAAAAGCCATCACATAGGCGGGAGCGGATGTGGGTTCGTAGTCCAGAATCAGCGCCAATGCGATCCCCAGGGTGGCTATCTGGGCTAGCGCCAGATCGATGAAAATGACTCCCCGCGCGAGAATGTGGAGGCCGGTGTAAGCGTGCAGGCTGACCAGGATCAGCGAAGCGGTCAGCGGTGCGAGCATGAATAGCAGCGTTTCCATGATGGATTTCCTAATCGCGGTTTTGCAGCGCATCGGCGATGCGCATGACGACGGTGTCGAAAAAATCCCAATAGCTGGCGATACCCTCCTCCCCCCCTATCGTGGCCGGTAGCCGCAGGACGTGAATGCCGGTCTTGCGTGCCAGAAAATCGGAAATCTTGGGATCCAGGTAGTTGGCTTGCAAAATAAGCGGGATGCGCTCCTGGGCAATCTGCGTCATGAGCCCCTGGACGTGAGAGGGCGTGGGGGGAATACCCGGTTTGGCCTCCACCTGGTTTCTGATGTTCAACCCGGCCCACGCCGCGAAATAGACCCAGGCAGTGTGGTAATCGACGATGGGCGTGCCCTTGTATGGCGCCAATAAAAGCAGCCACTCATCCATTTTTGCACTGAGCGTTTCCCGGAAAGCAGCGAGCCGCTGGCCGTAATAGACGGCGCTATCCGCGTCGAGCGACTGGAGCGTTTCCGCGATGGTCGCGGCCATGATGGCGCCGTTGCGCGGATCGACCCAGTAATGGGGGTTGCCCTGGGGATGGATATCGCCCCCCGCCCGGGAAACGGGGCCCGTGGGTTTGCCCGCGACTGCGATCCCCCGACTCAACTCGACGGTCATCAGGTCGGGGTTGCGGGCTCCCTGGATGAGCAACGGCAGCCAACCGATCTCCAGTTCCAGGCCGATGAAGAAGAGGGCGTCGGCGCGGTTGACGTGCACCATGAAACTCGGCTTGGCGTCCACATAGTGGGGGTCCTGCAGGGGTTTGGAGATGGAGCGCACCGACACGCGATCCCCGCCGACCTCCCTCACCAGGGCCGCGATTTCGGGCGTAGTGGCCACGATGTTCAGATTCGCCTGGGCGGAATGGGTAACTGCGAAAATCATTATGGCCGAGACGAACAACGTCATGATGTTACGAAGCATGGGCGTATTCCTTTCGGTAAAAAAGGCCATTGCGGTCAATAGGTGTGGGCGGGATGCGACCCGATGGAGAAGCTGTATTGGAGGAAGAAGAACAATTCGGGGTCCGCTCCCAGGGTGGATATTTGGCTGACTTGAACACGGAACGCGCTGAACACCGTGGGCACCCAGGCCACGAGGAGATCCAAATGGCCGGAATCTTGCTCTTCGACGGCGCCGGCCCCATCGCTCACGTCGGCAGTGAACTGGCCGGTACGGGTCTCTCCCCACCAGAACTCGGCAAAGCGCCATTGGCCCGACAGGTAGTACCCGGAGGATCGCAAATCGCCTTCGCCGGTTTCGCGGGTGGTATCGATCCATTCGAATTGCACGATCGCGCCACTGCGCCCGCGGGCGAACAGAGGCCGCCACTTGTAGGTCAGGTCCAGGCCGATCACGGTCGTGGCCGCGCCGCTGCCGGCGTTGTTGAGCCCGGTCAGATAGGAAAGCCCGGCTTCCAGGGTGCTGGCGTCGGTCAGCTCGAAGAGGTTCTTGGAATGAGCCAAGTACTTGGCCTTACCGGGTCCCGCGGCAGTCTCGCTGGCTCCTGTTTCCGGGTTTGCTCGTTCCTCGAACAGGAACAAATCATCGTTGTCCCCCTGGAACATCACCAGGTTCAGTTCAGAGAAAAATAACGTGGGCAGTAAAGGGATCGCTTCCAAGGCCAATTCATTGAGCGCCTCGCCGCCGAAGGTTTGCTCGATCACCAGGGGCGGGGTGATGAAGGGAAACTGGTGGGTGTGCAGCCGGTTGTGCTTTCCGAAGGGCAGCCAGTATTTTCCGAATTGCAGGGTAACCTGGGGGACGCTGGTGGAGGTGATGATCGCTGCTTCGAGTTCCACCGGCGGCTCGGCCTCCTCGCCGTTTTCCGCTTCCACCGCGGTGCCTTCGCCGGGGAAGGCGATGGTGATGTCGGCCCGTAAAAACGGATCGATGATGGACGTGAACCGCAATTCGAATTCCTGCAGGGAGAACCGTGTCGACCGCTCTGCTCCGCCCGCACCGAGCATCAGCCCGAGCACGCTGATGGCCGGGTTGAACGTGTTGGAAATGCCCGTCGCCGTGGAAGACATCGGTGCGGACGGCGGAGCGTACGCCGCGGGTTGTCCCAGGAGTTCCTGCAACTCGGCGTCGTCTGGCTCCTGCGCCAGGCCCACCAACGCCGGGACACAGATTAGCGCCACGATCAGTGGCGTGACTTTAAATGTCAGCTGATTCATATCGCCTTTATATCTTGCACGGGCGGCACGCGGCGGCGGTCGAGCCCGCCGTGGCTGCAGGTACGGGGCCGCATCCACCCGGACGGGCGGAGGCACCTTAATCGTAATAAGCGAATGGGTTGCCCGGACGCGTGCGGAGCGGGACGGCCAATGATCCGGCCGCTGGTCGACGAACCGCGGTCCGCTCAGACGCCCCGGGCGCGGGAGCAACTATCAGGCGATGGGTGGAGATTTGTTTTTGGGAGGCGCAGAGTCTTCCAGACCCGGTAGGGCACCGGGCTCGGTCCAATGGGAGAGGTTGGCTTGATTCGAAGGCCAGGAGAACGCGGCGGAGACCGTGCCTTTCTTTCCCTGGAACTGGCTGTAGAGCTGGCAGACCTCGCACGCCAGCTCGGCGCCGAGGGCGAAATCCTGGTGCAGGTGATTCTCGCGGACCGGAGGGCCGGTCTCCGCCTGATGGGATTCATCGAACTCCGCGATGCGTGCTTTGGTCCACACGTCGTGGGAGGCGATATGGACGGCCGCCATCACCGGCAGCATGGCCAAATGCCCCGCAGTCAGCAGGACAACGACCATCCGCAATAGGGCACAGGATCTCATTTCCGTTCGCTCTTGCTGCGTGAGGGATGGAAACATAGAGTACCACTTGCTGATCGCATGTTGTCACATACCGGCCGGGGAGTGCAAGCAGCGCTCTCCCCGATATGCACAGGCGGGGCTATGCGCCGCCGGGCACGATCGGATCCCGGCGAATTACCATCACGATATGGAAAAACAAGGAGGAGCTGGACATGGGATTTGAGAATCAAACGATCATCGTCACCGGTGGCGGCGTAGGGATTGGGAAGCACATTGCGCTGACCTTCGGCCGGGAGAAGGGGAACGTGGTGCTCGCCGCGCGATCGCAAGACAAGATGGAGGCGGTGGCCGAGGAACTGCGCGGCATGGGCACCAAGCCCCTGGTCTGCCCCATGGATGTCTCCTCCGAGGAGCAGTGCCGGGAGATGGTTTCCAAGACCCTGGCCCAATACGGCAAAATCGACGTGCTGGTCAACAATTCGGGCATCGCAGGCCCCACCAAATTGGCCCGGGACATCACATCGGAGGAATGGCTGGAGTCGATGGACGTGAACCTCAACGGCGCCTTTTACTGTGCCAAGTACGTCAGCGCGCCGATGATCGAGGCCAAGGGGGGAAACATCGTCAACGTCTCCTCTGTCGCTGGGCGAATCGGATTTCCCATGCGCACGCCCTACGCCGCTTCCAAGTGGGGCATGATCGGTCTGGGTCATTCCCTCGCCGCCGAATTAGGGCCTTATGGCATCCGGGTCAACACCATCTGCCCCGGCCCCATCGCGGGCGACCGGCTCGACGCCGTGATCCAGGCCCGTGCGAAGGCCAACGGCACCGAATTCGACCACGAGATGGATTTGGTTATGTCGACGGTGCCCATGCGGCGGCTGTCCACGGAGCAGGAGGTGGCCGATACCGTGGTCTATCTGGCTTCGGATGCGGCTTCCGGAATCAGCGGGCAGGCCTTCAACGTCGATGGCGGATTTCGCATGCAGTGATCACGCGCAGCGGCGGCGGCGATCCAGCCGTATTGGAAGGCGGCCCGGTCTCATTCCGCCCCGCGCGTGGCGGCGGTATTGGCCAGGACCAACGCCTGCTTCAAGTCGCTCCACCACGGATCCAGGCCGTTGGGATTACGCAAGAGGTAGGCCGGATGAAACGTGGGCAGGATCTGCCACTCACGATAGCCGAACGGGTGGCCGCGGGCCTGGGTGATGCCCCTTGCCCGCGGATTGAACGTCTTCAAGGGCACATTGCCCAACGTAACGATGACTTTGGGATCGAGCAGTTCGATTTGCCGTTGCAGGATGGGCAGGCAGGCCGCCATTTCCTCCGGCTGGGGATTGCGATTGCCCGGTGGCCGGCATTTCACGATATTGGCGATGTAAATGTCTTCCCGCGCCAGACCCAGTGCGCGGATGCCCTGGGTCAGCAGCGTGCCGGCCCGGCCCACGAAGGGCAGCCCCTGCCGGTCCTCCTCCTGGCCCGGCCCTTCGCCCACGAAGAGAATGATGGGGTGCGCATGGCCCTCACCGAACACGACCCGCGAACGGCCTGCGCACAGTCCGCAATTGCGGCAATCCCGAAAGTATTCCTGAAGGGAATCCAGGGTCTTGAACTCGCTGGGGTGTATCTGACCGGCGGCCGCGGCTTTGCTCTGGGGTTCGCTCCGAGGCTGGGTGCCCGGTGTCACTGGCGCGTCAATTGCGTCTTGAGTTGCAACGCCTGCCGATACCTCGGTGGATTGGGCGAAAGCCGCACCGTGGCCGGCGGCCGGTTCATCCGGCGTGACGGCTCCGGCCTCATGGGCCGCATCGTTCAGCATCCGGGCCAGTTCCGGGTCCGGTTCGATGTTGAGGTAGTTGATGCCTGCGGCTTGCAGCCGCGCCAATTGGGCTTCCAGGTTTTCCAATACCGTGCGCCATTCCATGGAAAATGTCGGCACCTCAGAGGATATAGCGGCTCAGATCCCGGTCCTTCAAAATCTCGCCCAGCCGGTCGCGGATGTATTGCGGGGTGATTTCGATTTCGTTGCCCTTCATTCCGGGCGCCTCGAAGCTGACCTCCTCGAGAATTTTCTCCATGATGGTGTGGAGCCGGCGGGCACCGATGTTCTCGTCGCGCTGGTTTACCTCGGTGGCGATCTCGGCGATTTCCTCCACCGCTTCCTTTGTGAACCTCAAGACGACGCCTTCGGTCTTGATCAGCTCGATGTATTGCTTGATCAGGGCGTTCTCTGGTTCGGTGAGGATGCGGACGAAGTCATCCTTGGTCAGTGATTTGAGCTCCACCCGGATGGGAAACCGGCCTTGCAACTCCGGAATCATGTCCGACGGCTTGGACACGTGGAAGGCACCTGCCGCGATGAACAAGATATGGTCGGTTTTCACCGGTCCGTATTTTGTATTTACCGTCGAGCCCTCGACGATGGGCAGGATATCGCGCTGCACCCCTTCGCGGGAAATGTCGGGTCCTTGGGAGTTGTTGCGCCCGACGATCTTGTCGATCTCGTCCAGAAAGACGATTCCGTTCTGCTCCACGTGTTGCACCGCTTCCCGGGAAACGTCGTCCATGTCGATCAGTTTGTCGGCTTCTTCCTGCTGGAGAATCTCCATCGCCTCGGCAACGCTCATCTTCCGTTTCTTGTGCCGCTTGGGGAGGATGTTGGAAAGGATGTCTTTCATGTTGATATCGAGGCTGTCCATGCCGGACAAGGGCATGAACTCGATCATCGGTCCCTGCATGCGCTCGGAAACCTCGATCTCCACCTCTCGCTCGTCCAATTCCCCGTTGCGCAGCTTGGCCCGGAACTTTTCGCGTGTGGTAAGGTCTCCGCTGTTGGCTGCGGTATCGACGCTACTAGCCTGCAATCCGGCGTCGTCCACCGGATTGATCGAGGGCACCATCACTTCCAGCAGCTTGTCTTCCGCGTTGGTGCGGGCTCGATCGCGCACCAGATCCAGGTTCGACTTGCGCACCATGGAAACGGACGCTTCCGCCAGATCGCGGATGATCGATTCCACGTCCCGGCCTACGTATCCCACCTCCGTGAATTTGGTGGCCTCGACCTTGATGAACGGGGCGCCGGTGAGCTTGGCCATTCGGCGCGCGATCTCGGTCTTGCCGACGCCGGTGGGGCCGATCATGGTGATGTTTTTGGGGAGGATTTCATCCCGAAAATCCTCCGGCACCTGCATCCGGCGCCAGCGGTTGCGCAGGGCGACGGCCACGGCGCGTTTGGCGTCGTCCTGACCGATGATGTACTTGTCCAATTCTTCGACGATTTCTCGCGGTGTCAACTGGGTGGTGGTCGTGGATAGTGGCATGAGGTCTAGAGTTCTTCGATGGTGATCTGATCGTTGGTATAGACGCAAATGGATGCGGCTATGGACATGGCCCGTTCCACCACTTGGCGCGGGGAAAGCTGGCCGTGAATTAATAGCCCCTTGGCGGCGGCCAGGGCGTACATCCCACCCGCTCCGATCGCCATCAGCCCGTCCTCGGGTTCGATCACGTCGCCGTTGCCGGAGATGATCAGCGACGCGTTGGCGTCGGCCACGGTGAGCATGGCTTCCAGGTTGCGAAGCATCTTGTTGGTGCGCCATTCCTTGGCCAGTTCCACCGACGAGCGCATCAGGTTTCCGCTGTACTCGGTTAGCTTCTCCTCGAATTTCTCGAAGAGGGTCACCGAATCGGCGGTGGAGCCGGCAAACCCGGCCAACACATTGTCGTGGTAGGCCCGGCGCACCTTGCGGGCGTTGGTTTTCATCACCGTCTGGCCCATGGTGATTTGGCCGTCTCCAGCCATGACCACGTTGGCGCCGTTACGCACGGAGAGGATGGTCGTGCCATGAAACGGTGACATGTGAGGTTCGGTTGGAGTTTACATCGATATGAACTCGATGCGTTGATTCCGCGATGCCGGCGAGCGGCCGCGAAGTGATTAACATCCTATCATGGGTCTAGCCGAGGCATCCGTCAATCCCGACGCTCGCAGCTATAATCGATCGGATGAATTGAATGATGGGGGCCTATTTTCGATATGGATCACTCGGATTTAATGGAGGGTGTGAGAGGACTCGTTGCCCACAAGAATTTCGATTTCTGCTCTGAATGCACTAATGGCCGTCGGGAGCAAATGCCGCCTGGGCCGCGCGGTAGACCTCGCGCAGGGGCACCTTCTCCCGCAGGGCGATGGCGCGGCACGATTCATACTCCGGGGCGAAGCGCACCGACCCGCCGTGGTGCGCCACCTTGCCCGCTACCTGGCCCCAAGGGGTCGCGACCGTCACCGCCTCGCGTTCCAGCACTGCGCGCTCCAGGGGGAAGTAGCGAACGCCGAGGGTGGTGGACTCGGCGAAAAGCAGAGCCTGCACGGCCCCTCTCAGGTGGGGGGCATAAATCGCTTGCAGCAGGGTGCCGGGCCGATTCTTCTTCATGTGCACCGGGATGAGCACCACGTCGAGGGCTCCGGCATCCAGCAGGCGTTCCATGAGGTAGCCGATCCACTCGGGATTGGCATCATCCAGGTTGACCTCGGCGCACTCGATGCGCTCTGTGGTGGCCGGCGGCAGCGCCACCCCCGCGTCCGCGTTTGTTTCCTCCGTGGCCCATACCGCGCGCAGCAGGTTGGGCACCTCCGGCGGGTCCGCCGTGCCGATGCCGATGCCCACCCGTTCCGGCACGAAGCGAAAAGCCGGCGGCGCGGGAATCGCTACGGCAGCCAGAATCGCCGCACCGGTGGGCGTGGTGCGCTCGAACGCCGGCGCGCCCTGTTCCACCGGGAAGCCCCGCAGCAGTTCCAGGGTGGCCGGCGCGGGGACGGGCATGGTGCCATGAGCCGTTTTGACCATTCCGCAGCCCAGGGGCACCACCGAGCAGTAGACCTTATCGGGGGCGAGGCGATCCAGGGCCAGAGCCGTACAGACCACATCCGCGATGGAATCCCACGCGCCCACCTCATGGAATTCAACCTCGTCCGGAGATACACCGTGCACGGTGCCTTCCGCCTCGGCGAGCCTTTGAAATATGCGCTGGGCGATCGCTGCGGCACCTTGGGGCAGTCCAGCTTGGGAAAGAAGATCCCGGATTACCCGGTAGGGGCGGTGGGGATGACCCTTGTGCCGCGCGTGCGTGTGGGATGCCTCTCTCGGTGGATCCTCTGTCGGTGGATTGAGGTTCGGCGGATTCTCTGCCGGTGGATCGACGTTCGGCGGATGCTTTGTCTGTGGATTGAGGCTCGCTGAATTGGACGCCGTGCTCGCGCCGGTGACGACGAAGCGCAACCCGGCGATATGATGCCGCGCCGCCGCTTCCGTATCGATGGCGATTCCCTCCACGCCGAGCTGGGCCAGCCCGTCGCGGAGGTATTCCAGGGGCACTCCGAGGCCGATCAGGGACGCCACCGTCATGTCCCCGGCGATACCGCCCACGATGTCGAAGTAGAGGATTTTCATCGGGTTTGAATCCATGAGACGGAAGCCATCAGGGGTGTTTCCCCATGCCCAGCAGGAAGAGCTCCACGCTTTCCGCGCGGGAGGCCTGGGGTTTTTCCACGGTGACCTTATCGAAGGCCGACTGGAATTCCTGCCGCAGCGATGGAAATTCGCCCCCCTGAAAGACCTTGGCCAGCAGCGCACCTCCCGGCACAAGCACCGTGCGGGAAAGTTCCAGGGCCCGGCGCACCAGGTCGGCTGACCGGGCGGCGTCGGCACTGGGCACGCCGGTGGTTTTGGGAGCCAGGTCGCTCAGGATCACGTCGAAGGGCCCGCCGTCGCCCATCAGATCGGCCGGAGCCAGCGAAAATACATCGCCCTGGATCAGCCGCACCGTCTCGGGCAGGTCGATCCCGATCGGCTCCAGATCCACCCCCACCAGCCGGCCGGCCGGTGCGACCCGCCCCGCCGCGTATTGGAGCCACGATCCCGGCGCGCAACCCAGATCGAGCACCCGCATGCGGCGCCGCAGAATTTTACGACGGCGGTCGATCTGCTCCAGCTTGTACGCGGACCGTGCGGCGAAGCCTTCCCGCCGCGCCTGGTGGAAGTAGTGATCCTGGACGCGCTTCATGGGGGGATACAGATAAGATGCGGAACCCGGCGCAGCCACGGGATACAGTCGTATCGGCGGACGCGTGACAGATCCGCTACCGCATCAGGCTGGCGTTGATGGACTCCAGCGCTTCGGCGGATGGGCGGAGTTGCGCCTCTTCGAGCCTGGCCAGGGGCGTGTCGGTCAGGTTTTCCACTTCGGCCAGATCGGGCTGCCCGGGGTTGATGTATATCAACCCGGTGAGAAACTTGTGCTGTTGGTTGGCCTCCTCCAGCACCGTCATGGCCCGTATGCGGTCGGTGGGGTCGTGATCCTTGAGCTTGTGGAGGGTCACGACGCCGCTGTGCATGGGAATATGAATGGTCTCGCCCTCGTCGTAATCGGTTTCGATCTGCTCATAGGACGGAATGAAGTCGATGGTATTGACCGGCTCCCGGTTGTCGCGGATATGGCGCAGGCTCTTGGTGGAGCCTTCGTGGTCGTTGAATATGACGCACGGACTGAGCACGTCGAGGATCGCCGCCCCGCGATGGTTCAGCGCCGCCTTGATCAGCGGCGTGAGCTGCTTGCGGTCACCGGAAAAGCTGCGCGCGACGAAGGTTGCGCCGCTGATGATGGCCAGGGAGCCCAAGTCCATCGCCTGCCAGGGATTGGGTACGCCGCGGCGGGTGCGTGTGCCCTGGTCGGCCGTGGCAGAAAACTGACCCTTGGTTAGGCCGTACACGCCGTTGTTTTCGATGATGTAGGTGATGTTCAGATTGCGCCGCATCATATGGGCGAAGTTGCCCAGGCCGATGGAGGCCGAGTCGCCGTCGCCGCTGACTCCGATCGGTTTCAACGTGTGATTGGCCAATCCCGCGCCGGTAGCCAAGGCGGCGCAACGCCCATGAGTGCCGTTGAACCCGAAGCTCTGATTCATGAAGTAATTGGGTGTCTTGGAAGAACAGCCGATACCGCTCAGTTTGATGATCTGCTTGGGGTCGATGCTCAGCTCGTAGCACGCAGTGATGATCGAGGCGGTGATCGCGTCGTGGCCGCATCCTTTGCACAGGGTGGAGGGCGACCCTCGATAGTCCTGTTTGGTGAGGTTGAGGCGGTTGGTGGCCGCCTTGATGGGTTGTACAGGAGCCTGTCCATTGTTCTGACGGGCAATTTCGGTCATGATGCGGCTCTCATTTCGTCAATAATTTTTATGATTTCCCAAGGCGCTGGGGGCAGGCCATGGTAAATCAGCACAGGGCGCAAACGGTCCGCATAACGCGGAAAGTCGTCGCGCAGGATTTGGGTCATCTGGCCGTCGCGATTCTGTTCCACGACATACACGATTTCGTGTTGAGCGACGAACTTCCCTACATCGGGAGAAAGGGGCAGGGCCCTGAGCAACAGATGATTCATGGGCAAGCCCCGCGCCGTAAGGCAGTCTCGCGCTTCCCGGGTAGGCTCGTAACTGCTTCCGAAGCTGATCATCCCGATATCGGTAGCGGCGCCGTTTTCCACGATGGGTGGCGGCATGTCATTACGCGCCGTTTCATACTTACGGCGCAGACGATCGAGGAGGTCCCGATAAACGGTGTGGTCCTCGGTGTAATTGGCGTCGGTGCTGTGTCCCGATCCCCGGGTGAAGTAAGCGGCGTCGGGATGGTCTTCTCCGGGAAGGGTGCGGTAAGGAATCCCGTCACCGTCCTTGTCGAGATAGCGCTGGAACGGCTCGGTCAGGGCGTCCAAGTCTTCCTTGTACAGCACCTTGCCCCGATCCATGGGCGCCGTGGGCATCTCGAACGGCTCGGTGATGGAAAGATTCATTCCCAGATCCAGATCCATCATGACGAATACCGGCGTCTGGTACCGGTCTGCATAATCGAATGCCTCACAGGAAAACCGGAAAGCCGATGGATTGTCATGAGGGATGAGCACGATGTGCTTGGTGTCGCCGTGCGATCCCTGATGCATGGCCGAGATATCCGATTGCTGTGTGCGGGTCGGCAGACCGGTGGAAGGACCCGCCCGCCCGACGTCGATTATCACGCAAGGCACCTCGGCGAAGTAAGCCAGCCCGATCCCTTCCTGCATCAGGGAGAGGCCGGGACCCGCGGTGGAGGTCATGGCCCGTGCGCCATTCCAGCCCGCCCCGATGGCCATGGTGATCGAGGCCAGTTCGTCTTCGGTTTGGACGATGGCATAGCGGGCCTTGCCTTGATCATCGGTGCGGTATTTGCCGATTTGGGCGATCATATATTCCACTACCGACGAGCTGGGCGTGATGGGATACCAAGTGACGACGGTGGCGCCTCCGAAGATAGCTCCCAGGGCACAGGCGTTGTTGCCCTCGGTCATGATCTTGCCCGCATTGCCGCCCGGTATGGCTTCCAGCCTCGCTACGTCCTGCTCGAAGCCGCTCTCGGCCATATGCTTGAAGCCCAATTCGATACAGATCATGTTGGGCTCGATGACCTTCGGCTTGTCGCCGAAGGTGTCTTTGAGCACTTCTGCCACGATATCCAAGGAGATGCCGAACATCTGGGCCACAGCCCCCACGTAAACCATATTCCGCTGCTTGACGCGCAGCTGGGGCACCTTGATATTGTCGTGCACCAGGCGGGTCGCCGGAACCCCTACGAAACTGAGGGAGTCCCGTTCCAGACCGGGGGGCAAGGGCGAGGAATCGTCGTAGAGCACGATCCCCCCCGGCCGCACCTGATCCACATCCGCGGCCAAGGTCGTCCGATTGAACGCCACCATGACGTCGATTTCGCCCTTGCGGCAAAGATAGCCATCCTTCGATACTCGGATCAGATACCAGGTGGGCAGGCCTTGAATATTGGATGGGAACAGATTTTTCGACGAGCAGGTGAGCCCCATCTTGTATAACGATTTGAAAAGAACGGTATTGGACGAGGCGCTGCCGCTGCCGTTTTCCGTGGCGATCGAGATGTTCACGTCGTTGACGATGGAAGCGCCCATGCAGTTGAGTCTCCAGCAGGTCAATGGTCATTCGGGGTACAGATGCGACTACCAATGTCACACCACCGGCAGGCCAAAAGTAATTAGAACTACGCCGCAACTAACCTTATAACATCACATCCGAATTCAAACTGCCACATGGCCGCCATAACGGTGCCGAAAACCCGCGATGTCCTCAGATGGGCGCCCTTATCCGCGATTGCGGCTTGGCTGTGCTACCTGGGAATCTCCGGCGGGCTGGATTGGAACCTGGCAGGCCTGACCATCGCCGGCATCGCGGGGGTCTGCTGGTTGATCGGCAGGGGCATCTGGCCCACCGTCGTCTTGTTTTCCCTGCTTCTTTCCCCGCTGATTTACCACTTTGCCGTTCAGCTTCCCTCGGCCGAGCAGGCACTGCGTGCCGCCGTGGGCCGGGATCACGTACGCATCGCCGCCACCGTCCGCCGGCAAACCCGCGTCCAATTGGGGGAGCACTCGGGCATCCACTATCTCCTCGGCGAAGTGTCGATCCATCGGGGGGGACAGCGCAGCGACCTCGCGGAGCTGGAGGTGCGCTTTGCCGGGCGCCTGCGGACATGGCGCGCGTTGCGGAAGGAAATCCGCATCGGTGGCATGCCGGTCGCGGTGGTGCGGCACGAGGGACGGCTCATCCTGGAATTGAAAGACGCGGAATACCATTTCGTGGGCCAACCGTTGACCGGAATCTGGAATGGGAGGGGAGGAGAGTGGATGCGGCATGCGCTGGCCGACAGGGCCGGCTATTATTTGCCCCAGGATACGTTGGCTGTCTATCTGCCCATTGTCCTGGGCGTCAGGACACTTCGCTCTCCGGAGGCCCGCCGGGTGGTACAGGCCACACGGCGGGTGGGTATCGCCCATCTGTTTGCCATCAGCGGATTGCACGTGGGCTTGCTGTTCCTGATATTCATGGCGGTGCAGCACTTCGCCTCGGGTTTCTTCGTCCGCGGCCAGGGCTGGGCCCATTCGCGGCAGATGGGCCGTGTCATGGTCATGGTCGTGATCTGGGGTTATATCGTGCTGATCGGGTTTCCCATCCCCGCGGTGCGGGCGGCGATCATGGGTACCATGATCCTCATGAGCCAGATCTGGGGCACGCGGTCGCCGCGAATCTACGTGCTGGTGTTTGCGGGCGGGCTGATGCTGGCCCATACGCCCACCCAATTCTACGATCTCTCCTTTCGGCTCTCCTTCCTGGCTTTTTTCTTCATCGTCGCCGTCTTGAATCTGTGGGAGGATCGGCCCCGGACGGAGGCCCCGCCGAGTTGGTTGCGCCGGATCGCGTCGGCCAGCGGGTTCAATCTGCTGTCAACGACCCTGATTACGTTGGGATTGTGGCCCGTTATTGCCACTGCCTTCGGCCAGATCTCGCTGTTGGTGTTCGTCGCGAATCTGCTGATGATTCCTCTGCTGAGTCTGCTGGTGCTGCCCAGCGGACTTTTGGCCCTGCTGACCAGCTTCGTCTACCTGGGTGCATTGCCTGGATCTTGGGTGGAGCGCCTGGTGTTCGGCTGGCTGGATTTGGTGCTCTCCTTTTGGCTCATCGTGGTGCGGGCTATCGACACGTTGGGGCAGCCACTGGTATTTCATGTGGACCTCGCGTGGAGCCTGCGTGCATATTTTCTCTACTATTCCCTTTTAATTTCAATGATCTGGATATTGACCCGGATGAATAGGCCAGGGGCCGCCGCGGCAACATTGGTCTGGGTTCGGCGCCGATTCCGGGGGGTGGCGCCTTGAAAGGCCGAGGCCAAACAGGCCGGGCCGATCGAAAAATCATCGCTTGCAACCCGATACGTAATAGGTTATGATCCGTTCATAAAGTTGGCCAACGTAAACAACTGGGTAATCAATTGGCGAAATGATCCAAACTTTTTCGCACAAGGGGCTTGAAAGGTTTTATAGGACCGGCATGAAAAGGGGTACCGCACCCAGTCATGCGGTCCGATTGGGAGATATCCTAGCAATCTTGAATTCCGCGGCTGTTGCCGGCGACATGAATTTTCCAGGAGCACGGCTGCATGCATTAAAAGCGGACATGTCGGGCCACCACGCAGTGAATGTCAGTGGTTCGTGGCGGGTGACGTTCAGATTCGAACAGGGAGACACCTATGAAGTAGATTATAAGCAATATCATTGATGAATACTGGTAATCGGTAACACACATTAATAATTGCTATAATTTATCAATTAAATTAATGAATAATATGTTAATGCATGAACCTCCGCACCCCGGAGGTATTCTAAAACGGATGTATTTGGAGCCATTGGGGGTCAGTGTCACGGATGCGTCGCAAACGCTGAAAATCTCCCGCAAGCAGCTATCCCTGCTGGTCAACGGCCACTCGGGCGTCAGTCCGGTCATGGCGCTGCGATTGAGTCAGGCGTTTGAGACGACACCGGAGCTTTGGATCAATCTTCAACGTCAATATGATTTGTGGCTGGCGAGGAAGTCGTTCAGGGAGGAAATACCATCCTTGCGGAAAGATTCGGCGGTCTCGCGATGATTCGCCTCCCGCCGGAATCCTCACCTCGACCAAAGCGGACGCTGGGTATTTGGCCGCGGCGATTCGCATGCGTGATCCTCCGCGTCCCTTGACTTCGCCGGTCAAACGGCTAGGTTTGGCGCTGGATTGCGTGCGGCGGCGTTGACCGCCCATCGGGTGCCGCTAGGCGGATCACATGAAAATCATTGCCGGAAAAATTATTGCCGGAGGTGCGTGGTTTGATACGAATGGGTGTTGACGTAGGGGGCACGTTCACCGATCTGGTGCTGATCGACGACGAACGCGGGTCGATCTCCCTGAACAAGGTGCACACCACTCCGGAGGATCCCTCCATCGGCACGATCAACGGAGCGATGGAGCTTTGCCGCGCGGCGGGCACGGATCCGGGGTCGGTGGAGCAGTTCTTCCACGGCACCACCATCGCCACCAACATCGTGCTACAGCACGAAGGGGCCAAGACCGGGATGCTGACCACGGAGGGTTACCGCGACATCCTCCATATCGCCCGTCACAAGCGGCCCTACAACTTCAGCATCCAGCAGGATCTCCCCTGGCAGAAGTATCCCCTGGTGCGGCGGCGCTACCGGCTGACGGTGAACGAACGCATCCACGCACCCAACGGCGACGTGGCCAAGCCCCTTGACGAGCAGCAGGTGCGCGAGGCGATCCGCAAGCTGAAGAAGGCCAAAGTCGAGTCGGTAGCAGTCTGCTTTTTGTTCTCTTTCCTCAACCCGGATCACGAGAAGCGGGCGGGGGAACTGGTTCGCGAGGAATGGCCCGAGGTCTTTCTTTCCCTCAGCCACGAGGTGATCCCCCAATACCGGGAGTACGAGCGATTCAGCACCACCTGCCTCAATGCCTACGTGGGCCCCAAAACGGCCAAGTACGTGCAAAATCTGGATCAGGCGCTGAAGGAGAACCAATTCCGCGCCAGCCTGCATCTGATGCAATCCAGTGGCGGAGTGGCCACGGCCCAGGGATCGGTGCGGCGGCCGGTGACCCTGCTGATGTCGGGCCCGGTGGCTGGGCTGATCGGCGGTATCTGGGCATCCAAGCTGGCGGGATTCAAGAACGTCATCACACTCGATGTCGGCGGCACGTCGGCCGATATCGGCGTGGCGCCGGACGGCAAGATGAGCATGAAGCATCTGCTCGATACCCGCATCGGCGACTACCAGGCGATGATCCCCATGGTGGACATCGACACCATCGGCGCCGGCGGTGGCTCCATCGCCTACGTGGATTCCGGCGGACTGTTCCGGGTGGGACCCAAGAGCGCGGGGGCGGTGCCAGGCCCATGCTGCTATGGCCGCGGCGGCGAGTTGCCCACCTCCACCGACTGCAATGCCGTGCTCGGACGGCTCAATCCGGATAACTTCCTTGGGGGCAAGATGGTGTTGCGGGACGATCTGTCGCGCCAGGCCATCGAAACCCACCTCAGCCGCAAGCTGGGCATAGGGCTGGAGGAGGCGGCGCTGGGGGCGATCAAGATCCTCAACCACGGCATGATCCAATCCATCGAGATGAACAGCGTGAGAAAGGGTTATGACCCGCGCGAGTTCGCACTGGTGGCCTTCGGCGGCGCGGGACCCATGCAGGCGTGCGAGGTGGCTCGTGAACTGGCCATCCCCACGGTGATCATCCCCCCCAGCCCGGGGCTGACATCGGCGTTGGGACTGTTGGCCACGGATCTGTCGTATGACTTCAGCCGTACCCAGATCCAGTTGCTCAGCAAACCCGATCTGGGTAAGATTGCCGACGATTACACCCAGCTCAGCGGACTGGCACTGGCACAGCTGGAACACGACCGCATACCGTCCGGGAAGATGGTGTTCGTGCGCATCGCCGATTGCCGATACGAGGGCCAAGGATATGAGCTGCGGGTTCAAGCGCCCTCGGGAGAGGTGGGCGCTCCTTGGGTGGAGCAGTTGATCCAGGAGTTTCACCGCACACACGACCGGGAATACGGGCGCCATTTCGTCGAAAAGGATGTGGAACTGGTCAACATCCGGGTGGTGGGGATCGGCAAAATTCCGGATCTGGTGCCTGTGGAATTACCGGCCGGCTCGGCCGACCCCGAGCGGGATGCGGTTAGTTCCAGCCGCGAAGTGATCTTCGACAACGGCGGGCAGCCGGAAAAGCTGGCCACGCCCCATTACGACCGGACCCGGCTCAAGGCGGGCAATGTGATCCGGGGGCCGGCGGTCGTCGAACAAACCGACTCCACCACCCTGATTCTGCCGGGCCTGGTGGCCGAGGTCGACCGCTACGGCAACCTGATCATCCAAATCCATTGATTCCATCGACCTGATTCTCCGGAGGCACACCATGACGGAAAAGCAAACCGGATCGCGGCAATCCTCTGTGGCCGCCATCGTCAGCAGGCTGAAGCAAGCCTACGGCGAGGACTGGAGCTTCGACATCGTCAGCCACAATCTGCTCGACGGCCACGTGGAGATCGTGGGCGAGCTGCGCGCCAACGGCATGTCCGCCCGTGAGCGCGGGTCGGCCGAAGGGAACGGCGATTCACGCTTGGGACGGGGGGGCAATGCCCCTGTGCCGGGAGGCAGTGGCCACCTTTCCGTTGGCGAGCAACTGGAGCTGGCATCCAATGACAGCCTGCGGCGCTGCGCCGACGCGCTGCTGAAAGGTGCGCCCGCGGTGGCACCCCGCACCACGGAACACCTTCGGCCTTCCGGCCGGGAAAAACCGGAGTATGAGGCTGCTTCTACTCCGGCAGATGCGGTGCGATCACGGCCGCAGGTGCCCGAGTCGCCTCGGGCGGCGCGGTGGGCCGCCTCCCAGCAGAACCGGCAGGCGACCGCGCCGGCGGCGCCACCTCCGCCACCGGCGGCAGACGATTCCCGGCCTCAGGAACGGCCCGCTTCCGTGACGGCGATGGTTCAGCCTGTGGCGGAGATCGTGCCCAAGATTTCTCACGCTCTGCCGGTTCCGGCTGCGAAACCAGCTGTCACAGTCAGTCAGATGTTCCGCGACGGCACGCACCCGTCTTACGATCATTTGGATCCGGTCACGCTGCGGGTGGTGGGCGGTGCGTTCAACGCGATCGCCAAGGAGATGGCGCACGTGCTCTATCGCATGTCCTACTCCAGCATCATCCGGGAATCGGAGGACCTGGGTTGCGGCATCTTCGATATGGAAGGCGCCGAGCTGTGTGAAAGCGAAAGCACGCCCATGCACATCGGCTCCCTGCCCTGGTACATCCGCGGCTTCATGCGCCGCTTGAAGGGCAAGATCTACGAAGGAGACGTGATCATCCACAACAATCCCTACTACGGCGCCTCGCACACGCCTGATCTGGCCGTGACCGTGCCCATCTTCCTCCACGGGGAGTTGCTGGGCTTCGCCGCGTGCACCGCCCACCTGTTGGACATGGGCGGCGCCGCGCCGGGCATCAATGTGGACGTGGTGGACATCTTCGCCGAGGCGAAGATTTTCGACTCGATCAAGCTCTACGAGCGGGGTAAGCGCAACGAGGAAATCTGGACAATGATGAAGGACAACGTGCGCACGCCAGATATGAACAGCTCGGACATCGAAGCCATGATCGCCGCGGTCGAGCTGGGCAAAGAGCGCTTCATGGGCCTGATGGACAAGTATGGCGCCGATACCGTGATGGGCACCGCCTATTATTGGATGGACTATTCGGAGAAGATGCTCCGGCAGGAGATCGAAAAAATCCCCGACGGGGAGTATCACGCCGAGGGTTGGCTGGACGACGACGGCAAAAACCGCGACAAGATGCTGAAGGTCAACGTCACAGTCCGCGTCGAGGGCAGCGACATCACCATCGACCTCACCGGCTCGGCCGACGAGGTGGAAACCGGATTCAACGTGCCCTACGAGGGCAGCCTTTTGGTCGCGTGCAATTACATCGTGCGCACGCTTTTGCTGGACGAGGTGACCTTCGAGGAGTTCATTCCGCAAAACGAGGGCATCTTCCGCCCCATCAAAGTGATCGCCCCCAAGGGCTCGATATTCAATCCCAATTTCCCGCGGGCCTGCTTCTCCCGTTTCGCCCAGATTCAGCGCGTGGTGGACTGCGTGATCCATGCTTTGGCACCGGTGATTCCCGAAAAGGCGACCGGGGGCAATTCGGCGTCGTTGTATTTCATCTCCTACAGCGGCTTTGTTCCCGAACGCCAGCAATACTGGATGTACCTGGAAGTGGATGAGGGCAGCTACGGCGGCCGGTTCGGCAAGGACGGCATGGACTGCGTGGACAATCTGGTGGCCAATACGCGCAACAATCCGGTCGAGGAACTGGATATGCACTACCCCTTGCGCAACGAACGTTATGAATTGCGCCCCGATCCCCCGGCCCCCGGAAAATGGCGCGGCGGGATCGGGATCGTGCGCGAGAACCGCTACTTGGAGGACGGTTTTTTCTCCTGTGAGGCCGACCGGCACAAGGAAGCGCCTCACGGCATCTTCGGCGGTCACGAGGGACTCACCGGCAGGGTGCTCAAGAATCCGGGCACTCCCCAAGAGGAGAGTTTTCCCTCCAAGGTTACGGGCTACAAGATGGCCGCGGGCGACCTGGTGCAGATCACGGGGCCCTCCGGCGGCGGGTATGGCGACCCCAAGGAGCGGGATGCGGAAATGGTGCTGAGCGATTACCTCGACGACTACATCTCCCTGGACATCGCGCGAACCACATACGGCGTCGCGATCGACCCCGATTCCGAATCGGTGATCGACGCCGAAACGCGCCAGTTGCGCAGCCGCCAGGCATAGCGGCTATCAGCGGCTCGGCAGTGGAAAACCAATCCGTTCTATTCGTTCTGGTGATGGCCGCCATCGGGGTTGTGGGCCTCGTGGCGTTCCTGATCTTTCTCATCGCCCAGGCGCCCTCCCGGCGCAGGCGGGCGGCGGCCGGAGAAGCGATGTCCGGCGCGGTGCCGCGCCCGCAGGTGGTCCTGCTCACTCCGGGCCTGCTGGCATTGCTGGCGGTGATCGTGGCCGTATTGGCCTTGTTGTGGCTGTTTCTGGCCCACAGCGAGCCCCTGCTGCCCAATTGGCAGGCGGATGGCCGGGCGATCACATTTTTCGTCATCATGGCGGTGATCGCCACGGCGGGTTTGGTGGCGTTCCTGATTTACGTCGTCGCCCGGGGGGGCCGTGCTTCCGGCCGCGATGCGGGCCTCGCGGAGTCCCCCGCGGCCGAGGCCGGACCGGCGGTGGAAACGCCATCGGCGGTGCGGCTGCTGGGTCTGTTGATCCTGATCCTGGCCTTCCTGTTGCTTTGCTGGGTCTACGTTTCGCGGGAAATCCAACAGCAATTGATGCTGTCTCTGATCTATCCGGCCGCCTTCGCCGTGGCGGTGGTGATGCTGTTCGACAAGGCAACGCGGGCGTGGGGTCCCAAGGGCGGCGCGGAGACCTTCCGCGAGTGGATATTCTGCGATATCTTCTCCTTCCTGCTGGTGTTGGGATTCCTCAACCTCTTCCAGCACGAGCCCCAGGAGGACGGCTATGGCGCGTTGTTTTGGGACATGCTGGGCATCATATTGTTCTTCTTCGCCTTCTGGATGATGGACCGCAAGGTGACGCGCCATCGTTTTTTGGTGGGCTACGGATACCTGGTGCTTCTGCCGCTGCTGCTGCTCATCTGGACGGCGGTGGAGGATGTCCCTGCAACCCTCGCTGGAGGTCAGCCCGCGGTTTTCCGGGCCCGGAGCGAGGTTGACGAGATGGGCCGGACTTTGGAGGCTTTGCGGGAGGAGACCGCGGCCCGCTTCGAGGCGTTGCAGGTCGAGGCACGGCAGGCCCCCGCCGGGGAGGCGGAGGCGCCCGGCGACGGGGAAAGCCCGGAGGACAACGGCACGGAAGCCTCCCTGGCCGAGGCCGAGGAGATCGTCGAGGAGGAAATCCCCTGGTGGAGCACGCTCTGGCCCTTTTTCTTCCTGGCGGTCATCTTTTTCGTTCTGGAGATCATCTCTCTCATCGCCGCGGGTGAAAACGAATTCCATGGCATCGGCATCGGGAAGGAACTGGGTTTCGCCGTGCTCTATTTGGTGCTGCTGCTGATCGCCAGGCCGTGAAGATTGCGATGTTCACGGCACGGCAATTTAAATACTTTTGTGGAGCGAGCCATGAGCGGTGAAATGACCGACGATCTGCCATGGAAGGGGATCGCCGAACTGGGTGCGGCCATGGCCTCGCAGGCGGTTTCGCCCGTGGAGGTGACCCAGGCCTTTCTCGATCGCATCGAGCGCCTCAACCCCACCCTGACGGCATACATCTCGGTATATCCCGATATGGCCCTCAGCGCGGCCCGGCGGGCCGAGGAGGAGATCGCCCGGGGAGATCACCGGGGGCCTCTGCACGGTGTGCCGGTGGCGGTGAAGGACATCTTCCAGGCCGAGGGCATGGAGCTGACCTGCGGCTCGCCCATCGACAAGGGGCGGATATCCTTGCAGGACGCCACCAGCGTGGCGCGCCTCAAATCGGCGGGAGCGGTGCTGCTGGGCAAGCTGAATCTGCACGAGTTCGCCTTTGGCCCCACGGGCACCAATCCGCACTTCGGTTCGGCGCGGAATCCCTGGAACCCGGACTACTGCTCGGGAGGTTCCAGCAGCGGCTCGGGTTGTGCCACGGCGGCAGCCCTGGCCGCGGGCACCCTGGGGACGGATACGGGCGGCTCGATCCGCATCCCCGCCTCGCTCTGCGGGATCGTGGGGCTCAAACAGACCTACGGCCTGGCCAGCCGGCACGGTGTATTTCCGGTGTGCGGGCAATTCGATCACGGTGGCCCCATGACGCGCACGGTGCGCGATGCGGCGCTGATGCTCGGTGCTATCGCGGGGGAGGACGCCCACGATCCCTCCACCCGCGGTGCGGTGGTGCGGGATTACACCGCCGGATTGGAGCGCGGCGTGAAGGGGCTGCGCATCGGCGTGCCCACGGATTATTTCTTCGACGATCTGCACGAGGAAGTCGGCCCCCTCGTGCGCCGGGCGATCGACGTGCTCGCCGGGCTGGGGGCCGAAATCGAAGAGGTGGCGCTGCCCTTCATGGATGAGGTGGACCCGGCCTGGAATCGCATCTGCCTGCCCGAGGCGTACGCCATCCACGAACAGCACCTGTCTCTGCACAGCGACCTAATGGGGCCGGACGTGGTCAGGCGCCTGCACCTGGCCCGCAAGATGACGGGCGCCGATCTGGTGACGGCCCGGTGGACCCGGGAGCGGATTATCGATGAGATGAATACGATCCTGGAAAAATTGGACCTGCTCGTTGCACCTTCCTGCCCCGCACCGGCGGTGAAAATAGACGATCCGACGACCACGGTCGGCGGCCGCGAAATCAATGGGGAGAAAATCCTGGGGCTGCTGACCCGCCTGGCCGCGTTTACCGGCCAACCGGCAATTTCTGTCCCCTGCGGGTTCACACGCGCTGGGCTGCCCATCGGGCTGCAATTGATGGGTCGTTCGTTCGACGAGCCCGTGTTGCTGCGGGCTGCCTATGCTTACGAGCAGGCTTGCGATTGGCACGCGCGGCGTCCCCCGTCGGCGCCATGATTTGATCGCTATCGATCCGCAAGCTGTGGGAAATATCGGCGATGCAATTTCGCTCAGGCTTCCGCGACCCGGCCAATCGTGATATGCGACGGATGGCTCCTGGGCCGAGGGCTCCGATCAGCACCAGGGGGCGAACCGCCAAATCACGGCACGGGATAGCCGATTCAATAAATTCAGCCGGCAAGACGCACCAAATCATTAGAGGATGATCATGACTGGATGGCAGTGGTTCTGGACCTTGGTCGGATACATCGTTTACATCATCGTCCTGATCTTCCTGTATTTCTTCGAACCGTTCGAAGTGCTTTTCACCGCGGTGATCAACGGAATCAGTTTCAGCAATATCATCTTCTGGATTTCCGCGATCACGGGAATCGTGGGGTTTTGCGCGTATCACTGGCATGCGTACCAGGTGCACATCGTGCGTGAGCACCGAGTCGAGTCGATGGTTCTCAGTTCGTTGCGGGGTTCCACCTTCACCGCCATCGTGCTTAGCGGCGGCGCCACCTTGCAGGCGGTACAGATCCTGACCGTGTACTTGTTGGAAAGCGGTTATACCCTGGATAGCGAATTCGGCGAGCGCCTGACGGCCGTAGTCGCCTTGACCATCCTCACCGGGGTCTTCTACCTCATCTATTGGCTGCTGCGCTTCATCCGCTCCGAACAACCGGCCACGTGAGCACCGCCCTCCATCGGAACTGCCCTCCATCGGAATGCGTGGGCGCCAGGCCCATCGTCCACCGTCACGCTCAGTTGATCTCTTCAGGCATCGGCGTGGGATACAGTGCATTGAGCACGTCCTTCAACTGGCGGGCGCTGGATTCGCTGATCAGCATGGTATTGGTGATTTCGCGGATGTAGGTGATCTCGCGCGCGGGGCTGGCGCGCTTGCCGTCTTCCCCATACTCCACCACGTCGTCCACCTCGCGGGTCTCGTTAAAAAAATGCAGGGCCACCTGCCGTTGCACGTTGGATTCGACGAGCACCCCCGAAACGCTCCGGGTATTGTGATGCTCCGCCCGGGGCCATTTCACGGTGTAAAGTTTGGATTGATTCTCCACGGGTTCCAATTGGATGCGGGGTTTGTTGCAAGCCAACTCAACGCCGGGACACGTTCGCAACGATGTCACGATGGGCGTGTCGCTGCATCTCGGTGTTACCGACCTGGCGCCGATTTACGGTCGCTGTCGATGAGACCCTTCGCTCCTCCACCGGGACCCTTAACCCTACGGCTCGCGACGGCAATGGACCTGGCTGAATTTGCAGGGTCCATTTGCAGAGCAGGGAATAGACCGCTGAAGGGAGCAGGGACTGCGCCGAGCCGAATTCGTCAATCCCTTTGATCCTATTGATGCTTTCGCCGCACCGTGCGCCAGGGCCGGTCGATTTATGAAAATCCCGCCGCCTTTCTCTCGATCGCCGGGGCTTCGGACCCTGCCGCTTTACCGGCCGAACCGGCATACATGCCCCCATAGGGCCCGCGCTTGATGAACTGTCCGTTGCCCGGCTGGCCCACGTATTCCCCCCGGTCGATGATCACTTTACCCCGTAAGATCACGGTTTCGGTCATCCCCTTTACCTTGAATCCCTCGTAGGCGTTGTAGTCGATATTCATGTGGTGGGTGCGGGCATTGTAATAGCTGATCGTCTCTTCCTGGTTGGGATCGAAGATGACGATGTCCGCGTCGCTCCCCACGGCAATGGTCCCCTTTTTGGGGAAAAGGCCGAATATTTTGGCCGGCGCGGTCGAGGTCAGGTCGACGAATCGGTTGATGCTGATATGGCCGCCGCCGACGCCGTAATGATAGATTAGGCTCAACCGATTCTCCACCCCCGGTCCCCCATTGGGGATCTTGCTGAAGTCGTCCCTGCCGATTTCCTTCTGCTCGCGCAGGCAAAACGGACAGTGATCGGTGGAGATGGCGTGCAAGGCGTCGCCACGCAAACCCCGCCACAATTCGTCCTGGTTCCATTTTTCGCGCAGGGGCGGGGTGAGCACGTACTTGGCGGCGTCGAACCCGGGCTGCTCGTAGTAGCCTATGTCCAGCAAAAGATACTGGGGGCACGTTTCCGCGTGGGCCATGACCCCTCGGGCTTGGGCCGCCCGCAATTGCTCCAGCGCGTCGTAGCTGCTCAAGTGAACGATGTAACAGGGCGCCTGTGCCACCTCGGCGATGGCCAGGGCACGGTGCACTCCTTCGGCCTCCAGGCGGGTAGGGCGTGTGTAGGCATGGTATTTGGGCTCGATCTGGCCCTTTTTCAGGGCGATTTGCACCAGTTCGTCGATGACAATGCCGTTTTCCGCGTGCATGCAGATCAGGGTGCCGTCTTCGCCCGCCTTGCGCATGGTGCGGAAGATCGTGCCATCGTCGGAGAGCAGTACTCCCGGATAGGCCATGAACATCTTGTAGCTGGTCACGCCTTCGTCGGACAGGCGGCGCATTTCGTGCAAACGGCTTTCGGGCATGTCGGTGATGATCATGTGGAAGCCATAGTCGATCGCGGTCTTGCCCTGCGCTTTGGAGTGCCAGGTATCCAGCGCCGCCAGGGTGGAGGCGCCTTTGAACTGGATGGCGAAGTCGATAAGCGTCGTGGTTCCACCGAAGGCCGCAGCCCGTGTACCGGTTACGAAGTCGTCGGAGGTCGTCGTTCCACCGAATGGCATTTCCAAATGAGTATGGGGATCCACACCGCCGGGGATGACCAGCTTGTCCGTGGCGTCGATGACGGTGTCGGCCTCCATGACCAGGGTTTTGCCGATGACGTCCACCTGCGATTCGCCGATATAGATATCGGCCTTGTAATCGTCGATCGCGGTGACGACCCGCCCGTTTTTGATCAGCACACTCATGATTAACTCCCTAACCAGACTGACACAGGCCCTTGCCGGGATTTGCCGGCCTCGGTCCGGTTTCTTCCCGTATCGGGTAGACAACTATTAGATAGACAACGCGTATGACGACCAAGCGGTCTCGGAGATTCTCCTTTGACATCGGGAGACGCCTTGCACAAGGGCCGCCGCCAAGTGAAATTCATACCAGAGAAGCGGGACGATGAAAACCGAATTGTCGCTCAGGTTTGTCGCTCAAAGGAGGCAGTAGGCACGGCCCCGATGCGATTGCCCTGCCGCCGATGCCCTTCGCCATTGACCGACGGTTCAGTGCGCCCGTGCCTGTGGCAGGATTTACGGCGATCCGAGAAAGCTTTATTTCGGCTGCCCCGGCATATAGAAAGGTTCTCGTAGTAGGCTGGCTCCGTAATTCGCTCGGCCGCAAGCGGGTTCAAACCGTAATCGTGGAGTGTCATGTCCAGCAAACTGTTCCGATTGATTCTTGTCGTTTATATGGCCGGTTTACTCGTACCAACGGTCGATGCAGAGCCGCTACTGGACGCACTGAAAAACGGCGAGCCTTCATTAAATTTGCGTTGGAGCTACGAGACGGCCGATCTGGAGGGTGGAACAAAAGCCGCGTCTGGACTGATCCTGCGCACCAGACTGGGCTATCGCACGGCGCCATTTTGGAGCCAGACCACGGCGTTTTTGCACTTCCAGGACGTGCGCCCGACGGGATTGCAGGATTACGCGCCCGAGGATGCGGATTTCGATACCATCGCCGATCCGACAGGCACGGCCGTGTACGAGGGTTATCTGGAAAATAAGGCCCTCCCCGATACACAGGTGCGGCTGGGGCGGCAGGAGATCATCCTGGACAACCACCGGTTGGTGGGCAACATCGGCTGGCGCCAGCACAACCAGAGCTTCGATGCCGTCCTGGTTACCAACGACTCCCTGGCGGATCTGAAGTTCATCGTCGGCCGCGTTTGGCGGGTGAAGACCATTTTCAATACCGAGGTCGACTTGGAGCATTTCGTCATCCTGGAAACGGTCTACGAGGGCATCGAAGAGCACCGGTTGAGCTTCTACAACTTTTTACTGGATTCGAGAGGGGGCACGGACAGCGACCGCGACCTCTCCACCTTGGGCGCCCGCATCACCGGTAGCGGCGGCCCTGTGAGCTACGAGGCCGATTACTCGGCCCAAAGCGGCTACGCGGACAACAGTTCGGACGGGGGCACCATGCTCAACGGATTCGTTTCGGCTACGGTCGTGGGGGTAAAACTGGGGGTGGGCTACGGTGAAATCTCCGGCGCGACCAACAGCGCACGGGCCTTCGATACGTTGTTCAGTACCGCCCATGCCTTCAACGGTTGGGCGGATCAATTTCCAGCCACGAACGGCGGTAACCTGACCAACGGGCTAAAGGACACCTATCTTCATGTTGACGGCACCGTGGCGGGCTACAAATTGCTGGCGCGCTTCCATCAGTTTCAACAGGAATCGGAAAGCGACAATTACGGCAGCGAACTGGATCTGCTGGTGGCGACCAAGCTGGCCGAAAATCTGAAGGGCCTGATCAAGTATGCGGGTTACGTAGCCGACAGCGGCAATGATCTGGGCGACAACACAGCGTCGAACAAAACCTTGACCTGGGTGCGTCTGGAATACAATTTCTGACCGAATCGCCGCCGATGCCAGTATAGCCAATTCCGTTCGATTCAATCGTCACGATCGGGGCCTGCATTTTTATTCATTGGAAGGTCGCCGAACCGAAAACCTGTCCCGCGATTTCGCCGATTGCCACCCGTGCGGTACGGGTTCGTCTCAGCGATTTTTGGGAAATAAATTGCTGTGCTGGTGGGCGAAAAATTCGGTGTGCCGCATGGTTTTGAAAAGCCCAACGGGATGTGCTCGCTCTGCTGGTGTGAATGGGATTTCGATCCTCGCTACCGATGATCTGGAGGGAAGAGCCATGATCTCAGATTGATACGAGATCAACGGATAATCCCTGGATTCGATCCGTTGTGCTTGATCTTCACCACGGAAGGCATTACATACGGCCATTGGGCCTGGGGTCGTGGGTTGCTGGCCCTGAGGTGGCCACCCTATTCCCAAAATCGAGAGATAACAGGATGCCACCCATTTCGAAGCGCACACAGCGCCTGGGAACCGAACATGCCTTCGTGGTGCTGGCGGAGGTAAACAAGCTCATCGCCGAGGGACGTCCGATCATCAGCTTCGCTATCGGCCAGCCCGACTTCGTCACACCCGGCCACATCATCGACGCGGCCAAGGACGCCATGGATGCCGGCCACACGGGTTACACCGCATCGGCGGGCATCCCTGAGCTGCGCAGCGCGGTGGCAGCTTATCTTTCGCGGACGCGGGGCATCGCGGTGGAGGCGGATCATGTGACCGTGGCCAACGGCGCCAAGCCTTTCATCCAGTATACGATCATGGCCACTACCGATCACGGCCAGGGCCACGAGGTGCTCTATCCCAATCCCGGCTTTCCCATCTACGAAAGCCAGATCATCGCCTGCGGCGCAGTGCCGGTGGCGCTGCCCCTGGTGGAACGCGAGGCGTTTTCTTTCGACCTGGATACCCTGCGGGACAAGGTGGGGCCGCGGTCGCGGCTGCTGATGCTCAATTCTCCGCATAACCCCACGGGGCGCACACTGAACCGCGCGGAGCTGGAAGCCATTGCCGAAATCGTCGCGCCCTATCCGGACCTGTGGGTCTTCTCCGACGAGGTTTATTCACAGATGATGCACGATGGCGAGTTCGCCAGCATCGCCTCGGTGCCGGGCATGGCCGAGCGCACCATTGTGCTGGATGGCGCGTCCAAGAGCTACGCGATGACCGGGTGGCGGCTGGGGTACGCGGCCAATGCCGCTCTGGCGGGCCACTTCGCCACGTGGATCACCAACACCGACTCCTGCGCCGGCTCCATCACCCAGTGGGCGGGAGTGGAGGCGCTCACCGGCCCCCAGGACGAGCACCGCAAGATGATGGAAAGCTTCACCCGTCGGCGCAACATCATCGTCGAGGGCCTCAATACCCTGGAGGGCATCGATACCTTGAAACCCGGCGGCGCGTTCTACGTATGGCCCAACGTGAGCGAGTTGTGCGCCCTTTGCGGGGCCCAAGACGCCGAGGCGTTGCGCAAGCGTTGGCTCTACGAGGCCAACGTGGCGGTGCTGGCCGACCGTCAGTTCGGCAGCCCGCCGGATGGCGAGGGGCACCACGTTCGCTTCTCCTATGCCACCTCCGAGGAAAACATCCACGAGGGGCTCGGGCGGCTCGAAACCTGGATCGCCAAGGCCAAGCGGTAACTTGCCGAGCGTGTGTAGGGCTTGGCACAGACTGTCAAGACTGAACCCGATCCCTATGACCTCCCCACACGCGGATTTCCAATCGGTCCTGTCATTCTGGTTTTCCCTGAGAAAGCCGGGAAAGAAGGACGACGTGCGGGTTGGATCGAACCTGGGCGAATCATACCGCCTGGCCAGGGCCGGAGAACTGGACTCGTGGGGGGATGAACACCGGCCGCGGCTGGCCTTGATTCTCTTGCTGGATCAGGTGCCGCGGCATCTTTTCCGCGATCGGCCGGAGGCCTACGATACCGATAGGGAAGCCCAGGAGCTCACAGCGCGATTCTTACACGAGGGCGGATGGGAAGGCTTTGCCCCGTTAGAGCGCTACTACGCGGCGGTCCCGTGGATGCACGCGGAAGACATCGAGCGGCAGGAGCGGATCAATCCACTCATCCATGAGCTGGTGCAAGAAGATTCATCGTTGCTGCCTTCTGCCGGTATCGCCGATCTGTATTTGGCAACGATCCGCCGATTCGGACGTTTCCCCCACCGCAACGCCATCCTCGGCCGGCCGGGCACGACGGCAGAGCAGGCATTCCTGCAGCGGGAATGGCGGCGGCTCAAGCGGGCTGTGTATCGCAAATAGGCGGATTGATTACGATATCGGCGGCACAGCGTAGTTGGAGGAACAGATGCGGCTGGAACAACAGATGCGGTTGGAGGAACAAATTCGCCGGATCTTCGATGGCGGCTGCTTATGGCCACCCTTGTCGATGAGTGATCTTGGGCCAGGATGGCTAAGAAAACAGCGGGCGGCAGGATAACCTACTCGGCCAAGTGATCCCACCCTTCGGGGATCAGCATCTCGCCATCGAGGTAGACCCCATGGCCAGCACGTACCTCGCCGACCACGGCGATTCCGGCCGCTTCGAACACGGGATCGTGCTCCCGGGGGAACGTGAACAGGATCTGATAATCCTCGCCTCCATGAAGCACCCACTTCCAATGGGCGGCGTCGCGGGATCGGGCGAATGCTTGCAAGTCGGGGGAAACAGGCAGGCGGCTGCGTTCCAAATCCAGGCGCACGCCGCTCGCCTCGGCCAAGTGGCCGGCATCTGAGGAAAGTCCGTCGCTGATATCGATGGCTGCGCTGGCTCCCTGCTGCAGCGATTCAACAAGGTCGTCTCGGGCACGGGGCCGCAGATGGCTGCGGATCAGCCGGTTTTCATGATCATTTGCTGCCGCCCGCTGCCGCACATCCAGAAGCTCCAATCCGGCCGCGCTGTCGCCGAGGGGTCCGCTAAGGGCGATCCGGTCTCCGGGGCGGGCGCCGCCGCGGGGAATGAACCGCTGGGCGGTACCGGTCATGAATACGTCCACGATCAGCTCCTGCGACCGCGATACGTTGCCGCCCAGCACAAAAAATCCATAGGATTGGGCAGCCTCGGCAATGCCCCCGTAAAGCGCTTCCAGTTGATCCTCGGACACATGGGGCGGGACGCCTAGGGAGATCAATGCGTGTTCGGCCTTGCCTCCGCATGCCACGATGTCGCTGACGTTCGCCGATGCGACTTTCCACCCCACATCGGCCGGAGCGGCTTTCCCCAGGCGGAAATGCCGCCCCTCCACGGCGATGTCGCAGGTGAGCAGCAGCCATTTCCCGTCCCGGAGCACCGCGGCCGCGTCGTCTCCGATCCCCACCACATCGGCCGCTTCGCACTCGCCTACGCGCGCGGCCAGGCGGCGGATCAACTCGAATTCCCCGTGGGAGCGGCTCATTGAATTTCTACCTCGATATTTTTATGTGGCGGTACGGCCGCCGAGGCCCGCCAGATTCCCCGCAGGGAAAGGCCTGCTCTCTGGGCTACGGCTCCGCCGCCTTTCCTGCACCATCCGGCGCATTCGGAAATCATAGGTTGTGGCCGCGAATGATCCTTTCTTCCGCTTAGATCCGGTGCGAAATTCGGGCTTTCAGACCATAGTATTATTGGCATCCCCGGACGTTCTCTGTCCAATGGTTCTAGCAGTAAGGGTTTCCGGTTTCCAGGGCAACTGCGCTAAGCGGGCTAACTCCCGCCGTGCGTATTTCCCGGGTGTTTACCGTAAATCGAATTCGTAAATTCCCCGCAAGGGGCTTTGATTACTGTCGCGGCGCGACACATATTTTGACGCCACGTTTATATTATTAAAAAAACCCGCTCCAGGAAAGGATTTTCCTTGCCTCTTTCCAAATATTGGCTTATAGATAAATACTGGAGGTGGGAGCGAGTAAGCTCTCCCGTCCACCAACGGGTTCGAACCGGCTCCAGCCGGGACGAAGCGCCGGCGCCGTCAATTGATCCGCGTTCAGGCGCGATACATCGATACGGAATTCGATGCATGCCCCAGAGGAGCCGATACCGGCTACATTCACCTCAAGGAGGAGCTATGACCAAGGCAGATCTGCTAGCCAAGGTAGCAAAAAAAACCAGCCTCAGTCAGGCCCAGACGGCCAAGGTGGTCGACACGACGCTGAATGAAATCCGAGCCCTGTTAAGCAAGGGCGGTTCGATATCGTTCACCGGTTTTGGATCGTTTTCCGTCGCCAAACGTGCCAGGCGGAAAGGCCGGAATCCGCAAACCGGCAAGGAAATGACGATTCCAGCGTCCAAGGTTGCCCGCTTTCGCCCCGGTAAAGGGCTAAAAGAATCTGTCGCCGGCAAGCGGCGATAGTTTTTCCCTTCCTTGTAGAATTAATGCCCGTCGCCCGTTTTTTGGGCCGGGTCAGGTAGAGTCGCCGCCTGCCCGGGGTTTTCCCTTGGGGGAAAGACGGGCTATCTCATCCGTTACTCTTATTACCCTATCGCCCATCAGCACCATCACTCCTCACTCCGCCCGTTCAGTCTTCGGGGAGCGATCACTGGTCAGCCTGTTCGCAGAATATTCGGAATCGCCGGAATGCGGTGCGGCGTCCATGCCTTACGGCCATAGTATCGGCGTCCATGGAATCGGATCTCTTGCGGGCCGTACCTGCCTGGTTATGCGACAAAACCTGCTGTATGCGGAATTTCCATTTTTGCGGGTCACCGGAGGGTAGGGCAATCGGGTGCCAACCTCGGGATTTCCCACCCCAATCGGTCTTTCGGCCAATGCTGTCAGGTTGTTATCTTATCTCATCGCCGTCATTTTTCTGCGAGCGAGCCCAATTGCCCCAAAAGGCCGGCAACACGCAACGAATCAAGGTTGGCTGTGCAATATTAGACCCTGCTGATGTTAGATTCACAACGCCTTCGGGCGAAACGCAATTGGTTTACGACTCCCACCGTTGAGGCGGGCCGCATGTCACGACCGAAAGCGAAAGCCGCCGACTTGCTCCTTACCGGCTGCGATCTGCGCTACAGGGGCTTCCGGCGCCGAAGGAGCAGCGCATTGGCGGTTTGCGGCCGGCACATCTCGGCCACGGGCACCGACGAGGCCATGATGCGCTTGGCTGGGGCCGATACGGCGATCGTGAACCTGGGGGGTGGGTGTCTATTACCAGGATTCGTTGACGCCCATTTGCACTTCAAGGCCCTCGTACGGCGCAAAACCTCGCTTGACTGCAGTGCCGCCGCGGATGGCAAGGCTCTCTTGGAAATTCTGGCTGCCCGGTGCGGGACGGCAGGCGCCGATTGGGTCTTCGCCCACGGCCTGGAGCATCGCAAGTCAGGTTTCGGCGCCTTGCCCCCGATAGAAGCCCTCGACCGGGTAACGGGCGGCAGGCCCCTTTGGCTCAGGCATCGCAGCGGTCATATGAGTGTGTTCAACACGGAGGCCTTGCGCCGTCTCGGGTGCAGGCATGACCCACCTGGCGCCGGCTCGTTGGAAACCGACGGGGATCGCCGTAGCGGAGTCGGGTACGGGATGGAATCATGGGTCGGCGACCGCCTTCGCGCCAATCGGCCGCCGCCGACCACCAATGCCATCGAGGAAACCTCGCGGGAGTTGTTGCGGGAAGGTGTGACCGCTTTCGCCGATCTCACCGTCTCGAATCGACTCGAGGACCTGGCGTGGTGGGAAGCTCAGCATGCCGCCGGAAAAATTTACCAGAGGGTAAGGCTATGGTTGGGCCACGACACGCTGGTGCAAGACCCGAAGCTAGGGCCGGTTGCCACCTCCGCCCCTGTGGGGATAGCTGGAGTCAAGATCATGTTGCGCAACGATACCCTTCAGCCGTCCGCTGCAGGATTGGCCTTGACGTTGCGCCGCACGGCACGGCAGGGGCTGGCAACGGCCATTCACACGGTGGAAAGCGAAAGTATGGCGGTGGTGCTGGACGCCCTGGTGCGGGCCGGCATTCCACCAGTTGGCCCCCGGCCCATCGTGCGCCTGGAACACCTCAATTCCGTGGCGCCCCATCTGCTGGATTCGCTCGTCGAGCATGGGGTCGGGGTCTGTGTCCAGCCCGCGATGATGTGGGAGCAGGGCGGCCTATATTGGCACACAGTGCCAGCCTCGGAACGGGCTTGGTTGTTCCCCATCGGGTCCATCACCCGGGCCGCCAAAACCACGGCCATCGGCAGCGACGCGCCTGCGGCCCCCAGCAATCTCCTGCGCCATGTGGCCGCGGCCGTTTCGCGGAAAGACCGGGAGGGCCGCACCTGGAATCTCAGAGAAAGGATCGGCGCCGAGGCGGCACTGCGCGCCATCACGATTCAGGCGGCTGGAATGGCCGGATTCGGAGGTGATACCGGGGTGTTGGCGACCGGTGCCTTCGCCGATGCGGTCGCTTTCGAGCAACCATGGCCGGACTTGCGACGGGCTCTGGAGCGTGGAGATGCGCCCGTGCCGATGGGTACGCTGGTGGCAGGCCGTTGGCACTCCTGGAGCGATTCGGCTTTTCATCGGCGGCGACCTGGGAAAATCGTGTGACGCGAAACCGCTCCCTGGATTTGCTTTGACAGAACACGGCGTAGTCAATATATTTCGGTCCGATCCATTTCGGATGGGATGCCGTTTAAATGGATCTACCTTGCGATCTCCTGCGTTTTAATGATGAAACGCGAGAAAATCGGCGGGTCAGGCCCGGGAACCTCCACCTATGGAGCCATAGAGCCGGGTGGAACCGGTTGCTCAACTCAAGAAATGAGGAGTGATGACAGTCGAACAAGGCGAAAGCCAAGTTGTGCATCCCACCAGGGTTTTGCATCGAAAATACGTGGAACCGATCATTTTTCTCGCAGACCGAATGGCTATCGTAGACGGGCAGGTCGTCCCCAAAGAACGTAAACTGGTCGAGGATCTGGCCAAAGCAGCCAAGATGAAAAATTTTCGCCACGAGCGATGGTATCGTGATTTAGACGACCGGAAAGCCTGCCAGGCCATCGACGTCGAACCGGCCCGGCAAGCGGCGATGGTCGTGCTATCGCTGGTGCTCAAGGCGGATAAGATCCGCGAGGAGTCCGAACATGAATTTTTCCGCGAAATTCGTGGCATGATCGGCGCGGAGCCAGTGACCGTCCCGGTCGATTTCGAAGCGCATAAAACCCTGGCGATAGAGCATCTCCATCAAGGCCGCTGACCCCTTTCCACAGCAGCCATCGTAATGCCGCGACACGCTCGAATTTCCGCGCCGTTTTTCGTAGCCAGAGGGGGACTGACTCGGAATATCGGCGCTATCGCCGGTCTACGTTGCGGCCGATATTCTGGCCGAATTGCATTCGGTCCCTATTCTTTCGTCCTGCAACGTTCCATCCCCCGAATCTTAATACGACCCTGGCCGAATACACGGCGGAACGAACAGTCGCATGAAGGTAGTCATCATGGGTGCCGGCGGGGTGGGGGGCTACTATGGCGGCAGGCTGGCCACGGCGGGTCATGAGGTCTGCTTTGTCGCCAGGGGCCCCCATTTGCACGCACTCCGCCGCCATGGATTACGAGTGGAAGGGGTGCAGAATTCATTTCATTTGCCCCAAGTTGCTGCGACGGACGATCCCCTGAGCTTTGGCCCGGCGGATCTGGTGATTGTCGCGGTCAAGGCTTACGACCTCCCAAGGGCCATCGAGTCGATCAAGCCCTTGGCCGGCAGTGAAACCACCGTAATTCCTCTTCTCAACGGCGTAGATGCCGCTCTACAAATTGGCCGGGCAATCGCTCCGGAACGCGTCATGGGTGGATTGGCCTACGTATCCGCATCCGTTGCGGAACCTGGGGTTATTCGCCAGGTCAGTTCCTTCGACCGCATCCTCATTGGCGAATTGAACCGGCCGGCGGCCGGCCGCGGAACGGTGATCGAATCAGCCCTGCGCGACGCCGGCATCGATGCGCGACAGGTGGATGACATCACCAGGGAGCTTTGGCGCAAATATTTATTCATCGCCGCGGCCTCGGGCGTCGCCGCGTTGACCGGCGCTACGATGGGCACGGTGCTCGGCGACCCGGACACCCGCACCCTGTTCATCGGGTGCATGAACGAGGTGGAAGCGCTGGCCCGCCACCAGGGGATCGGCCTGCCGGAAAATATCTGCCAGGAAACCCTCGCCTTCGCCGAGGCAGCTGGCCCGGACATGAAGCCATCCATGCTGCTGGATTTGGAGCAGGGACGTCCACTCGAGCTCGAAGCCCTGAACGGCACCGCCGCCAGACTTGGCAGGCAATTGGGCGTGGCTACTCCGGTCAACCAGTTCATTTACAGCGCGTTGAAATTTCGGGCCGGGGGCAAAGCCAAAACGACCACCACGACGACGTAACCCACGGCTTCCCGCCGAAGACGAGAAATATATCCGGATCAGGGCCGCCAGGGTCTTGCAACAAGCTGGATATATCATGTGATCACGGCAAGTAGAGCCACAAGTGCCAGCCACTTTGCAGATGTGCCCGGCGCGCTATCATTTCTCCGGGTTGCGTCCGCCCGTCCTGCTCGTCCTCCGATCCGTTACGGCCCCCCCTTATTCGAATAATTCTTCCACGGCGTCCATTCCCACGCCCTAATCTACCGTTGGCGACTCTATACGACCGTTCGCGGTAAATTGGGTGGAACGGCATAGAATATCTGGGAAGGTGTCATCAGAAATCGATCGGGCGCCGACCGGGGTGCCCACGATCGGGAGCGATTAAAAGGACAGCATCCGTCCCGGCCGCGCCGGGGCAGAAAAGCGAGTCTGAACTCCTTACTGGGAGAGACACCATGATCGCCAGCGAATACATTGCAGGAACGCTCATTCCGCCGTTCGATCCCATATCCCTGTCCACCGTCTTCGCCAAGGGCACGCCCATCAAATTGGGCGCGAACGAGTTGCTCTACATGCCGGAGGAACAAAGCACTCACGTCTATCTGGTTGTGAGTGGAGAAATCCGGCTTTACAATATCAATGCCGATGGCCGGGAATTCACCCTCGGCGTATTCGGTGAAAACGAGATTGTCGGAGAATGCGAGTTGCTCACCAACTCCTTGCGCGCCGGTTACGCCATGGCCCGCGGGTGTACGGAATTGCTCGCGCTGGGAAAAACGAAATTCCTGCACCAAGTTCAGGAATCCGCCGAATTGGCGATGATGTTCACGCGGATCGTCAGCTTCAAAAACCGTCTCGCGGAGCGAAAAATGGAATCGCTCCTCTTCAAAAACGCCCATGCCAAGGTGGCCGAGCAGTTGCTGGCCCTCGCCGAGCAACATGGCCAGCCAGTGGATGCGCCCGGTGGCGAAAGGGTGTTGGATATCGCGTACCCCATTACCCATCAGGAAATTGCCAACCTGATCGGGGCGACCCGGGAGACCGTCAGCTACGTTCTTCTCGATTTCAAATCTATGCAGATGATTCTCACCAGCCGCCGCCGGATAGCCATCCGCGATGTGGCCAGGCTGAAAGAGATCGCCCGCTCCTGATCGATTCGATCATTCCGCCCGGATGGGTCTCCTCCCCCCATCCGCGCCTGTCCGGGTGGAATATTTCAACCTCGCTTTTCCGGCCCAAGGGCACCATCTTTTTCTATTGACTATTGAGCCGGTATTCTTTTGAGTTCGTGGCCTCGTGGGTCGCTCACAACCGGCCCCATTGGCTTAACGTCCCCCCTTTTTGTATTCAAGGTGGTTCGGCTTCTCCTTCAGCCTCTCGGGGGTTTGGCGATCGCTGCGGCGATCAATTGAGGATTCGTCAGCCGCAGCAATTCCCTGGCCGATATCCCCACCAGAAATCCGCGCTTACCGCCGTTGACGTAGATCATGGACAGCTCGCCAATTGACGTCTCCATGTATAGGGGCAGGGACGTGCGCGTGCCGAAGGGCGAAGTGCCGCCCACCTTGTATCCGGTCAGGCGCAGTACATTTTGCGGCGAGGCTGGCCGCAGCCGCTTCACCCCCAATTGGCGGGACAATGTCTGGGTGGAGGTATCGCGATCACCGTGCTGCAGCACGATCAGGTTCTTGCCGGTCTCGTCCTCGAAGACGATGGTTTTGATGACCTGGTGCAACGGCAGCCCCAGCGCTTCCGCGGCGTGGGGGGCGCCTCCCTTTTCCTCGTAGGGGTAAAAATAAGGCTCGAACGCCACGCCCATGGCCCGCAGCACACGCACCGCCGGTGTGACCGGTATTTTCTCCTGGCCCGCCAACGGCTCAATCCACGGCGGCCAGCAATGCTTCGGCAAGTACGGCCATGTCCGATTCGGTATTGTACAGGTGAGGCGAGACGCGAATCGAGGTGCCGCGCAGGGAGACGAATACGTTGCGCCGCCGCAATTCGTCCTCAATATGGGGCAGCCGATCCGGATCGGGTACCCGAATGCCGAACAGGTGCGCTCCCCGGTCACCCGCCGCCGTCAACCGGTATGGGCTGTCCGCCAACCGGCTTTCCACCAAGGCGACGAGCCGGGCGCAATATTCCTGGATCGCATCCACACCCCACTCCAGGATTTGTGTCAAAGCTGTGTTGAGCATGGGCACCAAGGCGAAATTGGCCCGCTCCCCCACATCGTAGCGCCGGGCCCCCGGCTGGTAGGCATCCTTGTAGTCGGCCAGGCCGGAAAAATTCTCGCTCTGGGCACGGTTGGCCCAGTTGTGCTCGAAGGGTTCCGCATCCAGAAAACGCTCGCCCACGACAGTGACGCCCAGACTGTAGGGACCCAGCAACCATTTGTAGCCCGCGCAAAGAAGCAAATCGGGGCGGATGGCGTCAAAATCGAAGCTGTAAGCACCCACCGATTGGGTGCCATCGACGATGTAAACCGCTCCCACATCCCGAGCCCGCCGGCCAATCGACTCCAGGTCGAACAGGGTGCCATCCGTCCAATGGACAATGGAAAGGGCCACCACGGCCGTGTCTTGATCGATGGCTTCCAATATTCGGGCGTTCCAGGCGCTCCCTTGCGCTTCGTCCTGTTCCGGGCGAGGGACTGTGCGCATCGTCGCTCCATCGCGCTGGCAGCGCTGGCGCCATCCATAGATCACGCTGGGAAATTCCTCGGCCGGCACGACCACATTCTGGCCCGCGCGCAAGGTGATCGCGTTGGCCGCGATGGCCGTTCCATAGCTCACCGCCGGGGTCAAGGCGACCTGTTCCGGTGGGGCGTTGACCAGGCGGCCGGCGAGCCGCCGCAATTCCTCGCCCGGTGCGAAAAATTCGTCAACACCAATCTTCCACGGCGCTGATTTACTCCGTACGCCCGCGATGCCGGCTTCCTCCACCGATTTCATCAGCGGTGCCATGAAGGCGCAATTGATGTAATGGACCGAGTCGGGGATGGAAAAAAGGTGGCGTTGTGATTCGATCATGTTTTCCGCTGGATGAGACATTACTCGTTGAGGCATTGCTGGTTGAGACATTGCTGGTTGGGGCAAACCTGTTTGAGGCAATGCTGGTTGAAATATAGCGTGGGGGTGGCTTATTGCTCCGAATCTTCGGTCTTCGATCCGAGCAGCCGATTGATGCGATTGACCAGCCGCGGCAAAGCATTGAATTGCGCGATGGACTGCCGCCATTGGTGCGCCGGCCGCGCCGGAAATCCGTAATAGATCTCGCCGGGGGTTCCAGGGCGGGTCATGATCGATTTTGGTCCGACCGTAATCCGGTCGGCCAACTCGAGATGTCCGGCCACGCCCGCCTGACCGCCGATGGTAAAGTACTCGCCCACCTTGGATGTACCCGCGATTCCGGTCTGGCCGGAGAAAAGGGAATAGGGGCCGACATCGACATTGTGGGCGATATGCACCAGGTTATCCATCTTCGTGCCCTTGCCAATGACGGTGCTGCGGTAGGTGGACCGATCGATGGCGCAATTGGCGCCAATTTCCACGTCGTCTTCGATCACAACGTTGCCCACGTGGGGGATTTTCTCATGTCGTCCTTCGTGTGGTAAGAATCCGAAGCCGTCGGATCCGATGACGGTTCCTGCGTAAATGACGACCCGGTTTCCGATCCGGCAACCCCATTCCACCGTGACATTGGCGTGCAATACGCAGTCGTCGCCCACGACCACGCCAACCCCCAGGTAAACGCCCGGGTAGACCTCGCTACGCTCGCCGATCGCAACGCCCTCCGCCGCGACGGCCATAGGATGGATCGTCGCACTGGGCGCGATGCGGCAACCCTCACCGATTGCGGCCCGTGGGTCGATCCCCGTTTTTCGCTCCGGAAGGGGATGCAGCAGAGTGGTGATCCGGGCCAGGGTGAGTTGGGGATAAGGTGAGCGGATTACCGTTTTTCCGGGCACGTCCATTCCTTCCGGCGCGATCACGGCGCGTGCGGGAGAATCCAGGGCCTGTTTGACGTAGGCTTCCGATTGGACGAAACTCAAATCGCCTTCGCGGGCCCGGTTCAGGTGGCTGACACCCGATATCTCCAGAGTGCCGTCACCCTCGAAGGGAAGCCCTACCTTTTCTGCAAGAGAGGCTATCGTCGCCATTCCGCTCCGTTTGGCCGCTTTACCGATCGGCCCGGCGTGTCGTTCCGACGCCATAGCCGATGCCCTTCAATTCGCTTGACAATACGCCGGGCTTCCCCGATTTCTTAGAGGGTGTGCCCTGCCTGAATCCCGATGAATCCTAGCATTCCACTGTTCAAAGACAAACCGTTCAGAGACGAGCCGTTCAAATACTCAGCGAGCAGCGGTGTCTCCCCTGCACTTGTCCCCGCTGGGCATGACGCCGAGGCTATGAGGCTTCCCGCCGCAGCGAGAATCCTGATCATCCGTTTCAGTTCGCTCGGCGACGTGGTCAAGGCCACGGCCCTCCCGCGTCTGGTTAAGGCCGCCTATCCCGATGCCCACGTGACCATGATTACCGCGGAGAATCACCTGCCGCTGATCGCTGGAAATTCTCACCTGGAACGGGCCATTGGATATCGCAGGCGGGAGGGATTGTACGGATTGTGGCGGCTGGGCCGCCAACTTCGCCGGGAAGGCTGGGACCTGATTGCCGATGTTCACAAAAGCCTGCGCAGCCGTCTTTTGTCGTCGTGGATCGGGGCGCCGCGTACCGCCTACACCAAACGCACCGGCCAGCGGTTTCTCCTGGTGCGCTTCGGAATCAATACCTACCGCTCTCCCCGGCGAAAGGAGGAGGATTTCCTCGCGGCCCTCGCACCCTATGGCGTGCGAGACGACGGGCTGGGCACGGAAATTTCCCTGGAACCACTGCGGCGTGACGACACCTTCGCGGGCCGCTTTGCCGAGCCGTTGGCTCGCATCCGAGCCTGGCACGACACGGGACTGCCGGTGCTTGGCGTGGCTCCAGTGGCAGCCTGGGACTTGAAACGGTGGCCTTCCGCCCGCTTTGCTGAACTGATGGCGGCCTTCGTTCGCGAGACCGGGGGGGGCGTCGTGATCTTCGGCGGCAAGGAGGATCGCCAGGCAGAGGCCCTGGCCGCGCCGTTGGGAGCGTCCGCCGTTTCCCTCGTGGGTCGAACGTCTTTGCTGGAATCGGCCCACTTCGCCACCCTCACCGATCTGCTGGTTGCCAATGACACCGGCATGGCGCACCTGGCCGAGGCGGTCGGTGTCGACGTGATCGTAATTTTCGGCCCCACCACACGAGAGTTGGGCTATTTCCCCGCCCGAGACACCAGCCGTGTAATTGAGTATAGCCTGCCTTGCCGCCCTTGCACCCGCTTGGGAGAGGGCCGCTGCACACACCCGCTGCGAAAGGCCTGCCTGCGTCTGATCCAGCCCGATACCGTGCTCGCCGCCATCTTGGCAGGTTTGCCTGGCCGGTCAGGGGTATCGGCCCCCGGGTTGTCCGGCGAGGCGTCGTGCTAGTTCGCATTTTAATTATCGCATACGGCCGGCTGGCTCTGCCCGCGGCCCTGGTTTTGGCAGGTCTGGCCGCGATTTTTCATCCCAAGCTGCGGGCATCGCTTTGGGCAAGGGTCGGAATCCGCAAGCGATTGCGGGAGGCCGCCACCCGGCGCGATACGTCCCGGCCGTTGATCTGGTTTCACGTGGCCAGTGCCGGCGAATTGCTCCAGGCGGAGCCGGTCATGAACCGCTGCCGCGATGGCGGTGCCCAGGTGGCCATGACTCTGACCTCGGTGAGCGGACTGGATTGGATCACCCGGCTGGCCGATTGGCCGGAGCTGGTCTGGGCAGATGTCCTGCCCCCCGATTTTCCCGGTGCGGCGCGCCGAATGTGGGACGTGCTGCAGCCCAGCGCGCTGATATTCGTGCAAGCCGATGTCTGGCCCGGCCTGATCGCGGAAGCCGGCCGCCGCGGAACTCCCGTATTTCTTGTCGCCGCACGCTTGGGCGAGGACTCCTTCCGGCTCGTCAACCCCCTGGGCCGGGCCGTTTACGGCCATCTCTACCGGCGCCTGCACGAGATTCTGGCCGTCGGCGAAGCGGATCGCGGGCGGCTGGCGCGGCTCGTGCCGGGCCATGGTGCCCTCTCCGTGGGTGGCGATCCGGGTGTCGATACCGCCATTGAGCGCGTCTCAAACGCGGCGCGACTGGCCCTGCCAGCCTCGTACGACCCATCCCGGGTGCCGGTGATCGTGGTGGGCAGTTCCTGGCCGGCGGATGAGGCGCGTTGGGTGCCCGTGGTGCAAAGGGCCCTGGAGCGCTTCCCGCATCTGCGCATCGTGGTCGTGCCCCATGAGCCGTCGGAAACCCGCCTGCACGCCCTGGAGGCTGAGTTTGCCGCGCATGCCCCCCAAAGGCTGTCGCTGTTGGCCGGCGAGGATTCCCCGGCCGAGACCCGCGTCGTTCTGGCGGATACCGTGGGTGTCCTTGCCACGCTTTACGGGGCGGGCAGCATTGCCTACGTGGGCGGCGGATTTTCCACGGGCGTTCACAACGTCGCGGAGCCCGCCGCCGCCGGCATCCCGGTGATATTCGGGCCGCGCCACGGCAATTCCGCAGTGGCCGAGGCGCTGCTAGCGGAGGGAGCCGCCTTCGCCGTCGGCGATGAGGGGGCGCTGGAACGATGCCTCCTGCCTTTGTTGGAGAACCCCGCCGGCGCGCGCGACCTGGGCGCCCGCGCCCGCACGACGGTGGAGCGTCTCTGCGGTGCCGCCGACGGCATCTATGCCCACATCGCCGCGGCGGTGCCCGGGCTGGGACGATAGTTAGCGCGCAGCGGATGAATTTGCCCGGTTCCCGATCTCCGGTTCCCGATCTCCGTTTCCCGATTTCCAAGGCCCGTGCCGTCTCGCGGCCGGAAGTCCCTCCAGCACGGCGCCTACACCCGATCCTCCGGGATGCTCAGCCCATGCTGGCCATCGGTAATTTTGGGAAGGTCGTCTGTGAGCAGATAATAATCCCCCGCCTCGGCGGTGAAGATATGCACCGCCAGTTTAAGGCCGGTGGGCTTGTTGAGGGTACCCGCGGCGATGGCCATGTGCGGCATGGCAGGGGCGGAAAAAAAGAGGCTGGCGCCGCAGGTGCTGCAGAATCCGCGCCGGGCCCGGTCGGAGTACGCATACCATCTCACGTTCTCCTCTCCGTGGATGGTGAGGTGTTCACGGCGGGCGGCGGTGGCTGTCCAGATGCCGCCGCTGAAACGCCGGCACTCGGTGCAATGGCAGGCGATCACGGGCCGCAAGGGTCCCCGCACCTCATAACGTACAGCGCCACATAGGCATTGACCGCTGGCCCGCGGCGGGGCGTCGTTGGATTCCGGCATATCGTTTCTCCGGTTGGAGAATATCCACGCCCGCCCTGCTCACCGGCGCAAACCGGACGTTTCAACTCCTCGCAGCAATGATGTAGGCCATGATCTTCCAGACCTGCTCTTCGCTCAGCTTGTCCTCCCAGGCCGGCATCTGGGTGCCGTCGCGCCCTTCCATCACGGCGCGAAGAAATTCGTGCCCCGCGAGCTGTGTGGCGAAGAGATTCGGTCCGCGCCCGCCTCGATTTCCGTGACAGATCTTGCATCGGCGGCGATATAGGTTCAGGCCTTCGTGGATCGTTTTCTCGTCCCCGGCGAAGGGATTGGCTTGATATTTCCACTCCCGCGGAAGAGAGGCTTTCTTGGGTGAATGCGATTGGGCAAGGGCCCAATGGGGAGCGGACAAAAGTGCGAGGGCGGCGACCAATGAGACCAATGACAGGACGCCGATCCCACAGGGCGCCGATAAATTCCTCGTGCGAAAGAGCAAATAGTGATTCCAGGGCCAAACCCGGAGCCGATTCCGGAGCCGATTAAAATACCGGCTCCGGTCAGGCACTTGCGGGCTGGGATTCACGATGATCAAGCCGGGGCGGCCTTAATCCAAATTGGGCAAGGCGCCTTCGATATGCTCGACCTCCCAATTGCCCGCGGCCGCCGCTCCGCTATCGAGACTATCCAGTCCGAATACGAAAAGGGTTCCGCCCTTCGGATTCTGGAAATAGAACGAAGGATCCCCGCCAAGGCCGGAAAGTATGGCGATGTATTGCTTGCCGTCCAGGGCGTAGGTGATCGGCGAGGCGTTGATGCCCGAACCGGTCTGATAGCGCCAGAGCATCTTGCCCGACTTGACGTCGGCCGCGAAGATAAAGCCCAACTGGTCGCCGGTGAAAACAAGGCCGCTCTTGGTGGTCAACACACCCGCGAAAAACGGCAGCGGACTGGCTATGTCCCATACCCATTTGCGGTTCTGGACGTCGAAGGCCTTCAGGTGGCCAATGGTCTCCCCCTGCCGGTACATCTGGAAGTCCATGCCCATATATATCTGACCGGGTTCGTAGGTGATATCCTCGGGCTTGTAGCCGGTCATGCTCATGGCCCATTGGTTGGTGGGGATGATGGCATAGCCCAGGCAGGGGTTGTAAGCGAATCCGAACCAATTGGTGCCGCCTTCCAAGCCGGGGATAATCGGTTTGACGGTTTTACCGTCCGCTTTGGGCACCATGGCTTGATTGACGTCCGGCCGGCCGGTTTTCGGATCGATTCCATGGGTCCAATTGATCCCCTCGATGGTCGGTTCGGCATAGATGAACTCGCCATTCTCTCGATTCAATACATAGAAAAAGCCGTTGCGGTTGGACTGCATGGCGGCTTTGATTTTCTTGCCCTCGTACGTGATGTCCGCCAGAATGGGCGGCATGTTGCCGTCATAGTCCCAAGCGTCGTTGGGGGTGTATTGAAAACCCCAATTGATCTTGCCCGTGTCCGGGTTGAGGGAGAGCAAGGCGGCAATCCAGAGATTATCCCCTTTGCGCAGTTCCGCCACCCAGGGGGCGCCATTGCCCGTACCCCAGTAGAGTTGGTTGGACGCCATATCGTAGGTGCCTGTATTCCAGGTGGCGGCGCCACCTGTCTTCCATGTATCCCCGGGCCAAGTGTCGTTGCCGGGTTCACCCGGAGCGGGGATGGTGTAGGTGGTCCATTCCAGATCCCCGGACTTGGCGTTGTAGGATTTGATATGTCCGCGAATACCGTATTCCCCACCGGCGACGCCCACGATGACATGATCCCTGATCACCAGCGGCGCTGCGGTAGTCGTATAGCCCGCCTTCCAGTCGTCGATTTTCTTCTCCCAAACGACCTGCCCGGTGTCCTTGTTGAGAGCCACCAGACGGGCGTCCAGGGGGGTGACGTAGACCAGATTTCCCCTCAGGGCTACTCCGCGGTTCACCGGGCCGCAGCAAAGCACCGTACCCAGATCCTTTGGCACGTCCGGGGTGTAGTGCCACAACTTTCGGCCGTTGCGGGCGTCCAGTGCAAATACGTGGGCATAGGCCGAGGTGATGTACATGATGCCGTCGTGCACCAGCGGCGTCGCTTCCAGCCCGTCCAAATTCCCGACAGCAAAGGACCAGATCGGCCGTAGATTATTGACATTACACGGATTGATCTGCGTCAGCGGGCTGAAGCGCTGCATGTCGTAAGTGCGGCCGTGGTTGAGCCAATCTGACGTGTTGCCCGCGGCGTTCATTAGGTCGTCACTGCTCACCGGCCTTGCTGCGGCCAGGGTGGTCATGCCCAAAAAAATCAGCGTAGCCATGAAAGCCGACCGCCGGAGCTTGCGCGAGTTATTTTGGTCCATCGAATTATTCCTCCGGTTAAGTGATTTATGATGCGAGTAAACCCAAGCCCAAATCGCCTGTAAGGATTGGGGTCGACCGAAGCAGGATAGATTTTTCGAATCCACGCCACGGTGGCCAGACGGTGGGCTACGACGACCGATGACAGGTTGACCCTGCGTCGGCGCCGTCTCGACATACTCCCGTTACCAGAAGTTATCCGCCAAACCGACCCCGAGTCAAGAAACTTTGTTGCGGTGATTTCTAAAGGTGTATCTGCCGCTTGTCGATTCCCAGGGCCGCTTCCTTCATGGCCTCGGAGAGGGTGGGGTGGGCATGAACCGAGCGGGCCAGGTCCTCCGCGCTGGCGTTGAACTCGAAGGCGATGGCCGCCTCGGCGATCACGTCCGACGCCCTTGGCCCCAGCACCAGCACGCCGAGCAGGCGGTCCGTGCGGGGATCGGCCAGGATCTTGATCAGCCCGTCGGTTTCCCCCATGGTCTTGGCCCGTGGATTGGCGCTGAACGGATACTTGCCGATCTTGTAGTCCTTGCCCTGCTCCTTGAGCTGCTCCTCGCCCCTGCCGACCCACGCGATCTCGGGCCACGTGTAGACGATCCACGGTATGGCCTCGTAATTGACGTGCCCTGGTTTGCCGGCGATGATCTCCGCCGCGGCGATGCCCTCCTCGGAGGCCTTGTGAGCGAGCATGGGCCCAGCGGTGACGTCGCCGATGGCATAGACGGAGGGGATATTGGTGCGGAACTGTCCGTCCACCACGATGCGCCCTTGCTTGTCGAAGGCCACGCCGATCTCCCCGGCGCCCAGGCCCCCGGCATAGGGCCGGCGTCCGATGGCCACCAGCACCGCGTCCCCCTTGATGGAGAGCGCCTTGCCGTCCGCGTCCTCGGCTGCGACCGTGACGCCGCTCTTGTTTTTCGTGACGCCGGTGACCTTGGTGCCCATGTGGAACGTCATGCCCTGTTTTGTGAAGATGCGCAGGGCCGTGCGGGTGATCTCCTTGTCGAATCCGGCCAGCAGAGCGGGCAGCAGCTCGACCACGGTCACCTGTGATCCCAGCCGCAGCCATACCGATCCCAGTTCCAGTCCGACCACGCCCGCGCCGATGACGATCAGGTGCCGGGGCACCTTCTTGAACTCCAGGGCGTCGGCGGAATCGATGATCTTGTTTCCGTCAAATTCGGCGCCTGGCAAGGGAATCGGTTCGCTCCCGCTGGCGATGAGGATCTGCTTGCCTCGCAGGTGGAGGTTGTCTCCGCCGGCGACCCGCACCTCGTTGGGCGAAACCAGCCGTGCCGTGCCCTGAATCCAGTCGATCTTGTTCTTTTTGAACAGCCCGGCGACCCCGCGCGTCAGCTCGCCCACGATCTTGTCCTTGCGGGCCATCATCGTGGCCAGGTCCAACTTGACCTGGCCCACCTGGATGCCGTGGCCGGCCAGGCCCGTCTGGGCCATGTGATAGTGCTCGCTGGATTCCAGCAGCGCCTTGCTGGGAATGCACCCCACATTGAGGCACGTGCCGCCCAGGGCCTGGTCCTTCTCCACACAAGCCACCTTCATCCCCAGCTGAGCCGCGCGGATCGCCGCCACATAACCCCCCGGCCCGGCTCCGATGACGATCAGGTCGTACTGTGTCTCGTCAGGCATGGATTTATAACAGTTCCTTTGAAATTATTAATCTTTTTTGTAATCAAGAAATTGTAAAGTCTTGCCAACGAGTTCTTGTGGGTCTCCAGATTTAGCAACTGTATTGAACAGAAATTTTGTGATTTTATAAATTGCATTATGCAGCCAAATCTTTTTCTGCATTAGGTCAAGATCCTCTTTTAGTCTTTCCAGATCTCTACTAATATTTTGTTTATCTTCTGAACTAACTTTTTCTATTTTTTCAATCTTTATCTCCAAATTATTTAGTTTATTTACCCATTCGATTTTCTCATCTTTATCGAAATGGTA
>JACZRV010000207.1 GCA_022574555.1 SAR324 cluster bacterium
CCGGGCCCTGCACCAGCTGCATGATGGACAGCGCCGTCACCGATTTCCCACAGGCCGATTCTCCCACCAGGGCCACGCTCTCGCCCTCCTCCACCATGAACGAGACGCCGTCCACGGCTCGGGCCAGCCCTTCCTCCGTGCGAAAGTAGGTGCGCAGATTGTCGATTTCGAGCAGAGCCATGGCGGGTTGGGGCGGTCGCTTAAGATTGGTGCGGGCTTCCAATGTCCGCCATGCTAGCCGAATGCGCGGTCATTGCAAGACCGGCCTCCTTTGGGCCGGTAATAATCGCCCTCATTCGCCTTGACTTTGGGACGGGTGCCGGGAAAAGTGGCTGCGGGCTGAAATTTAAAATCCTTAAGGCGCTGGAGTGGCGAAATGACCGCAATGATGAATCGATTAACAGTGTTCACTGGGCTTCTGCGAACCTGCCTTCCGGGCGTCATTCTGCTTTTGGTGCTGGCAGGCGCGGGCCCGCTCTCCGCAGAGACCACCCTGCGCATCGTACCCCATGCCGACCTGCAGAATATCGACCCCGTCTGGACCACGGCCTACATTACCCGCAACCACGGGTACATGATCTACGATACGCTGTTCTCCATGGACGCCAACCTGGAGGCCCAACCCCAGATGGTGGACAGCTGGTCCGTGGATGACAATGGACTGACCTACACCTTCACCTTGCGCGACGGGCTCCTGTGGCACGACGGCAAGCCGGTGCGCGCGGCGGATTGCGTCGCGTCCATTAAACGCTGGTGGATGCGCGACGGCATGGGACAGAAGCTGCGGGACTTCACGAGCCGCCTGGAAGTGGTCGATGAGCGCACCTTTCGTCTGATCCTGAAGGAGCCGTACGGCCTGGTGATCGCAACCTTGGGCAAGATCAGCAGCAACGTGCCCTTCATGATGCCCGAGCGGGTGGCCAAAACCGACCCCTACACGCAGATCAAGGAGAACATCGGCTCGGGGCCGTTCATATTCGTCGCCGACGAATGGGTGCCCGGCTACAAGGTGGTCTACGTACGCAACCCCGATTACATCCCGCGCAGCGAGCCGCCCAGCTTCGCCTCGGGCGGCAAGGTGGTGAAGGTGGACCGCGTGGAGTGGCTCTACATCCCCGACCCGTCGACGGCCCAGGCGGCCCTGGCGGCGGGGGAGGTGGACTACTACGAGCGCCCGCCGGTGGACCTGCTGCCCCTGATGGAAAGGCAACCCGGGGTGGTGGTGGCCTCCATCGACCCCCTGGGCGTGCAGGGTTGGCTGCGCCCCAACCACCTGCATCCGCCGTTCAACAACAAGAAGGCCCGGCAGGCGCTGCTGTGGATGGTGAACCAGGAGGACTACCTGCGGGTCATCGCCGGGGATCCCCGTTATTGGCAGATCTGCCCGGCCTATTTCGTTTGTGGCACTTCCTTCGAGACCGATGTGGGGGCGGAGGCGCTGATGACCCAGGATCTGGAAAAGGCGAGGCAACTGCTGGCGGAAGCGGGGTACGCGGGCGAGCCGGTGGTGCTGATGGACCCCACGGATATCCCCATGCTGCACAACGCCACCCTGGTCACCGCGCAGATGCTCCGCAAAATAGGGGTCAATGTCGATCTGCAGGCCATGGACTGGAGCACGCTCACCTCGCGGCGGGCGGAGAAAAAGCCCCCCGCCGAAGGCGGCTGGAATCTTTTCCACACCTGGTGGACCGCGGCGGACGTCAATTCCCCCGTGGCCAACATCGGCGTGGCGGGGAACTGCGACGAGGCCTGGTTCGGCTGGCCCTGTAACGAGGAGATCGAGAAGATCCGGGACGACTTCGCCAGATCCACCGACATGGCACAGCAGATGGCCCTGACGGAGAAGTTGCAGCTGGCGGCTTTCGAGGAAGTGCCCTACGTCAACTTCGGCCAATGGATCCTGCCCACCGCCTACCGCGATTACCTGGAGGGAGTGATCATCTCGCCGGTGCCCTTTTTCTGGAACATCTCCAAGGGGCAGTGACCCTGCCGGCCTGCCGGCACGCCACCTGAACCCCACACGAGCAGCTCTACCGCCATGCAGGCCTACCTCATCCGCCGCATCCTGGCGATCTTCCCCGTCATGGCAGTGGTGGCCATCATCGTCTTTCTGCTGCTGCGGCTGACCCCCGGCGATCCGGCGGCGGTGATCGCCGGCGACTACGCCTCGCCGGCGGATATCGCACGCATCCGTCATCAGCTGGGCCTCGACGAGCCGATCTACACGCAACTCGGCATCTGGGTGTGGAATATCCTGCGCGGCGATCTGGGGGTCTCCATTTTCTCCGGGCTGCCGGTCACCCGCCTCATCGGCCAACGGATCGAACCGACCCTGGCCCTCAGCATCGCCACCATGCTGTTCGCCATCGTCTTTGCCGTGCCCATGGGCGTTCTCGCGGCGTGGAAGGTGCGCACGTGGGTAGACCGTGTCGTGATGCTTTTCGCCGTGCTGGGGTTTTCACTGCCCGTCTTCTGGCTGGGATTTCTGCTCATCTACGGCTTTTCCGTGCGGCTGGAAATATTGCCGGTGCAGGGTTACGTGAGTTACCGCGAGGGCTGGATACCCTTCCTGCGGCATCTGGTCCTGCCGACCCTGACCCTGGGGCTGGTCTACATGGCCCTCATCGCACGCATCACGCGGGCGGCGATGCTGGAGGTGCTGCAGGAGGATTACATCCGCACCGCCTACGCCAAGGGGCTCCGGCCGGGCTACGTGCTGTTCCGCCACGCGCTGAAGAATGCCTCGGTGCCCATCGTCACCATCATCGGCGTGGGCGTGGCCCTGCTGATCGGGGGGGTGGTGATTACCGAGAGCGTCTTTGCCATCCCCGGCTTGGGGCGGCTCACCGTGGACGCCATCCTGCACCGAGACTACCCCGTGATCCAAGGCATTATCCTGGTCTTCTCCGGGGCCTATGTCGTCGTCAACCTCCTCGTGGACCTGGCTTACACATTTCTGGATCCGCGCATCCGGTATTGAGATTCTAACGCCATCGCGTGATGAGTGCTGATCGACATGGTTGATGTCACCACAGAATCCATCCCCGTCTCCCTGCCCGCGCCACGAACGGGGTCGCCCCTGTTGATTTTCGTGCGGCGCAATCCGACCTTGGTCGGGGGCGGGGCGTTACTCGTCGTGATGTTGGTTCTTGCGCTGGGGGCGCCCCTGTGGGGCACGGTGGATCCCATGGAACTGAGCCCCATCGACAGGCTGCGCGCACCGGCGGCCCAATCCTGGTTCGGCACCGATATGCTGGGCCGCGACATATACAGCCGCACCATCTACGGCAGCCGGGTATCGCTGACCGTCGGATTTTTCGTGGCCCTTTTCAGCGCCACCCTGGGGCTGGCCATCGGCTTGGTGAGCGGCTATCACCGCGCCGTGGACGGCATCGTGATGCGCATCATGGATGGCGTGATGGCCATTCCGTCGATCCTGCTGGCCATCGCCCTGATGGCCGTGATGAACGCCAGCGTGCAGAACGTGATCATCGCCCTGACCATCCCGGAGATTCCGCGCGTCGTGCGCCTGGTGCGGGCCCAGGTGCTCAGCCTGCGCGAGCAGGACTACGTCGCCGCGGCGCAGGCGGCGGGTGCCGGATTCCTGCGCATCGTGCTGCGCCATATTCTGCCCAATACCCTCGCGCCGCTGATCGTGCAGGCCACCTATATCTGCGCCTCGGCGGTCATCTTCGAGGCCTACCTGAGCTTTCTGGGCGCCGGCACGCCGCCGGAGATACCAAGCTGGGGGAACATCATGGCCGAAGGGCGCACCTATGTGCAGATCGCCTTCTGGATCATTCTCTTCCCCGGCCTTTTCCTGGCATTCACCGTGCTGGCCATCAACATGGTGGGCGACGGCCTGCGCGACAATCTCGATCCCCGCCTCGCCCGGCGGCTGTGATCCCTTTGGGCCGGCCCACCCGGTGCGGCAGGACCGGGTTACGTCCCGGTCGCGTAGAAGAGGTGTGACCAAAGCAAAAACCGAAAAACATGTGGGGGAACGAGTCCCCCCACGCCCCCCTTTTCCGCAGTTAGCGTCCCATGCCGGTCATTAGAAAATACTCTACATATAGAAATCATTCAGCATCGGGGTGCAGGGGTCGAGACCCCTGCCAGGGGGTGAAGGGGGGCAG
>JACZRV010000208.1 GCA_022574555.1 SAR324 cluster bacterium
GATCCTGTTCGATGCTGCGGGTGTGGTCACCGGGAAGGGAAACGTTGATCACGACCTGGTCGTGGGACCTTGGCAGTGTTTCTCGTCCGACGGTGCGCCGGCGCAACGGCGGGAAAATTGCGACAGCAAGTTCTATCTGGAATGTACCTGCCGCTGATCGCGAGACGGATTCTTCCGCTGTGTCCGTGTGACCGCTGTGTCCGTGTGACCGCTCTGCCCGCGTAACCGTTCGGCCACCGTTTCGACCCGTCGGCCATCTCGCCTGTCCCATGCCGTTAGGCCATGCCGGCCGGCGGTCGCCGCGTGCCGCCTTTCCAGCCAGCGGGGATTCACAGCCCGCGGAGATTCAAAATCAGTGGGGATACGAGGATGGGTGCGCTGCGGCGGGAAATCGAAACCACGTACGCCATCGTGGACCCGGCACCCGAGCAGGTGGCGCACCGGATATACGCGATTGAGAACCTGCAACAAATTGGACTCCAGGGTTATCGCATCGCCCAAGCGGGCCACCACGATCTGTCCGACGTCTATTTCGATCTGCCGCGGCGGGCTTTGCAGGATCGGCGATTGGCCCTGCGGCTGCGGCGCGACGGCACCTCGGTATGGGTTGCGCTCAAGGGGGAGCCGGAGGCGTCCGAGTGGGGCGGAACGCGCCGTCTGGAAATCGAAGCGGAATGGTCGCCCGAGGCACTGGGTGAAATATTGGACGCCCTGCGTGCGCGGGGCGTGACCTGTCCAGCGGCCCACACCCCATTCGAACCGGAGCGGCCGCAGTCCAGTCTGGAAAGCATCGGATTCTCCGTAGTGCAAGAACGAGCGACCCTGCGGCGGATAAATCACGTCTTCCGCATCGGGGAGAAAGGGGATCGACTGGTCGTCGAGTGGGCGGTCGACCGCGTGACGTACCGATTCGGACCGGTGTGCTTCCTGCACTACGAGGTGGAAATTGAATCCAAAGACTCGACCGCCATGGAGGCCTACCAAAATATTGCCCGCGCTGTCTGGAGCGAATTCAGTGATTTTCTCCGCCCCTGGGAACACTCCAAGTTGGCGACGGGCCATGCCCTGGAGGCCCTTGTGGTCATCGGTGAACTGGCGGACAGCGGTGAGTTTGAGGACGTGGAGGCGGGGCCGCGCAACCTGACGGCGGCCGACTACGACCGCATTCACCGCCATTTGGCGCGTGATCGATGGTGAGCGGGTCGTGCCCCCACCGCAATTCGCAGCGTGCGTCATAGTCAGACAGCCCGCGCGACGGCGTCAAGATCGGTGCATCCCTTCGCGATGCCATTCGCCATTTGAGAACAAATCCGTCTGATGGAATAATGAGCCGCGGCAGTGGCGTCGCTGTTGCCTTTTCGGCCCGAAATCATTTTCCATAGGAGTCGAAGTGCCCAAGTCAATGCCCAAACCAAAGCGAAAATCGCCGGCCCCAGGCGCGACCCCGGATTATGCGTTGGGCAATCCCTTCGCCGAAGAGCGCGGAACCGAAGCGGCGAGTGAGGCCGCCCGAACGGAAACCGGCGCCGAGCGTGAATACGCCCAGGTCATCGAGCGGGGCCAGGAACTGATCGAGCGGCCCCTGCACCTCGGGGGGCCGGACCGCATCCGGGCCCAGCACGCCAAGGGGCGCATGACCGTTTTGGAGCGGTTACGCGTGCTGACCGGACAGGCGCCCAACATCTTGTTCCAAAACTGGGGCGAACACCTGGACGGAGCCTCGATTCTCACCGCCATCATCGACATCGGCGGCCGGGACGTGGCGCTGTATGGGCACGACTTCACCCTGCGCGCCGGTTCCATGGATGCTACCAACGGCGCCAAGCTGGCCAAGCTGCTCTACATGGCCGCGGAGAACGGCATTCCCGTGATCGGGATGAACGATTCGGCCGGAGCATTTGTCCCCGCGGGTGTGGGCGGGCTCGACGGATACGCACAGGCGTTCACCGCCATGCGCAAGATCAGCGGCGTCGTGCCCTCGATCATGATCATGTTTGGCTTCAATGCCGGGGGCGGATCCTACCTGCCCCGTCAGGCGTCCTACGTCATCCAACCCCGTGACACCTTTTTCGGGCTCACCGGTCCCGATGTCGTTCGCGATACCCTGGGCGAACAGATCACCCCCGACGAGCTGGGCGGGCCGCAGGTGCATTCGGCGAGCGGCGTGGTGGACCTTACCGCCGAGTCCGAGACCGATGCGCTCAAGCTGGCGGTAAAGCTGCTGGGCTACCTGCCCGACAACAACCATAGTCTATCGCCTTTCAGCCCGACGTCGGAGCCCGTGGACGAGTTCATGGAGGAGGAGGCGATCCTTCTGCACCGCGCCTTGACCACCCCCAATTCGGGATTCAATACCCCGTTCGATATCACCCTCTTTCTCCAGCAGCTCGTGGATCACGGGGATTACTTCGAACTCCAGCCCTCCCGGGCGCGGAACATCGTCACGGCCTATGGCCGCATGGGGGGCTACGTGGTGGGGTTCGTGGCCAACAACTCCGCGGTCAATTCCGGCAATATCGACGTGGCCGCCTCCCAAAAGGCCACGCGCTTCATCCGCTTCTGCAACCTCTACAATATCCCCATCATCTTCATCGAGGACGTCACCGGCTTCGCGCCGGGCAGCGAACAGGAACGGGCCGGGATTGTCCAGGCCGGCCGCGGATTGTTGGATGCCATCGTCGACGTGCGCGTGCCGCGGCTGCTGCTCATCGTGCGCAACGCCTACGGCGGCGCGTATGCCTCGTTCAACAATTACGCCACCGGCGCCGATGCGGTCTTCGCCCTGCCCACCGCGCGCATCGCCGTGATGGGGCCCGCCGGCCGGCGCTTCGTCTACAAGGACGAGTACCGGGCCCTCCTCGCCGATTACGAGGCCGCCCTGAAGAAAGGCGGGAACGAACGGGAGGCGGCCGCGCAACGCGACCGTGGCATGGCCGAGCTCACCCGGCGCTACGAGCGCGAGTTGATGAATCCGGAAGAAGCCCTCAAACTGGGCTCGGTTTCCCGCCTGGTGCTACCCGGCTACAGCCGCAAGGTGCTCGCCGAACAACTCCTCTTCCACATGCGCCACTATACCCCCAGCCCCATGGGCGGAACCCAGCGGGAGTAGGGACAGGAATGGGGCGAGACCCCGAGGGGGCGCAGATCCGCAATATTCGTAGGAGCCGCCGATGGACGCTGATGAACACGGACGTAGGGGCGCACGGCGGTGCGCCCGGAAGCGGGGCGTTCCCCAGAATTAAGTTACAACCATGGTGACCCCTCCCCGTACACGGGGAGAGGAGCACCGCGAGACTTCGCAGCGGTGCCGAAGGGCGGGGCGGGGTATCGCCCAGCCAACCCGTCATCGCCTGCCCGCCTGGATATTGTTGCCGGTGCAGGCCCTTGCGCCTAGCCCTGGGCCGCGAACGGCCATGAGCCGCCCGGCCCGAAGCCAATCCCATCAAGGTAGCGGGCATGGATACGGCGGGCTTAAATCAGAAACTTGACCAAGGTGAGTACGGCGCCCGCCACGGCTATCTGCATGGCGAAGAACCAAAGCATCTGCTGCCGAAGTTCCTTGCGAAACTCGTCTCGGAGATTGGAGTTTTCGGTGCGAAACTCGTCGCGAAATTTGGAATTTTCAGCGCGGAGATCAACACGGAGCTCCGCGATTTCCGCCCGAAACTCGGCCCGCAGTGCGTCACGAAGCGAATCCAGATGAGTGACGATGAACTGCTTCAGATCCTGTTGCGCAGCGGCGGCGGTCTGCTCTAAAAGTTCCGACAACACGCGGGCCTACTGGGGCGGGACGCCGGATTCTTCCAATTTTCTGGCGCTGGTCAGCGTATCGGTCAACGGCATGGTAATCTCCTTGCTGATTCACCCTACCGTTTTTCCCCCGGAAACAAAAGCCCACCCTGAACCCCTCATTCCCCGAGTAAGCATGGCGCCATTTATAGAGGACATGGGTATGGCCCCCTTGCTGGGGGGTTTTCGTTGGCCGGGGATATTTGGTATGTTTCACCTGATGGGTGCAACGAGCCAAGGAGGG
>JACZRV010000092.1 GCA_022574555.1 SAR324 cluster bacterium
CGGTGCTCCCGGTTGGATCCAATATGATATCGTAGGTTTGAGCAAAGTCGACCAAATCAGGGTCTTCAGGGTCGTCGATAGGGGTCACGGTGACGTCCTTGGCCGTTGTGTAGTCGTCTGTGTCCCATGACAAATTGTCAGGGCTGACAGTTCCCTCGGTCAGATCAGATCTTGAGATAACTAAATTGATAACTAAGGCACCTGGGTCAGTATTGGGTACGACGGTGAAGGTCTTGGACGTGCCGTCCTCGCTCGTTGAGAGACTGGTCGGCGAAAAGGTAAATCCCGCCGAGTCATCATCGGCATTGGTCACAGCTACCGTCTGCGTACCCAAGCCGGCATAGTCCGCGTTTGCACTTGTTGCCGGGTTCAAACGCACGTTGTAACCCGCCGCACCGTCAATCTCGTCGTCGTCTATCGGAGTTACCGTCACGGTCTTTTCCGTAAGGAAGTCCTGGGATGTCCATATCAGGCTAGACGGACTCACGGAGCCTTCGGTCGTGTCGGAGCTGTCGATGAGTACGGTAATATTATCGGCACCCGGGTCGGTATTGGGATGTAGGGTGAAGGTTTTCGCTACACCGGATTCGCTCGTTGAGATATTGGTTGGTGTGAAGGTGAATCCTATCGAATCGTCGTCTGCGTTGGTCACTGACACCGTCTGTATAGCCAGCGCCGCGTAGCCGGCCTCCGTGCTGGTGGAAGGATTAAGCCGTATGTTATAGGTCTGCGGCCCATCGGGATCGCTATCGTTTTCAGGTGTAACTGTCACCGTCTTGTCCGTCGTGTAATCGTCGGTCGTCCAGGAAATGGAGGCAGGACCAACGCTCCCTTCGGACGCATCGGAACTGTCAATGTTAACCGTGATCGTATCATCGCCCGGATCGGTGTCCGGCCTCACCAAAAAGGTCTGAGACGTACCGTTCTCCATGGTCGAGATGCTGGTGGGCGTGAATGTGAATCCGATCGTATCGTCATCAGAGTTGGTTACGGATACCGCAAACGTCCCCAATGCCGCATAACCGGCCTCGGAACTTGCCGCTGGGTCCAACCGGATATCGTAGGTTTGCGGACCATCAGGTTCGATATCGTCCTCGGGAGAAACCGTCACAGTCTTGGGATTAGTGTAGTCGCCCGAGGTCCATGACAGCGTCGCGGGGCTGACAAGACCTTCGGTGGGATCCATGCTTACGATCGATATGGTGACGGTGGCGCTTCCCGGGTCGGTGTTCGGCCTAACCGTAAAAGTCTGGTCCGAGCCATTTTCGCTAGTGCTGAGGCTATCCGGATCGATAGTAAAACCTTCGGTATCGTCGTCGGAATTGGTAACCGACACGCTTTGCACCGGGAGCGCGGCATAGGCAGTTTCCGTGCTGGATGATGGATCCAACACAATGTTATAGGTCTGACTGCCATCGATTTCGGGATCATCGACCGGTGTTACTGTTACCGTTTTGGCCGTGGTGTGGTCGGAACTGGTCCAAGACAGGGTTTGCGGAGCGACCGTTCCTTCCGTGGGGTCGGAACTGGAAATGTCCACGGTAATCGTGGCGGTTCCGGGGTCGGAGTTCGGACGAATCGTGAAGCTTTGAGGGGAACCGTTTTCGATGGTTGCAAGGCTGGTTTCAGAAATTGTGAATCCCGCATTGCTGCCATCGGTACCGCCACCGGTATCGCCGCCGCCTTGCACCAGGTTTAATACGATCTCCCCGATATCGGTGGTCTCTCCCGCCATGACGGTGATGCCCGTCTCGACGCCCTCGTAATCAATCCCGCCTTCCGAATCGAGCCCTTGCAGCGTCAACGTCCGATCCAAGCCCACCGGGACTTCGTCAATTTCGTCGGCTCCAAGGCTGACATCGGACACTTTTTCCAAGGGCTCCATGTCCTCCGCGCTGACGATCGCGCGGATGGTCACCACTGAATCGGGCAGTTGTATCGCTTGGGGAGTAATGGAGTGGTCGGCATCAAGTGACGCGGGAACGTCACTGAACACGATATTTGCCGTTATACCGCCGGTAGGGCCGGAAAATCGGGCTCCTTCCAGATCGTCCTTCTCCAAAGCACAGGAAAACTGGAGGCTCGACAGCACAAACCAGAACAAGGCTGTCGGTATTACCCATTTCCGGGAGGGGAATCTGGAATTCATACCCATATTAATCAAACCCAAATTGTTCGATCGGCGTGGTCGGATTGCCGAATTTCCTTATTATAGTTCCTTGAAATGGACGGGTCTCACCACGTCAATTCCAGGTATATCCTACGCTGCCCGTTTCTTCCCCCTGTCCACCGCTCCCATTATCGCCACTCGATTTGCCACCACCACCACCGCCACCGCCACCACCGCCAGCCGATGACAAAACAACCAGCGCGATGACCCCGCCAACGGCCCAAGCCCACCACGGCAGAGAGGAAATGAAGCTCTCCTCCTCTTCTGCGGGTGGGGCCAGCGGGAACGCCGCGATGGGCAGCGGCTCCTCGTCTTCAACGGAGGGAATGGGCGGTCTTTCGTCTTCTTCGGCTTGGAAGGTTTCCTCCTCCTCTTGATCGCCGGAGTCAGTATCGGCAGCATCTGTCTCGGTGGTATCTGTTACGTCAGCGCCCAATCCACCCTCGGTGGACGCGGGCGGTGCCGTGGATCCCAGACCAAACTGACGAGCCTGGTTAAGCATTGAGCCCCCGTCGTATTCGCTCACGGCACCGGACGATCGATCACCGCATTGGCCAACAAGGCACCCGGGCAAGAGCGCCTCGGAAAGATTCGGTAAAACGGAAAGCTGCGAGGGGTCCAACAGCCGGAACCGATTATCGGCGGATCGCTCCGATACCGGTAAACTTCGCCAGGCACTGAAGCCGCGCTCCATATTAAAATCAATCCCATTTTCGAACCATGGCACCAGATACAACTGCTCGCCGGCAATCCCAATTCCGGCAGGGGCAGTGGCAAGCACCATGGCCAGGGCGATCAATAGAACTATGTAACGCGGTATCTTGAACATTATCGACCTCCACCTTCTACTCGTTGGAATGCGCCTGACTTCGAATCGGACCTCCGGAATCTCAAAGTTCCGATCGGGCCCATGCAGACTGCGCGATATTGATTCATCAGAAACACATGGAACTATCTTCGACTGTATTCATGTTGTGGTATGGTGCTGCGGGTAAGCCCAAAAAAAGCCCGGTCTAAGTGGACGCGGCACATAAGCACAAACACGTATTTGTCAGTAAGGATACCTTTTGTATTAGTTTTGTCAAGTCTAATCCGTTTATCCGATTTATCCGGTCGCGCTCGTATCGTGAGTTATCCCGAACGTCGACGTCGTAGAATCGAGTCGGCCTAATCTACCCTACACATAGAAACCGCTGTGCCTGCCTTCGAGGCGGATTTTAAACGTAGTGTGATACAATGGGAGTGTAAGGGTTGTGATGCCTTTTGACGCTTGGCGTGTCTTCCCAAATCGGGAAAGAATCACACCCAAATGGAAACCAGGGGTTGTCTGAAGTCTCCCTGTCTCACGACCTATTTCAGACACGATCAGCCCCGGGCCCCAACAGACGTAACCGGTGTGCCACCTTGCCCTGGATGAGTTTTCGACCAGGCGAGACGGTGTATCGAACTTTCTCATCAAAGGCTCTCCGAAACTCCACCGTCGAAAGACCTCATTGACCATGACAGCCTTCGACCAAAACAACCCAGGAGAAAACCATGTCGGAAATTAGCGAACTGACGACCCGTGTAAGGAGGGAAACCTAGCAAGACACAGGCCAAGACTTTGTATGGGCTCGCCGCCAATGGAAATGATTGGCGTGTGGCGAAATATCCGTTGGATTCTTTGGTAAACCCACATTGGGATGAAATCAGTGGAGGAATACAAGCAGTCGCCCCTTGGGATTTTATTCATGGATATGTTTGGTGCGACGACATGATCGAATGCGAATTGGCCCATACGTGTGAACACGGAAAAGCCCCCCATGAAATCAAAGTCTGTTTCACCAAATCGGGGAATGACCCTAAAGTCTTTGCGAAGTTGGTTGAAATCGCCGGGCCAAATCCGAACAAAATTCAATGGTACCAAACCACGATCACCCACAAGGGCGAAGTCCTGTGGGAAGGACGTTCTGCCAGTGAGGCTTCAGCCAGGCGACGCGCCCGAAAGGCCCTTGACCTAGCCCAACTTCCGCACCATTTCCATGGAATGGAGGATTTGGCCAGGTTTTAGGGGCGTAAGTGCTTGTTTTCATTGGATTGGATAGTCGGCTGGGCGATGTAGTGCAGAATGCGGCAAGTCGTATCGCTCCTTCTCGGTGGCCGAGAGCCATCGCACGGCCCAGGGGCCCCGGCAGCGGACGTTGCTCACCCTGGGGCCGGATTTCGACGTGCCGCGGGCCGATTGGCGCGACCTGGTGCGGCTGATCGAGGACCGCCTCTACGGCACGGCGGGGCTATTCGCGCGACAAGCGCTCCGACTGCAAACAGGTCTGCGTGGGGCTGGTGCTCACCGCCGAGGTCTTCTCCGGCAACACCGCCGACACCAGTACGGAAGTTGGGTCAACACCACCCCCGAGGGCCAACACCGGGAAATCTACGACAGGCTCGCCATCCCCCGAACCTCTTTCCCCAACGACACCACTACGCCGCCCCAGGACCGCTCAAACCGCACACTTCGTAGTGACTCAAAAACACCATGTCCCCACCCATGGCCTATCTCAGCCCAACCAGTGCGGAAGTTGGGCTAAAGTAGGGGGAGGCGACCTGCAGCGGACCCATACATCCTACGGCAATCAGCGGCATTTCGGTTGACCGCCAGGAAATCCCATGGTGGAGTTCCTCGACTGGCCCATGATGATGAGGGCAGCACCCAGACAGGAAGGCATCTATGATTCTGAACGCTACTCACGTCGCGCTTCCCCTGCAGGAGCCCATCCGGAGCGCTATTCACCAGATCGACACGATCCACGTGCTGATCACGGAAATCCGCGACGCGGCGGGCAACGAGGGATTCGGGGCGGCAATCGCCTTCCGGGCTCAGCATATCGAGGCGATGCGCTCCGTCGTGCGTGACGTGGCGCCGCTGCTGGACGAAATGCCTTTGGACGAGATTGGCGCCCTGCGGGAGGCGATGCTCCATCGCACCAATTACATTGGGTTGAGCGGGGTGGCCACCCAGGCCATCGGGACGGTGGACACGGCTTTGTGGGTGTTGATGGCCGAGCGCGCACAGCTGCCCCTATACAAGCTGCTGGGGGCCACCGTGCATCGGCTGGAATGCTACCATGCCCAAGGGCTGTGGCTGGGGCAATCCGGTCAGGCCCTGGCCGATGAAGCCAGGCACTACGTGGATGAGGGATACCACTCGATCAAGCTGCGCGTGGGACAGAACGATCTGGGCGCCGATCTGGACCGGGTCGAGCGAGTTCGGGGGGCCATTGGCGACAAAGTCACCTTGATGGTCGACGCCAACCAGGGCCAGGACCCGCTGTACGCGTACCGGTTGGGCCAGGCGCTCGAGCCTTATGACATCTTCTGGTACGAGGAGCCGGTCGCCTACACGGATATCGCCAATCACGCCCGGCTGGCGGCGGAACTGCGGGTGCCCATCGCCACCGGCCAGAGCGCCTATCTTGAGCGGGGCATGCTGGAATACCTCCGCGCCGGAGCCTGCCACATTCTCATGCCCGACGTGTGCCGAATGGGCGGCATTACCGGCTGGAAAAAGGCGGCGGCCCTGGCCGAGGCATTTCACATCCCTGTCTCGAACCACATGTATCTGGAATTCGGCGCGCACCTGCAGGCATCCATCCCCAACCGCACCTATGTGGATAGCATCGACTGGCTCTCCCCGTTGTTCCAAAACCCGTTACGGGTCGAGGATGGCTGGGTGACGCTACTCGAAGAACCGGGAATCGGGCTGCATCTCGACCGCAAGGCCCTGGAGCGCTTTCGCGCGGTCGCCTGAATCGGGCCGCACAGATCACGGTGAAGCCAGCAGGCCCGGGCCTCATTGCGGCCCGCGGCTCCCATGCGACGACCTTGGAATTGGCGCGCGCCGCGGCAAAAATTATTCCATCGTGTTTATTTTTGCGGGCCTTGTGATATGGGAGTCGCAAAGTGATATGGGAGTCGCAAAAGATATGGATGGGTAGAATTGCAATTTATCGTTGATTTCGGGAGTGCTTTATCATGGGTGCTGATACCAAATCCAGCGATGCCGTCGCCGCATTCAAAAAACGGCTGACTCACAACCCGACCGTTACGGCCCAGAAGGTAGACTCGGCTACGAAAGAACGCTTCCCAGGTATATTGATCGGCAACGATCGGGGCATCCATCTGGTCATTGGCGGATTCAACCAGGATTGCTTCGGTGTTGGCGAACGAATCATCCTCCGCATGGCCCTGGGCAGTGAATTGGTCGGCTTTACCTGCAATGTGCTCGCAAAGACCGATACACCGTTGATGTATGTGGTGGATTTTCCGGATGACTTTGAGACCATTCAATTGCGCAAGTCGGGTCGTGTTCAGGCGTTCTTCCCCGCTGAAATCAGCTTCAGGAAAGAATCCCCCGACGCTCACATCCTGGTAACGCGAATTTTGGATATCAGCGCCGGTGGATGTTGTTTCCGGTCGAAGACCCAGATTCCAGCGAAATCGGAAGTTAAGATTTCTTTCACCCTTCCGGGGGACCGGCAGATCCAATCGGTCAACGCCATCGTCATCGTAAGCGAAGTAGTGGGCAAGGTGTTCAATAATCGTGCGACGTTCTCCCGGGAAGGCACCAATATACCAATCGTTCAGGAAATCACCAAATGGGTGAACGAGAGCATGTCGTACGCGTAAGATGAAGCCTGACCGGCTGCTCCCGCCGGGGCCAATTCGGCTGCCTGGGGAATAGCCGAAGGCCCAACCGGCGACGCCAGTCATCCAGCGGCCGGGCCTGGGAATATAAATTTGCACAAGCACCATAGGAACGCCTCGAACTGACTGCGGCGATTCCAAAGTCGCGGGTTCGACCTTCCCGTTTCCACGTCAATTGCCTGCCTCCGCGGTAACCACACCCGTTACCCGACCCACCCTTCACTCCGGATCATGGCGGCTGTCCTAAATCTATTTGATTAATTTCCTATTCCACCGTCCAGCCTTTCCGATCTTCATTGGAATGACAATATCTGGCATGTGTTCATCCTGCCAAAAGGAAATGCCTCTGTGCACGCAACTCCCGTCGCATATTTGTCTTTTTTTTCATTATATAAAATATCATGCCTAATATTTTTTGCATATTCTGTTGCTACGTGGCGGATTTTACAAATAATTTGTGTTATTTCAATATGTAGTATGATAGCTCGTTTTTTCTATCCAAGTCATTGTGGTGGGGGAATTGATGGGGCCTCGAGGTCGGGGCCCGGCGGCAAGTAAGTATTCAGCCGTGGCGGCGAGAACAAATCAAAAACTTAGAATTGGAGTATTGAGATGATACGCAGTGTTTGGAATACAGCTACCCGGCTTAGCAGAAATACTGTTCATTTAGTCTGAATATAGTCTCCTTCTTACGAACTCTCCAAGGAAGGAGGATACGACGATGGCACGAACACTTGCGGAACTGCTTTGGCGGGTGAAGAAAAATCTGCGGTTGCCCTGCGACGAGCGCTTGGCGGACGGATCGTACCTGAGCCGCATCCACCCCTCCTGGCACAGCCGGGGCCAGGACAAAGGCGCGGTTCCGGTGCGCGTGATCGAGTACACCTTGGAGGGCGTTCCCGGTGCGGAGCAGGTCTATCGGCTTATCGCCACTATCCTGGACCCTGAGCAAGCACCCGCCGGCGAATTGGCCGCGCTGTACCATGACCGCTGGGAGATCGAGACGGCCTTGGACGAACTGAAAACCCATTTGCGGGGCTCCAGGATCGTGCTGCGCAGCAAGACGCCGGAGCTGGTGCGCCAGGAGTTCTACGGTTTGATGCTGGCCCATTTCGCCATCCGCGGCCTGATGCACGAGGCCGCGCTCAAGGCCGACATCGACCCCGACGGGCTTTCCTTTACCCACTCCGTGCGCGTGATTCGCCGCAAACTGCCCCATTTCGTTGCTATTCCCCCCTCAGGACAGGCAAATCTTTCATGAATCCGTGCTCGATGAAATCCTGGACGAACGGGTAGTCTCCAGCCGCGGCCGGCGCAACCCACGCCAGGTGAAACGCAAAATGAGCAATGACCCCGTTCGACCGCCATTCGAGCCAATGCCAAAACGAGTGGACTTTGCAAAACACATTCAAATGCTTATGTGAATAGTATTGGGTTTAGTAAGGGCTGTGACCAAAGCGAAAAACATGTGGGGGAACTCGTCCCACTGCATGTATTTCGTATTTTGCATTGGTCACAGGCTTTTTAGCCCTATCCCGAAATAACACCGGACAATAATCCGCCGCCGCCTAGCCACAATCCGCAAGAGGCCCCGAATGGAACGATCGAGCACCCCCTCCGCCAGTGCGCCGGAATCCGTGCCGGAATCCAGGCCCGCATCCGGTCCGGCACCAGTTCCCGACCGCACCCTGGAAATCTCGATGCCATGGCTGGGCCGCACGATCAGGCAGATCCGCGCTACCCTGGCCCAAATGGCGCCAGGGCAGGTGCTGGCCGTGCACACCGATGACCCGTGAGCGATCAAGGACATTCCCATCTGGGCCAGGTGGAATGGACAGGAGGTGCTGAGAATCGTACGGGGCGAGCAGGGATGGCACACTTACACCCTGCGCAAGGTGCGCCCGCTGGGCCCACACGCCCGATTCGATTTGGAAGCCCTGACGCAATCCTGGACACGCCTGTACCGTGCTGCGGGCAAAGCCTGGCGGCGGGTGCAGCCGCGATGGGTGCACCATCGGCAGGAACCTCCGGGCTTCGAGTGATTTCCCGGTTGCGAAAGGGACCGCGCTCGACAGGACGACCTCGCCGGAGGCGATGACCGCGAATATTGCATGTCCCGGCCGAGGATGATAAGAAAACTCCTGCCTTGCCCGCACGTGGTGAGCCCCTGGACAACCCCCTTTCATGCGAATAGACCGGGGCTTAGGCGAAGCCGGTTGACGATTTGGGGCAGGCTTGGGGTTCAATACCGCCGCCAGGTGCTTAGACAGAATAAATACCGCCCGGTGCGGCGCAGTCCGTTTGCGGTTCCCGTTTACAATTCCTGAATTTCAACCGTATGAATCGGAGATTTCAATGATGAAGAAGACACTCGGGGTAATTTGCCTGCTGGCTCTTTTGTCTCTTCCGGCCCTGGCCGGAGAAAATGGACCCGGCTGCGGTTTCGGCAAAGTCATCTTCGATGGGTCGAAAGGGAAGGTGCCTCATCTCCTGGCGATGACCACCAATGCCGCGTCGACTCAATCGTCAAGCATCACTTCCGGCACCTCGGGCTGCGATTCGGACCGCGTGATCCTGAGGCAGCACGAGCAAAAGGTCTTCGTGGCGCTGAACTTCAACAACCTGTCCCAGGATATGGCGCAGGGCGCCGGAGAGTACGTCATGGCCCTTGCGGAACTGATGGGCTGCCCGAGCCGTGTTTATGGCGAGTTCTCGGAACTTTCCCGGCAGCGCTACTCCGTCCTTTTCGACACCCTTCAGCCGGAACCGGTGCAGTGGCTGGCCGGATTGAAGCAGGAGATGGCCGGTCACGCCGTCCTGGGCACGGCCTGCACCCGGATTGGTTAAAGTCCCGCAGACGCGGGAACGCTTGACTTCCACGGTGCAACGGTGACCGCCACCACCCTATCGAAATCCCCGCTCCGATGATGGGAAACCGCCTCGGACGGGGATGGGTCGCCGGTGCTGCGGGGGGGCGGGTTTCGCGGTCCGGTATGAGATCCGGCGACTCGAAGCGTTGTAAAAGGCAGTGGCGTGATCTATCCGACGCCATCATGGATGCGGTCGATCCGGGGTGGACCTCTCTTGAGCCAATTGCAGGCAAAGCTGGTCGACCGCCGAAATTGCGGTTTCCAGGTGGCGTTCGGCGCCGAAGCGTTCGACCGAACCGCGCATGTTCTCCAGGCGCCGCTTGACAGCGCCGGTGGATACAATAAGACCAGCGCCGAAGTTCTCCCCAGCCACTTGGAATCGGTTACGGTTCGTCTGGTGCCGCGCCCATCGTTCCACCCAAGTGGCCCATTGATTGATTGCGTCCAGGGCTGTCCATCTTGCCATTCCCCTCTTAATCCACTTCATCGTTCACCTCTTGGAAATGGCCCGTGTTCCCGATCATCACACCCCCATCCCCGCCCCGAGTAACTTCCCGGCTGTATTGTTCAGCACGTTGCCCACCCCGTAATATCCGTAATATCCATTGCAAATCGCTGATGACTTGTGCCACTTTTGTGCCATTTAGGACCTCGAAACAGCCTCGCGCCAGTACGCGCCAATAAAATAGGGACTCACGATTTCTCGTAAGCCCCTGAAATGATAGTGGGCGGTACAGGGATCGAACCTGTGACCTCCGTTTTTCGGGCCTTTGGCGGTTATCCCGCTGCAAGATGGGGCGGGGTGGTGGGTTCCGGCAAGGGTTCGCCGGCCAAATGGCGGACTTCCAGCCAGGCCGCTTTGGCATCCTGCATCTCGCGCAAGGCTTGCTCCGGAGTGGCGCCCCAAGCACTGCAACCGGGCAGATCGGGCACGGTGGCAATAAATCCCTCGTCCTCGGCGCTCCAGAAAATTTCGATCAAGTAACGGTCATGCTCACCCATCGCGGTCTCCGTACTTACGAATCTCCGTACTTACGAATCATGGCGATCAACTGTCGCGCCTGGTAGGGAGGAATATAGCTATCCCGGTTCTGGAAGTTCAGTTAAGCCAGTTCTCCGGTCATTTTGAACACACGGTGCGAGCCGCGTCCCGCCTCAATGGTGAAACCCAATAGTTTGGCGGCGCGGCACGCCTCACGGAATCGGACGCTCTTCGGATTGTTGCATAGGCGCTTGAACAATTTCCGGGCGCCATTCATCTTTCCTAACGTGATATGTCTATAGGGAATTGGCGACCTCAGAGATGCCCATTGACCGAGGTCTCGCGTGGTAGTGGGCGGTACAGGGATCGAACCTGTGACCTACGGCTTGTGACGCCGCCGCTCTCCCTGCTGAGCTAACCGCCCGTACTGGCTCCATTCCAGAGAATCGGCCTAAAGCCGTCATCACCTGCGATCGGGCTGCGGATCATGGCGGGCAGGTCCCATGATTGGTCAAGCCTCCGCGGCTTTCCGCGCGGCGGGGTCAGGTGACCGCGCTGATGGCGCTTTTGGACATGATCTTGTCGATTATTCCGTAGGCTTTGGCCTCTTCTCCATCCATGAAATTATCGCGTTGGGTATCCTCTTCGATCTGCTCCAGGGTTTTTCCGGTGTGATTGGCCAGGATTTGGTTGGTGATGTTGCGCAACCGGACGATTTCGCGCGCATGGATTTCGACATCGGAGGCCTGCCCGGAGAAGCCGCCCCAGGGCTGATGGATCATGATGCGAGCATGGGGCAGGGCGTATCGCTTGCCGTCCGTGCCTGCTGCGAGAAGTATCGCCCCCAGGCTGGCCGCCTGACCCAGGCAAATGGTCTGGATGTCGGGCTTGATGTACTGCATCGTGTCGTAGATGGAAAGCCCCGACGTGAGCAGGCCGCCAGGACAATTGACATACATGGAGATTTCCGTTTCGTGATCCTCGGATTCCAGAAATAACAGTTGGGCGATGATCAGATTGGCCACATGGTCGTCCACTGCCGTACCCAGGAAGATAATCCGTTCCTTGAGCAACCGGGAGTAAATATCAAAGGCACGTTCTCCCCAATTAGTATGTTCGACCACCATGGGAATCAGGGTCATCGCGCTTCCTTTCCGCCGCCGCACATGAAAAAACACCGTGCCGCTCAGCGAGCGGCTTCGTCTCCGCCGCTGGAGTCATTCTGAGTGGTCTCGCGTTCCGTCACCGGGCCCAAATCACTGGCGGGGCCGTCGGCTGCCGCCGGTGCACCGAGGCCGGCGCCCCCGGTGCTGGCGCTGTCCTCGCTTTCCGCGCCGGGCGATGCGCCACTATCGCCATCGTTCGCCTTTTCTTCTGCCTTTATTTCCCGCCCCAGGATCATATCCACCCACAGCGACAACGCCGCCTTGTGCCGCATATCCTCTTCGATGCGGCTGAGCATGGCCCGTCCCTCTTGCGAGCGGATCAATTCGTTGGGGTTCAATCGCGTCATGTAAGCCTGGAGGAAGAACCTTTTCCGCACCGCATCGGAATCCGGCTCGACGTTGTGATCCCCGGAGAATTTGTTCAAGATGTAGGTCAGACGCATGTCGCCGATCAAGCGCTCGGTTTCCTCCGATTTTTTGTTTTCGAATCCCTTTTCGTCTTTCAGCAATTCCGGATCGTCATGGCTCAGCCGATGGGTGAGATCTGCGATACCCCTTTCCACCAGGCTTTCGGGAACATCGAAATCCACTTTTTTCCGGATCTGATCAGCGAGATCGTCCCGATACTGCTGTTCGAGCGCGTCCGTCCGCTCCCGGGTAATCTGATCCTCTACAAACGTATGCAGATCCTCCTCGGATTTAACGGTCTCGGCGAATGTGGAAAAAAATTCCTGGTCCAGTTTCGCGGGGATTTTTTTCTCCACCTTTTTCAACGTCACGTTGAATTGGGCTGTCTTGCCCACCAGCGAAGGCTCCGCATAGCCGGAAGGGAAAGTGAGATCGAAGGATTTTTCATCGCCCGCGGAAGCACCCACCAGTTGCTCCTCGAAATTTTCTAGAAATCGCCCGTCCCCCAATTCGGCCAACTGATCCGACCCGTTGCCGCCGGGGAACGGGTCGCCATCTATGGTCGCCGAAAAATCGAATTTCACCACATCGCCCTTCTCGGCCGGCTCGCTGCCCTTGTCTACGAGCGAAGCCCTTGCCTTGCGGTGCTGCTCGATCCGCTCCTCCACGGCGTCCGCCTCCAGGGTGGCTTCTTTTTCCTCGATGCTGAAGGCCTGATTCTCGGGTAACTCGAACTCCGGAACGATTTCGAACTGCACGTCAAACCGGAAGGGCCGCTTCTTGTCGATGTCGAGATTGTCAAACTGGGGCTCGGTGGCCGGTTGGAGTTTCTTATCCTCCAGCGCTTCGGCGAAGTACTTCGGCACCAGGGACTGGGTCGCCTCCTGAGCCATCAATGCCTTGAACCGCTTTTCCGCCAGGTTACGCGGAAACCTGCCGGGACGGAAGCCGTCGACACGGACGTTGCTCCGAATTTCTGAGAATACCCGGTCATATGCGGCGGATACCTCACTGAGCGGCACCTCTACAGTGAGTTTCCGCTTCAGCTTACCCAACTCTTCAACCGTGACTTCCATCGATGCTCACTAAATCGATTAATCGGCGCTGAGGCACTCCCGATCGCCGAATATACAAGACGGCGGGATATCCTCGATGGCATCAAGCCCGCCATACCACCGGGTCGCCCGCCCCGAAACCATTCCACGACTGCGGGCGGCCCGCATCTCCCGGCGCCAGCATTGCATCGCTGCGGCCCGGCCATTGCCGGATCTGCTCCAGGGGGACTGCTGCGCGTCGGCCGCTCTCGGCTCGGGAGAACGTGCCCGTTCCGCTGTATACACCAAGGCCGGTTCGTTGCGTAACCAGTCCAATCTATGCCAACCGCCGGTTCGTTGGCAAGGTACGATTTTGCGCGACTACCGGCATGCGATTGCTGCGCACGGGTAGCCGCGTCCGGGTTCAGTGTCAATGGCGGATACTTCAGAATTGGGAGACGAGTTTTCGCGCGACGAATTCCCGAACGAAGACGCCCTTGAATTACCGGTACGCTCACACGCGAATCGCAGCCCAGCGCTGTCCCTTCCACAGCATTATAAAAACCCCAGATTGTACGATGCGGTAAACGGCCTGCAAGGCCCAAATGGCGAGCAGGCCCAACCCGAGCATCGAGCCGGCCACGTAGGCCAAGGGTAGGAATATCATCCATTGCAACCCGATGGTGACCATCATCACGCGCCGGGCGTCGCCGGCACCGAGGAGCGCGTGCATCAGCACCAGGCCAATGGCATCGAGGCCGATCAGTACGCCCACCAGCTGCATGGGCAACCGCGCCACCTCACGCGTAGCCGGGTCGTGGACGAACAGGGAGAGCAGCAGGTCGGGAGCCAGCCACATGGGAATCCCCAATATCGTCAGGCCCACGACAGCCAGCTTCACCACATCCCAGGCCCAGCGGGCCGCATCGGCGGGATCCCGCCGGCCCAGAGCCTGGCTTACCAGGGTGGCCGCGGAAAGGCCCAATCCCAATCCGGGCAGAACCGCGACGAGCATCACGTTGATCAGAACGTTGGCGGCGGCGAGTTCCGGAGTGCCCACCCGGCCGATGATCCAGTACAGTACCGTATATCCGGCGGCAAAGAAGAACTGTTGCACGCCGCTGGGGAGCGTGAGCCCCATCAGAATGCGCACCTCGGAGGGTGAACCGATCCCGCGCAAAAATCCATTGCGGCGTGCGTAAACCAAGCCGAGTATGACGTAGACGGCAGTGCCCAACGCGGCCGCCAGGGCGGAAGCGATTCCGGCGCCGGTGACACCCAGGGCGGGGGCGCCGAAGTGGCCGAAGATAAGAATGTAATTCAAAACGATATTCGCCGTGTGCATCACGATCAGCGTTAACATGTAGAGGCGGGACCGGTCCACCGCGTTCCAGTATCCGCGGAAGGCGAAGTTCGATCCCGCGAATACGATGGCCAGGATCCGTATCTGCAGATAGGGCACGCCCAGCAGGATTACACCCGGATCGCTGTTGAGCAGGGGATACAAACCGGGTACGAGAAAAAACGCGGCCGCCGACAGGATTCCGCCTGCCACCCACACCCAAATAATTGCTGTATTGAGGGGGATAGCCGACACGTCGGGCCGTCCTTCGCCGACCCGCCGGGCGGCCATCACCTGCACCGCAACGGAGACCCCCAGAATCGGCGCCTGCACCATGAAGGTGGCGAACCCTCCCAGCCCCACCGCGGCCAGGGCCTCGTTGCCCAGGCTCCCCACCATGGCCGTATCGACCAGGTTGAAGACGTTCTGGGAGACCATGCCTGCGATAATCGGCAAGGCCAAGCCGGCGATTCTTTTGAATCGTAGGATTTCCATACCTTCACGATAATTGTCCGGACGAGGCTAACCACGCGCCCGAACCCGCAACACGCCCTGCAGACCGGGCTCACCTGATTTAACCCCGACACGCGACCCTGCCGAATGCAGAATGCGTAAGATCGCCGTGGGATCACTGGCTGTCTCATCGCCATTAAAATGGACAATAGGAGAGATTCCGCATCAGGCTAACACGCGCCGTAGCGGCTCGAACACCACGAAGTGCTCTGCCGGCTGATTCCAAGCGCGCCGCGTAACAAGAACCGGAACGTTGTCCTAGCGATTTCGATATATTTTTTGTGCCTGGGCTAGTGCCCGGCGGCTATTCCTGATATGCAAGGCGACGGTTCGAGACCACCGAGGTTCTATACCCCCGTGGTTCGAGATCACCGTGTTTCGAGATCAATGTGTTTCGAGAACATCGTGCGGTCCGTTTCGCCGTGCCGCGAATCGAGCGAGAAATATACGGACTACCCGGCCGGAAAAGGAGAACAGAATGTCATTAGGCCCCCATAAGCTGGAATACGAGGTCATCGAGGGGTGGGAGCATCTGCCCGAAGGATATGCCTTCACGGAGATCGTGGGCGTGGCGGTCGATTCCCGCGACCGGGTGTACGTCTTCAACCGGGGCGACCCTCCGGTGATCGTCTTCGACAAGGAGGGAATATTTCTCGATGCCTGGGGCGGCGGGCAGTTTGTCAGGCCCCACGGCGCCTATGTCAGCCGCGACGACCGGCTGTTTCTGGTGGACGATTGGGGTCATACGGTCTACATATTCTCCACCGAAGGCAAGTTGCTGAGCCGCATCGGCGACGGCGAACCGGCGGATACCGGTTACGAGCGGGGCGCGACGCCCGTGTCCCGTGCCGCCGGACCCTTCAACAATGTGACCAACGTGGCGGTCAATGCCGCCGGGGAGGTCTACGCCGCAGACGGTTACGGCAACGCCCGGGTGCACAAGTTCTCGCCACAGGGCGAGCTGTTGCTATCCTGGGGCGAGCCGGGCAGCGGCGAGGGTCAGTTCAATCTGCCCCACGGCATCGCCATCGACAGCGCCGGGCGCGTCTATGTGGCCGACCGGGAAAATTCGCGGGTGCAGATCTTCACGCCCCAGGGCGAGTTCATCCAGGCGTGGAACTGGCCCAACCGGCCCACCGATATCTTCATCGACGATCAGGACACCATCTACATCGCGGAATTGGGCTTCGTCTTCGGCAACCCGCCGGGGGTGACCTTCCTGAAACTGATGCGACATCCGCCGGAAGGCCACGATCCCATCGCCAGGGTCACCATCACCAATCCCGACGGGGAAATCATCCAACAGGTCGGAGGCGAAAACCCCGTGCTGCCCGGAAACTTCGTCGCGCCCCACGGATTGTGGGTCGATTCCCGGGGCGATCTATACGTGGGAGAGGTGGTGCACACCACCGGCGCGGTCAAGGATCTGGCCCCCTTCAAGCCCGCCACCTTCCGTAAATTTCAGCGCAGCGGTTAGGCTCGTTCGAAGCCGCCGCCAGAATTCAGACTTAACTGAATATTCCGCCTGGACGTGGAACCCGATTGGATGGGGGAGGATTTCTGTCGGCCTATCACACCGGATCAATCCAATCCGCGAAGCTAGCCATGGCGGACCACACCTTGACATTGCCTTGCGCGGCTGGTCTGGAATAGATTTTAGTCCGATCATCACTGTGGCCGACTCTTCCGGGAGGGGTGTTGTAATATCCCCCAGCGCTCATATCCTCGAAATACCATGGCAAATACACCGGTATCCATCGCGGCCTTACCGGTGGGCTTCATACAATACCAAATTACCCTTGATGACATATTGCGAATGATCGGGCCTTCGAGCAACAACTCATTTTGAGGCCACAAGCCCACAACAGAAACACTATGATATCTTCTTATCGAACCGGAGAAATTATACGAAATACATACGCGTTTCTTGATCGATCCAGAGTATTCATAATTGTATGTGTAATTATAGGATTATTCGTCGTTTTACGTTGGTTTTATCTGATTGATCGTTACAGTATAAATATACTATTCTGGGATCAGTGGGATTTTTACAATGCTTTCTTTTTTGACAATGATATATCGCTGATCGAATTGTTTCGGTGGCAACATGGACCACATCGGCAGGGACTCGGGTTTGTCATCACTAAAGTCATAGTCCACTTATCCAGCTGGAATACCAGAGCCGAATCTTTCGTGATGGGAGTGTTTGTATTATTATCGTTAGTCTTATTTTTGTGTCTGAAGAAAAAATTATTCGGCAGGATTTCACCGTTTGATGTCTTGATTGCAATCATGGTACTGACGCCCCTGCAGCACGCCTTATTCACCAACACACCGAATTTGTCTCACGGGACTGTGCCGATCCTACTTCTATCTCTATACGCCCTAAGTTGGACGCTTGTTGCCAGTCCTGTAAAATATTTCTTTATCGTCATAATTAATTTTCTTTTGACGTATACTGGGTTTGGGTTTTTTATCGCCGTGATTACTCCGTGTATATTGCTATACGATTTATGGCACTCCGCATGGAAAAATAATTGGAGAAAACTGTGGTCGTCCTTTGTCGCTTTGATCGTTGTGGCGCTGACGACATACTCGTTCTTTATTGACTATCGATTTGTGTCAGGTGCGGCCAATTTCCAATTCCCTCATCCGCGACCGTGGGAATATCTGATATATATGTCTCTAGGTTTTTCGAATTTTTGGAATATCAAGGGATCAAATATGTCCTCAATAATCATTGGCAGCTTGATTTTGGTTGCAGTCGTTTGGGTTCTTATCATTCATGTCAATCGTTAC
>JACZRV010000209.1 GCA_022574555.1 SAR324 cluster bacterium
AGCACGATGGTATTGACCGCGGTCGCCGGGTTACCGCCGTCCCCGTCCCCGCCCCCACCGCCGTCGCCTCCCCCGCCGCAGGCGGAGGGCCAGCCCCGCCATCAGCATGGCAGCCATGAACCACACGCCGGGGAGCTGCGATTGCGTCGCTGAAAATTCGCAGGTGGTCACATTTCTAAACATGGCGCTTCTCCCGGTAGGCGTGATTCGGAGTTTCGGAATCATAAGATTATTGAAGATACCATCAAAGAAAGAAGAATTTAATATAAATGTCAATCAATCTGATATTTTGGGGAATTTTTCGTAATCAAGCCGCGGCGGCGATCGCACGGAGGCCCTATAGGCCTATAGGATCGTGGAGGCACCACACCCTCAAGCAACTGCTTTGCGTGAAAGGGTGACGGCGGCGCCCTACAAATTGACGCTCAGACCGTAGGCGACGCCGGTCGCCTCGAAGACGCTCTCCGACAGGGTGGGGTGGGCGTGCACGGTGGCCAGGATCTCATCGCGGGTCGCTTCCAGGCGCATGGCCAGACCCAGCTCGGCCAGCAACTCGGTCACGTCCGGGCCGATCAGGTGGGCGCCCAGCAGTTGGCCGTAGGGCTCGCCGAAGATCAGTTTCACCATGCCCTCCATGTGGCCGATGGCGTTGGCCTTGCCCGAGGCGGCGAAGGGAAATCGCCCCACCTTGATTTCCAGCCCCTGCTCCTTGCAGGCCCGCTCGGTGAGGCCGATGGAGGCCACCTGGGGCTGACAGTAGGTGCACCCGGGCATCTGGCCGTAGTCGATGGCCGGCACCGCATGTCCGGCAATGGCCCCCACGGCCACCTCCGCCTCGGCGGATGCCTTGTGGGCCAGGAGCTGGCGGCCGGCCACGTCGCCGATGGCGTAGACATTGGGCAAGCTGGTTTCCATGCGCTCGTTGACCTTCACGAACCCCTGGTCCAGGGCCAGCCCCAAAGTTTCGACGCCCAGGCCCTCCAAGGCGGCTTCCATCCCCACGGCGATCAGGGCCATGTCCGCGGCGATCCCGGTATTCCCGGATTTGGATTCCAGCACCGCATCCACCCGCCCTTTCTTGGCCTTGAAGGTTTTCACGGCCGTTTCCGGATAGCAGTGGATGCCCTTCTTCTTGAAGTCCCGCAGCAGCACGGCGGCGATCTCCTCGTCCTCCACGGGCAAAAGCTGCGGCAGCATCTCCACCAGGTGCACTTCCACGTCGAAGGCGGAAAAGTAATAGGCGAACTCCACGCCGATGGCCCCGGCGCCGACGATGAGCAGGGTCTTGGGGAGCTTCTTACACACCAGCGCCTCGCGGTAGGTGATGACCGTATGACCGTCGGTGGGCAGGGCGGGAATGGCCTTGGGCCGTGCGCCCGTGGCGATGATTACGTTCCTGGCCGATACCACCCTGGGTTTGCCGTCCTCCCCGGTGACCTGTATCTGTGTCGGCGAGAGAAACTTCGCGGCGCCGGCGATGTGGGTCACGTTGTACTTGCGGAACAGGGAAGCCACGCCCTTGTTCATCTTGTCTGCCACGCGGCGTGAGCGGTCGACGATCTTTGCGCTATCGAACGTCACGTCTCCGAAGGAGAATCCCTTGCCTTGAGCCCGCCTGACGCTCTCGTAAAACTCCGCATCCCGCAGGAGGGCCTTGGTGGGGATGCAACCCCAGTTGAGGCAGACTCCGCCCAGGCGGTCCCGTTCGATCACAGCAGACTTCAATCCCGCCTGGGCGGCCTTGATTCCCGCCGAATAGCCGCCCGGGCCCGAGCCGATGACGACGACGTCATAATTTTCGGTCATGGATTCGCTCGATATTCGATATTCTATATTTAATATGGCGGGCGATTCTCGTGCTCACCCGGAGGGTCAGGTCTCCCGGCCCGGCCATGATCTTTCAAGCGCTGCGGCCCTCCTGCCCGTTTGACCTGCACGGACGAAGGCTCCCGCCTGCCCCCAGTTCTTCTGCCCTGTGCGCGCCGCGATTCCCGCGATCATGTCCCAGCCGGCAGCCAGCCGGCCCCTGTCCGTCATTCGTTGCTAGCCCAGCAGGATGGGCTTGGCAAGTCCGCGATATGCGGGCCGGTGCATTGCGATGAAATGGGCAGGCATCGCTGACGGCGGAACCGCCCTGCCGGCTGCCGCTGCTGCGTCCCCAATTCCCTGCCGCGGCCCCAAAAACCTGTCGCGCGCACCTTGTCCTTGCGGCCAAGGAGTCGATCCTTTATGGATGATTTAGGCTGGCCGCGGAAAACCGGCCGATCTTTTGCCGATGCACCGCATCCTCGCCAAGGCGCCATGTCCTTTCCCCTTCTCCAACCTTCGATCACCGCGTGGTTTTTGCTGGCCCTGGGCGCCACCGTGGCTGTCAGGCCCGCCTACGGCCAGAACGATACCGCTTTGGAGAAGATCGCCGTGCTGGAGCTGGAGGTGGTGGGCGCCACCGTCGAGGAGGGGGCGGCCCTCTCGGACCGCCTGCGGGAAGAGATCCTGAAAACCGGCCGCTTCACCCTGGTCGATCGGGGGCAGCTGGAGGCCGTGATGGAGGAGCAGGCGCTCCAGCAAACCACTTGCGCCGGTTCGGAATGCGCCCTGGAGGCCGGGCGCATTCTGGGCGCCGGTCAGATCGTCACCGGCAAGCTCACCCGGCTCTCCCGCTCCCTGTGGCAGGTCTCGGCCCAGATCGTCGACGTGCGCACCGCCCAGATCCTGCGCGCCGAATCGGTGCAGCACGAGGGACCCTTCATCGGCTTGATCCGCCAGGGCATGCCCGAATTGGCCGCCAAGCTGGCGGGCAGATCGCCGGATCCCGGCCCTGCGGCCGGCGCTGTTTCCCCCGCCCTACCGTTGGCGGCTGTTCCGCCGCCCGCACCGCCTCCACCAGAGGCCGAGCCCGCGGAGCCCACGCAAGCGCCACCCAGCGGATGGGAGGGGCGGCTGCGCGTCTATTTTTCCCCAGCCACGGCATTCACCATGACGCTCAGCCTGGAAACCGAATCCTCGACGGGCAGCGGGGATACCACCACGGTGGATGAGGAGATCGGCGGCAGCGGGGTCTCCCTGGGTCTGGATTTCGGCGTGAGCGACGGCGTGGTCATCTGGGCGGCCTCCCACAGGGGCACGGTGGAAACCCTCAGCGTGAGTTTCGAGACGTTCGACATCGAGTTGGAGGATGTGGATGGCACCTTCAGCGCCACGACCTTCGGAATCGACGCCGTTTTCACCACCGGCGATTTCTCCTTCCTGGTCGGCGGGGGATTGTTCTCCAGCTCGGCCACGTTCGAGGGCACCATCGTCGAGACCGGCGCCTTCGTCGAATCCGACGCCGCCGTCTCAGGCATCCTGCTCAATCTAAGGTTCGATTACACCTTCCCGGTGGGGCTCTTTTTGGGCGCCGGACTGGACCTCGGTTTCGGCTCCGCCAGCGGTCGGGAAACCGAGGGCACCTCGTCGGCATCGGGCGGGCTGGTACTGTTCTACATCCCCATCGGCTACACGTTCTGAACCCGCTCCGGCGGCGAGCGGCGGGGCAGGATATGTAGGGGCTGGAATAAAAACGGAGAGTTAGAACAGAAATTTGACTAGGGTGAGCGTGGCGGCGACGACCGCAATTTGCATGGCGAAGAACCAGAGCATCTGCTGACGCATCGCCTTTTCGAACTTCGATTCGAGACGGGATTCCTGCGCGCTCATTTCCGCGCGAAACTCGGAGCGGGTGCGTTGCCCTTCCGCCGCGATGAACTCCTTTAGATCCTGTTGCGCAGCAGCGGCGGTCTGCTCGAAAAGTTCCGATAACACACGAGCCTGCTGTGGCGGGACGCCGGATTCTTCCAATTTTCTGGCGCTGGTCAGGGTGTCGGTCAACGGCATGGGAGTCTCCTTACTGATTCACCCTACCGACTTTGCCCCGGAAACAAAAGCCCACCCAAGCCCCTGCCCTGAGGAACCTCCCCACATGCATG
>JACZRV010000093.1 GCA_022574555.1 SAR324 cluster bacterium
CAGCCACCAACAGGCCGACGGCAGGCTGGTCGGTAGCCCGCGCCACCGGGGGGAATAACTGTTCATCGAAGCTGTAGAAGACATAGTTGTTCCAACCTCCAGAAGACCTGGGAAACATACGGTTTCGTTGTTTGGGGTATTGCTCGGGATTCGAGGTGTCGCGGTTATCGGCAAACGGCCCTATTGGGGAGCCGGATTGTCTGCCGACTTTTCCTTATAATGTAAGAAAAAATACAATAAACAACCGCTTCGATTTTCTATAGTATCGTACAGGAAAATCCTGGTAATGTCAATAATACCAGTGAATTATCTCATTTCCGGGAGAACAGCGGCGGATGCGGATTTGAGGGGTGGGGACTCACTACTACAGGTCTCGCCCGACCCAAATGGCCCGCCCGATCACGGATACCGCCGAATCGTTCTGCCTGATCCGAAAAGGCTTAATAGGGGTAGCGCGGATGCCGAAAGTCAACACGGTGTGGCAAAACCTTCGAGTTTGAAAAAGGCTTGACATCCCCCCCGAGGGGTGTAGACTCTGGAAAACGATCCCCTCCCAGGGGATGGGTCATAATTGAGATTCGGGGTGAGACTTTGGTGCCATCTACACGAAAACGGAGCATGGCCTATGTGATAGTTGCAGCTGTTGGCGTGCTTTGGTGGGGAATGAGTGACCCTGGCGGGTTATGGGCTCAGGAGCAATATTCCGAGCCCACGTTGACACTACGGACGGCGTTGGAATTGGCTGACCGCCATAGTCCGTTGCTTTCCTCGGAGCGGTCGTTGACTCAAGCAGCTCGCGCCGGGGCTATTGCGGCCGAAGATTCCCTGTTTCCCCGTTTGCAGGTCACTGGGGGATATCTACGCGATGACGCCCAAGAAAAGCTCTTGATTCGCCGCACTCGGTTGGATGGCCTCAGCGCCGACGAAAAGTTTAACAGTGAAATTTACGATTTTCAGGTGATCCTCAACTATCCCATCTTTGCACCCAAGATTTCGCATCAAGCGGATGCTGAGGAGGCATTGGCCAACGCGGTTTCCTCGAAAGAGTTGGTGACCCGCGATCGATTATATATTGCGGTAGTCAAAACCTACTACAGGATATTATTGCTGAGCAGGTCGATTCGAGCTGTGGAGGCATCGATCGAAGGGCTCCAGGAGACACGAAGGATTATTGAAAGGAATGTAGACCTGGGCCGTCTACCGCCAATCGCCCTTCTTCGGATCAAAACTCGTCTATCAAAGGTTGAGCTTGACCTGTTGAATCTTACCAACGATCAGAAACAACAATGGCTGACACTTGAGGCGTTGGTCGGAACCGATTTGGACCAAAATACAGAACTAATCGAGGAGTTGACCCTGCAATCCGTCGATTTCGACCAGGAGAGCAGCATTCAATTCGCGCTTGAAAATCGTCCCGATATCCAAGCTCTGCAATATTCGCTCGAGCGGGCCATGGCTTCGGAACGGGTGATCGGATCTACTTACATTCCAGTCGTGAATCTTACTCTGAACAGAAGCCGATATTGGGGGAACAATGCACCTGATCCGGTTGATGATTTATTCGTTGGCGTTCGATTTACTGTCCCTCTATATGATCCCACCTACTCACCGAAGAAGAGCAAGGCTGCTGCGAATGTTGCGGCAACAAGGTATAGGCTGTCCCAGCTTAACAATAACGTCCAGGCCGAAGTACTCGGAGCGTTTCTCGACATGGAAAAAGCCCAGCAAGCAACGAAGGTCACCGAATACGCCTTCCAACTGGCCAAAGAGGCTTTTCGTTTGGAGCAGAAGCGCTTTGAAATCGGTCACTCAACAATCAATGACGTACTTCAGGCACAGGCAGATCTGCTTAGTGCGGAACTCGGGAACGCAAGTGCGCTCCTGAAATTGAAATTTGCTGTAGCCCGCCTTTTCCAGGTTCGGGGTGATGTGAGCATAGACAACCTAGCTCCATTGGGAGGCGTCCAATGAACCTCATCAATATTAACAGCGCTTGGGTGCAAAATTCTGTAATTGTTCTCATTGTATATGGTATATTAATATCATTTATTATATACAGGTATCCAGATCACATCAAACATTATGCGCGGAAATGGTATCTGGTCTGGTTTCTCTGGCCCTTGATATTTTTCGCTGAAGTCCGTTCTTTACGTCGGATACTTGTAAACATTGTAGGTGTTTTACTGGTGGTGTGGTTTACGCAATTCCTAGGCGATTGGATCCAGCCTGCTCTGACTCCAGCCGATATATTTCCTCCACCGTTTTCCGGTCCGAAGGCCGTTGAGCTTCAAATGGTCGATCAAGGACAGGTCGTTTCGCTGGCAACCTATACCGGAACGGCTCTCCCCTACGAAAGTGTGAATATCAATGCGCGTGTAGACGGCACTATTCAGAAACTGAATGTCTATGAAGGAGAATACGTAAAGGCCGGTACCGTGCTCGCTAAGTTGGATACGTCCCATCTCAAGCCGCTCTACGATAAAGCGCTGGCTGAATCCAGGTTTTGGCAGGCGGAATGGGGGCGGGCAAAGGAGCTATATGAAGATAAGGTCATAAGCGCTTTGGAGCGAGATAGAGTTCGGAAGAGTTATGAGACGTCGGCGGCTCATGCACAGCAAATGTGGGCGCAACTCAATTACGCAACCGTCAAAACTCCGGTCGGTGGATGGATCGCAAAGCGCAAGGCTTTCCAAGGGCAGTATATTCGCAAGGGGGAGATGATGTTTCGGGTGGACAGACTCGATGCCCTCCGCATTCAGTTTCACGTTTCCGAGCGCGACCTGCCTTTCATTCGAAATGGAGACCCCGTTTGGCTGGAGTTTCCTCAGATGTCGATGCTGGCATTTAACCGCAACGGATGGCGGGACAAAATCATGCCGTCAACGGAAGAGCAGATCGCCACCAGCCTCGTGGGTAAAGAGCCTTTCGTCAATGTAGCGGACAGAGTCCTTCCAAATACTGATAAGCAGGCTAACCCGGGCCTCATCGCCGAGGTCGCCGTCATTTTTCCGTCTGTCGATCCGAAAACACATACGGGGATTGTCGAGGCGCGCATCGGCAATCCTGGAACACTGTTGAAATCAGATTCATACGTTGTGGGGCATTTTCGGGTTGAACATGTGAATGATGTCGTTCGAGTTCCTTCAAAGGCCGTGCTGCAAATGCCGGATAAACGAGATGTAGTTTTCGTCGGACCCGCATTTTCAGATGAGGGGAATGCGGAACTGCGCGAGGTGCAAATTGGGCTGAAAGCCAATGGCCGTACCGAGATTATATCGGGAGTCGAAGCCAACGAATTCGTGATCGTCCGGGGGCAACGAAACCTCTCGGATGGTGAATTTGTAACGGTAGTAAAACGCAATGGTGGATTCTGAAATGAAGCGTTTCAGCGTTCCCAGGTTTGCCATCAACCACCCCCACTTCACCATCGTGCTGGCTCTGCTCATGGTTGCGTTGGGCGTCTACTCGTATCTCACCATGCCCGCGCGAATGGCGCCCAAAATCCCCGCGAAAACCTTGGGGGTAATGACGAAATTTCCAGGCATGCCGGCCGAGGAGATGCACCGGCACATTACACAACCATTAGAGAAACGGCTGCAAATCGTCGGCGACGTTCTGTACACCACAGGGGTTTCTCAAGAAGAGTTCTCCATGGTGGTGTTCTATTTCAACGAGGACGTCGACCTCAATGAAAAAAGGGCGGAGCTGAAAAACCTGGTGGATATCGTCGCCAAAGAACTCCCACGTATAGGCGGCTCACCCCCGAATACCAGAATTGTGCGAATCGACCGTCAGAACATGCCGGTCGTGCAATTCGCGGTGTCACGGGAGGGCTATGACCGCACCCAGCTCAAGGAGTTTCTGGATAATCTGGTCGTTACCCAATTTCAAAAGATCAAGGATGTCCTGGCAGTCTGGACGCTCGGGGGGCCAGTGCGGGAGATTCAAGTGAATGTCGATCGGGACCAGCTTGCAGCATACGACCTCAGTATTCAGCAGATTCGCATGGCCATCGACAAAACCAACCTCAGCCGGGGCAGCGGCCCATTGATCGGCGACGGGGAGATGGTGCGGGTGCAAGTCGCCAACGAGTTCGACGACGAGGAGATCCTGCAGCGGCTATCCAACGTGCCCCTGGCTGCTCCGAACGGACAGGTGATTTACCTGCAAGATGTGGCTTCCGTGGTAGATGGCTACGCCGAAATGTATGGGGACTACTTCTACAATGGGAAACCGTCCATTTGGCTGGGCGTGCAGCCCAGGCCCGAGGCGGATTTTTATGACATAGAGGCCGCCGCGATCGACCTTACACAAATGCTGGAAGCTGAGTATCCGGGTCTCCTATTTGAAATAAGCTTCACCAAGACCCGCCTGATGCGGTTGAACGACAAGAACGCACTCAAGGAATTCACCATCGCTGTCGTTCTTGCCGGCCTTGCGATGTTGCTTTTCCTGGGCGACTTTGGCGGCACCATCATCGCTCTGGCGATCCTTCCGTCCGCCGTCGCCTTCGGGTTTTTCATCCTGGATCGTCTAGGATTCCAACGGGACTTCGGCATCATGATGGGGCTGGTGTTCATCGTCGGAAAATTGGTGGACGACTCGGTTGTGGTGATGGAGGTGGTCAGGCGTTACGTCGATCGGGGCGCGCACCCACGAGTTGCTTCCATTGTGGGCGCAGAGGAAGTCCAGGGAGCCATAACGATTGCCACTTTGGTATTTGCCGTCATGCTCTTCCCCATGACCCAGATGACGGGAGACATGGGGTCGGGCTTTCGCAGCATGACCACCCCGATGATCACCACAGTTCTGGCTTCGCTGGTGCTTAGCCTCACGCTGACCCCCCTCATGACGACTTTTCTGATGAAGCCTCTGCCAAATGCGGAGACAGATGAAGCCAAAGTCCGCGCCATGGATATCGGGGAGAGTCTTGGTGTGTACGTAGAACCTAGCGGCCTCCTCGGCCGAGTGATTGGTTGGATATTTCTGAGGCATTTTTTCCGCCTCGAGCGGGCATTTGCCGGATTTGTCCGTTGGTCAATGGCACATTCCTGGATTGTGATGGCTGTGGCCGGCGCCACGATTTGGTTGTCTTTCACCGTCTACGAAACCCTCGAGCAGGAGCAGATGCCCCTGACCGATACCTCCATCGTGCTGGGTTACCTCCGCGCAGACCCCACGGTAACCCCTGAACGCATGTTCGAAATAGCCGAGGAGATTTCAAGAATTTCCCTGGACGATCAGAATGTCCTCAATATTCAAATGATGGTGGGGAAAACTCCCGGTTGGGGTCAGTATTTCACCGGCTACGAGGTCAACCTGCCCAACGAGTCCATGATCGTCATGAACCTGAAGATCGCCCGGCAGGAGCGTGTCGATACGTTGTGGGACATTGAGCAGAGGATCCGGAAAAAAGCTTTTTCCACGATCCCCGAGCTGGAAGTGCTACTCATGCAACCGGTGCCGCCCACGCCAGTGGCCGGCGCCCGAGCTCCGGTCGAGGTGTTGGTCCGTGCCCCGGATAAAGACCAGGTATACGAATTCGGGATGAACATGATGGAAATCGCCAAAACTCAGTCCCGAGGTCTTCATAGTTACTATTTCGATCAGGTGTATGGCGTGGACCGGTGGAACTTGGAAGTCGATGAAACCAAGGCAGCCACACTGGGACTACGGGTACAGGATATCATCGCGCAAACATTTTTCGCACTTCACGGCGGGAAAACCAGCACCTTCTTTAATCCTGAGCCCATGTACTATCACAGCCGAATCCTCATCCGCTACCGGGATGACCAGAGAAAAAACCAAAACGACTTGTCCAGCATTACCATCAAGACGCCTTCAGGCGATCAGATTCCGCTGTCGTCGGTGGCGAGATTAAAAAAGACAGTCGGCTATGACCGGCTTCACAGCTTCAATACCCTCTACGCTGGCAGCGTCCTGGGCTATTACAAGGAACTGGGCTTGAAAGAGACCACCATGAGCCTCCTCATGCCCGCCAAGATGCAATTGACCCAGCCCAAAGGTTCCTCCCTCAATCCCGCAGGATTGATGCTGACCATGCTCCAGGCCTTCAATGAACTGAATACCGGACTGAAGATTGCCCTGTTCGCGGTGTATTTGCTGCTCGTTGTCTATTTTCGGTCTTTTGGGTTGGGCCTCGTATTAATGCTGGCGATTCCCTTGGAAGGCATCGGCAGCCTGGGAGCGCTCTGGTTACGCGATATGGCCTGGTCACCTCCGGTGCTTTGGGGAATGGTGATATTGGCAGGCATTGTCCTCTCAAACTCCATATTGATGGTGGATAAGATCGAGCAACTGCGGCGTGATGGTATGCCTATTGACCAAGCAATACCCATCGCAAGTGCTCTCCGGCTGAGGCCGGTGCTCATGACGGCAATCACCACAGGCATCGCCATGCTTCCGATAGCGTTGAATCCCCCACCCGCAACCGAACAGTTCCGTAACATCGCAACCGGTATTATCGGTGGCCTTCTCACGTCAACGTTGATGACTTTGATCGTTATACCCGTGGCTTATCTCTGGATGTATTGGATGATCACATGGGTGAAACGGTTTTATATGGAACCCAATCTATTATCAGAGAAATAGAAAGTCAATTCAATAATTGAAGTTAATTTATCCTAATAGATAATATCCCGGTAAAGCATTTATCTACAGTTAGTGATGACCACCATATTTGCACAACACATTCTCTCATTCGAACTATGGAGGGATATTATGAAAGGATATTGAAAATACACTGTTTTGTCTCAAGGGTTGTTATCTGGGAATCAAAAAATATCACGTCCCATATAGAGGTTTTGAAATGAATAGGAATCCATCTTCGGTGAAAATTTCCGTCGCGTCTATCGTATTCAGCTTTGTTGTCGCGCTGGCATATAACGGAGTAGTCAATGCTGACGATTATTTTGTGTCCATAAAATCCAAGCATGACTTCAATACGACGGTCACCAATATCAAGAAGCAAACCGCTGCCAACAAGTTGGTGCTACTTAAAGAGTACAATGTCCAGATGATGTTAAAGATGGTTGGCGTGAACGCGGAAAAATCGATGACCATGGCGATTTTCCATCCTCGCTATGGAAAGGTCATCTACGCGAATGACAAAAACGCCATGTCCGCCACTCCGTTGAGGCTTATCGTCCAAGAACGAGGCGGCGATGTGATTGTAGCATACATTCGTCCCTCGGCGATTTTCGCCAATTTTGATTTGCCGAAAAGTATGACGGATGAACTCGACACTCTGCTTGGGTCGGTGGTGAAAAACGCCACAAATTAGATATCATCCAGCAGTGTTCCGTTTGTTATGTGCTTATTAAGAATTGAAATACAGTTTTCCCCTTCGCAATTTCAAGCGGAACACTGTTGGGTTATAGACCTTAATTCTTCCCGCCGATGAATACGAGCCAAGACCAATCTGTGAGAGCAGCAGCCGCACTTCGAGGCCAGGTCTACTTCTGCGCCTTGTTTTCGGGTATTGCAGGGTTGACGTACGAAATCCTGTGGAACCGGGACTTGCTACTCATCTTTGGTTCCACTACCTATGCCGCATCGGCTGTCCTCGCCACGTTTATGGGAGGCATGGCAATAGGGGCCGGTTTGGTGTCACGGTGGGGGGCGCAGGTGCGGAACCCGCTGTTAGTCTACGCCGTTGTGGAAACCGCCGTCGCCGGATACGCGATATTCCTTAGTTCCATTCTGGGAGTTTTCAGCGAAGGGATGGCCTCGATCGGGAGCGGCGGCACAGCGACCGAATTGATGGTCACACCGCTCATAGTTGGCGGGGCTGCGCTGTTGCTGCCGACGGTCGCAATGGGGGCAGCGCTCCCCCTGCTTGGGTTGTATCTTGATCGATTACCGGAAAGAAAATATCATTATGCTGGCATTCTTTACGGCTTCAACACGTTAGGTGCAACGGTCGGTGCTCTTACTGCGGGTTTCGTATTACTCCCACAATTCGGAATGAACGCAACCTTAGTTGCTGCTATTCTCGCGAGTCTGGGAGCTGCTGGGGTGTCTCTCAACCTGGCTTTTCGTGCAAAACCTAGGATTTTATCCCAGCCTATAAAAGTAACTGGGGATGAAGAAGTACAAAGGGTCTCGTTAGTGATTTGGATAGTAGTAATTCTTTCTGGCGTCGCTGCACTTGGTTATGAAGTCGTGTGGGCCCGCATCCTTGTTCTAATTTTTGGCTCATCGACCTATTCATTCACCATCGTTGTGGCAGTCTTCGTATTCGGCATTGCACTGGGCAGTTTTTGGTCGGGAAGCCGAATTGGGCGCTTAAGAGCCCATCCAGAAGTCCTGGCCCATCTCCAGATTGGAATAGCTTTCGTGACTCTGGTATCCCTTTTCTTATATGGGCATCTTCCGCAAACATTTTTCCATTTGATGGGCCTCACCTCGGAGCTGTCTGTAATCCTACTGGGGCAGATCGTTATCGTATCGGTTATTCTTCTCCCTACCACGTTTCTTATAGGCGCATCGTTTCCACTTGCCATACGAATATTGGATGGTCGGGAACTCGTTGACAGAGGGAAAAACTTCGGCGCCGTATTTGGTTTGACTTCCGCGGGTAACGTGATCGGAGTTCTAATTTCAAGCCTTATACTGATTCCCCTACTTGGATTGCAGGGCACCATCTGGAGTTTGGCTCTGCTCAGTACCGCCGCTGCGTTGACCCTATTCCTTTGTGAGCGTAACATTCGATTTCGATTTCAAACGGTGGGGTTAACCGTTGGTGGGCTACTACTCATCTGGATTTGGAGCCCCAATTGGGACCCATTGGTCATGACCAGTGGAGTATATGCCAAGGCTCCGGCCTATCGGCAGCTTGCGGGATCGGATGCTGCGCTGGATCGCATTCTCAGTATGTACCGAATGCGATTTTACCAAGAAGGGCTGAATTCGGTGGTCTCTGTGGTCGAGCATCCGACCCTCGGTCGAACCCCTTATCTGGCTCTGGCCATAGACGGTAAAGTAGACGCCTCAACCAGCAAGGACATGTCCACACAGGTCCTCTCCGGGCATATCCCGTTCGCCTTCAATCCAGGTGCTCAGGACGTTCTCGTGATTGGGTTGGCCAGCGGCGTTACGGTTGGTTCAGTTGCAACCCATCCGGTGCGGCGGATTACCGTGGTGGAGATTGAACCCGCTATGGAAGCCGCAGCCCGTATCTTCGATTCCTTCAACCATGGTGTACTCGATGACCCGAGACTCGAGTTGGTCGTGGACGATGGACGACATTACGTCACCGTGACCAAGCGACAATTCGATCTGATCATCTCCGAACCTTCCAATCCGTGGATGAGCGGGCCGGCACGCTTGTTTACTCAAGAATTTTTCGTGCTTGCGCGGAAAAGGTTGCGGCCCAACGGCATCTTTGCCCAGTGGTTGCCCCTGTATGGGCTTGGTACCGACCACTTTCGTTCACTTATACGAACCTTTGATGAGGTTTTCCCCCACGTCACTGCGTTTAGGGTCTCGGAAGGCGATCTTTTGTTGCTGGGAAGTATGGCGCCCCTGCGCATCGCGGTGGATACGTTAAGGATTGTTCTTGGCACGCCACGTGTGAAAAACGATTTAGCTCGCATAGAAATTACCTCGTCCGATTCACTTCTCTCTTACTGGGCCGGAGGAAATCAACGAATTAAAACTATCGGACGCGAAGCAACCTTGAATACGGACAATAATGGCTATATCGAGTTCGGTGCGCCGCAGTACCTTTATCAAGATACTTTGAAAGATAATTTAGAGTTAGTCTTGAGTTCCGACATAGAATCAGGACTCATTGAAACCGTACTACTGCATAAACCACCAACAGAGACAGAGGTTGAAATCCTGATCACGGCTGCGGAAGCTGCAACCGAAAGGGATTGGTTGGAAGTAGCTTATGACATAGCAAATTTGTTGCAGGACGCGAACGAGAACTCGGCCGCGCGGTATGTACGAGGAACGATCATGGCGCGGCGCGAGGAATATGAAAACGCTGTTTTTGAATGGAGTCACGTCGAGCCAAATGATCCGCTGTATTCAACCATGCTTTTACGCTCTGCTGAGCTGGAGATAGCAACGGGATCAAATATTCTCGATATAGAGAGGATAATAAATCGACTGCCACCGGGCTTGGACATAATTGGGGCTGCTCGTCTAAAAGGGATAATTGCGCTGAATAGAGGAAATCCTGGTACTGCGTTAGAATATTTCAATTCCCAATCAAAGAACGGCGATATCAGCCAACTTAGTCAGTTACCACTATATCAGTTTATTGCTGCCATGAGAATGGATAACGAGATTCTAGTGAAACGCTACGAAAAGCGTCTTCTGGCGCATTTGAAAAATTTGAGAAGGGCGGCGGAACGCGACGAGTCCCAAAGTATGGTCAATGAATACCTTACAGCAATCGCTCCTCGGAGAATCGATTGGCTCAGCGAAGGGGAACGAGATGCGATCGAAAGAATACTACGGACGCATCTTTTAGATCCGCTTTCGACATACTACCGTGCCGTGAGTTTGTTGTGGATGGGCAGGAAAACCGAGGCGATAACCTTGTTTCGAGAAGCCGCGGCTATACTTCCTGACCCTGATCCCGGCTCCATGAGCAATTATTTCCTCGCGGCCACGACCTGGACGGACGACCCGCAATTCGCCAAAGGGTTGCTAAACTCTTTCGTATCGGCCCGACAGGAAAACAAGCATAAAGCAGATTGGCTGCCTGGTGAAGCGAATCGGCTACTCTCTCTTATGAATTGATCAAGCTGGTTTTGGTGGTTTGTCCCTTCAATCTCCGCTTGACATCCCCCCCGGGGGGATATAGGATAATTGTCAAGGAGGTGCAATATGCCTGCAGTGAAAAACAATGTGATCAACCTGAACGTCGAACAACCCTATTTGGACGAGGTCTCTTCGAAGGCCCTCGTCGACCGTCTGGCCCGCATCGAAGGGCACGTGCGCGCGATACGAAAAATGGTACTGGACCATCGCTGCGCCGATGAGATCCTGCTGCAAGTGGCCGCGATCAAAGCCGCGCTGAGCCAGTTTTCCAGTCAGATTCTGGATCACGAACTCACCGCCTGTGTTGAATCGTGCATGGCAGGCAACTCTGATGATCGGCTCAAGAAGGTCACCAAGGTACTGTCCACGCTGCTCAAGCAGTCGTAATTTTTTTTATGAAGCAATATCCCCTCCAAAGGGAGGGGTTCGACAAGGAATCCATGGGTGATCGAATCAATTAATGGATTGATCTTGTTTTGCCCGCCCATCGAATGTTGAAAAACAGCGTTCGACAGCGGCGATACTTTCTTTTCACTGCAACCCTTTTGAATCAAAGTGAATGGGACTCAGCACAATTGCTAAGATTTAATGCAACATGAAGAAAACTATCCAGTTTTTGGAAAACCATCTTTTAGATATCTACATCTCGACGCACTAGACAAATCAGTTGCGTAGGAAAGAACGAGTCATTGTAATGGGCAACATATTAGCGTCGAAGGCAGCCAAGGAGAGAATCACATGAATCAGGACGAGTTACATACCCATCTGGAGAGCATCAAAGATTGGGACGATCACAAATCTTCGCCTTGGGTCATAATCTTAGTGGCAATTTTGTTGAGCATTCCCCTTGGCCTATGTTGTTACCTCTTGCTGCTCTGATTGAAACACAAGATATTTGCAATCCAAAGCATACTATAGTTAAAATCGCGTATTAATTTTTCACGCCAACACTAACACTGGTAAAGGAAAACCTCAATGAAAGAGCTACAAGAATTGGAATTAAAGGTATCCGGAATGACCTGCGATTCCTGCGCTACGCACGTACGCAAAGCGTTGAGCAAGGTGGAGGGGGTTATTCAGGTAGATGTGCCTAGTTGGAAAAATGGGCAGGCTACGGTGCAATCGGAGTCCGGCGTCTCCACTGAATCGCTCGTTCAGGCAGTAGAAGCGGCGGGTTATGGGGCCTCTTTATCTGCCGAAAAGGAGGTGACTGTGAATGGTGCAGCGCCTGATTTTGCATTGATCGTGATCGGCACGGGCGGCGCCGGGATGGCGGCGGCCATCAAAGCGGCGGAGATGGGCCACCGCGTGGGGATCGTCGAAGCCGGCGTGATCGGCGGGACGTGTGTCAACATTGGTTGTGTACCCTCCAAGACGCTTCTGCGAGCCGCCGAAGCCTATCACAAGGCCGGTCACCACGGATTCCTCGGAGTAGAGACCCAATCCGGACAGCTCGATTGGTCGAAAGTCGTTGCGGAGAAGGACCGGCTGGTGGGTAATCTGCGGCAACAAAAGTACGTGGATGTCCTAAGAGCCTATCCAAATCACATCACGTTGATCCGCGGCCGGGCCCATTTTGCATCCGACGGCTCGATCACGGTGGACGGTAACCACTCGTATCGCGCACGAAAAGTCGTGATCGCGACGGGTGCAAGCTCTTGGAATCCGCCCATCGAAGGAATAGACAATGTACAGGTGCTGAACAGCACGACGGCTATGGAGCTGCCCGAGCGCCCGGAATCCCTCCTGGTCGTAGGAGGGCGCTTCATTGCCCTGGAGCAGGCTCAATTATTCGCGCGATTTGGTACCAAGGTAACCATCTTGCAGCGAAGTTCACGCCTGATCCCGGATCACGAGCCGGAGGTATCGCAGGCCATCGCAACCTACTTTGAGGAAGAGGGCATTGCCATCCACACCGGCGTCAAATTGGGGGCCATCCGGGAGGAGCAGGGCCAGAAAGTGCTCTCTGTCGAGGTGAACGGGGAGCCGAGAGAGTTCCGAGCCGAGCAGATACTCATGGCGATGGGTCGCCGGGCCAACACGGCTGGTCTGGGACTCGATGCTGTGGGGGTAAACCTGGATGATTTAGGCGCGATCATCGTCGATGATCACATGCGCACGTCGAATCCCGACATTTATGCCGCCGGCGACGTGAGCAACCGCCCGCAGTTGGTCTATGTGGCCGCGGCGGGCGGTGGTGTGGCAGCGGATAATGCCCTGAACGGTAACGCACGCTCTTTGGACTTGACCGTTCTACCGGACGTCATCTTTACCGATCCCCAAATCGCCCGGGTGGGTCTGACTGAAGCCGAGGCCCAAGCAGCCGGGCACGAAGTCAAAACCGCGATCCTGCCTTTGGAGCATGTACCAAGAGCTCTCGCAGCTCGGGACACGCGCGGCCTGATCAAGCTCGTGGCTGATAAGCAGTCGGACCAGTTGCTGGGTGCCAGCATATTGGCAGCCGAGGGGGGCGAAGTGATCCAAACCGCAGCCATGGCCATTCGATTCGGGCGAACCCACGGATTCACGGTACGGGAAATGCGGGAAATGCTCTTCCCGTACCTGGTGCAGACGGAAGGACTCAAGCTGGCCGCGCTCACTTTCGATAAGGACGTCTCCCAACTCTCGTGCTGCGCGGGTTAACCCACGACGACAGCCCGGGTTCAGGAGAGATCTTCGGTAAACAGTGCCTGGGGAGCTGGAACCCGTTTCGCACAAACTCTATCCAACGAGAGGAAAAAGCATGCCTAACGTGCCTATCTGCAATAGTACCTGGAAAAATAGTACCCGGAAAACCAGCAGGACCGTCAATGTGAAGTCGGGAATATGGCAAGCTGCCTTCCTTTTCTCGGCGATGCTGCTCACGTTAACCGTTATTTTTCCGGGAATCCCCTACGCCGCCGAGAGCAGCGGCCCTTATCTTTACGTGTTCAGCAGCACATCGGAGACGGTAACAGTCATCGACACCGCCACACTTGAGGTTCTGGGAACACGGCCGACCGGGTTCAAGGTGATGTGGTTGGCGGACAACATGAACAGCTTCGACGGGCGCCTTCTCTGGACCTATGGGATGCGTCACGTGGAAGTAGGTGGAAAAAAGCAACTCAAAATAGATGTGATCGCGTTTGATCCAAGGCAATTGAAGGTTGTCAAAAGAATCGAGGTGGGCAATGGGCCGGCCCACAGCGTCGTGCTCACACCGGACCGCAAGCAAGCCATCATCAATGTTGCCGGCGATAACATCATCGCCTTTATCGACGTTGAGAGTGGCAACGTAGTCGAGCGGCTGTCGGTCGGAAAATTCCCATGCGACATGAGCTTGTCACCAGACGGACGCTTCGCATACTTTCCCGAGCGCGATCAGGACACGTTGGCTAAATTGGATTTGGCGACTCACCAAGTTGTCAAGCGCATCAGCCTTGCTCCGGGAAGCAAACCCCACATGAACCGCGTCTCCCCGAATGGTGAAACGTTATGGGCGCAGACCGCCACGACCAATCTCAATCAAATCTACGATGCCCAAAGCCTGGAGTTGCTCAATGTCCAGCGGGTCGGCAACCGGCCGACAACCAACGCCTGGACTCCCGATGGCAAATATTCCTTGGTCATGCACCGGATGGACAACAAAGTATTCGTCATCGGCGCGGAACCGCCGTATCAGCCTGTCAAGGAGATCGAGGTCGGCCCGTGGCCGGGCGTCGCCGCCTTCCATCCCGACGGGACCTTTGCCTATGTGAGCGTGCGAGGACTAAACGCGGTCGCGGTCATCGATTTGAATACGCTGGAAGTAAAGACCATGCTGCCTGGGGGAGAAAATCCAGTAGGCATGGTGCTCTTGGATATCCGGCCGGAGATCTGAGAGTCCTCCGCGAACAAGAACGAATCAAAGGGGATCGAATCATGAATCGCAAGGAAGATGACAAAAGTGGATTAAGGTCCTGGCTGGTGCCTGTCGCCTTGGTTCATGTCATCTGCTGTGGTGGTCTGCTGCTTCCCGCTATCATCGGTTCCGCCGCGGTAGCCACATTGACCGGCTATCTGTTTGACCCGCTGGTGCAGTTTGCAGGGTTGGCGCTGTTGACTTTCGGCGTCGGCCTGTTGTGGCGACGATTGCAGCAAAAGAAGCGACGGCTCCAACGAGACTCACGGGCCGCAACTCTGGATTCCCCTTCGAACTGAAATGCGGAGAGATAATGGGCCAGCAAAATGAAAAAAAGGGTCGGCCACACGGCGCCACAAGCGGCCGGCCGGCGAAACACACGATCCATAATCGAAGTAAGCGGCGAGTTTTCTGGGTGGCCAGTCTTTTCGTATTGGCCGGGTTGATTGGCTACGCGTCCAACAATTGGCTGGACGAGGCGGCAGCAGATGGCAGGCCGGTACCGCCGATTACCCTGGAAACCCTGAATGGAGAATACGTGCTCGGCGATCCGCCGGGTAGGGCTGCCGTTCTTTTCTTTTCATTTCCTGGGTGACCCGAGTGTGTGCGGGAGGCTCCCGCGCTGGCAAGGATTCAAAAGGAATACGGAGACATGGGCCTGGACGTGGTCGCGGTCAACATCTACCCGCGCGCCGGCTTGGCGTATTGGAAGGAGTACTGGCAGGCAGTAGGTGGCGGCGACGTCATCTACGCTCAAGACACGCGGAGCGAAGTGATTATTGCATTGCGAGTGCGGTCGGCGGGCTCCACCATTGTGGTCAACCGGCAAGGTCGGGAGGTCTATCGGGACGGCAGCGCCACCACGTATGAGGTTCTCAAGACCGCTGTCGAAAAGGCCTTGAACTGAACCATGGAATTTCAAACCGCCATTGCCACCTGGATGAACGCTTTGGTGGATTACCTGCCGGTCGGATATTCCTTTGGCGCCGGGATGATCTCCACCGTGAATCCCTGTGGGTTCGCCATGCTCCCTGTTTACCTCTCGCTTTACCTGGGGGCGAAGGAAAGCGAATTTTACAATCGCTCTTTGGCTTTGCGCACGGCCAAGGCTCTGTGGGTAGCCGCGGTGGTCGCGGCGGGGTTCGTGTTTCTTTTCGGGTCCATCGGGCTGGTAATCTCCTCGGGCGGTCAGATCGTGACGGCTTTCATTCCGTGGGTGGCTCTGCTGATCGGAGTAGGACTTTTGCTTCTGGGAATCTGGATGTTCGCCGGCCATTACCTCGCCGCAGGGTTCTTTCACAGATTGGCGGATCGATTGGGCGACCCGCGTTCGGCCACGGTCAAGGGCTTTTTTTTATTCGGGATGGCCTTCGGTGCTGCATCTCTTAGCTGCACCCTGCCCATCTTTTTGGTGGTTGTCGGCAGCGCGGTCGCTGCAAGCAGTTTTCTATCCGCCTTGATGCAGTTCATCAGCTACAGCCTCGGGATGGGCGCTGTCATTCTGGTCCTCACCCTAAGCGTAGCTTTGTTCAAGGAGGGGCTGCTCATCGGCAAATTTCGTCGCGTGATGCCGTACGTCCAGAAGGCCACCGCTGCATTCGTCACGCTCGCGGGAGCCTACATCGTCTACTACTGGCTGGTGCAGGGTAAGCTGATTCAGACGCTTGCCGCGTCTTGAGCGCGGCATAACCATCCTGCGGTCTCTAGAATCCGCGCATGGCCGAAATAGGTAGGACTCCCTTTGACCAATGGGATGAAATGGTAACGCCAGAAAAGCAGATCACGCCGAGTTTTCAACCAACAAAGTTTTCATTTCCCTTGTTTCGGATCGGCATGGGTTTTCTTGTCCTTGGGAGTTTGGTGGTCTGTCTCAATATACTGTTTTCCGTGGTTGGCAGTTATTTTGAAGAACAACTGGCACCCCTTTATCGTGAATGGGGTACCGTGACGCTGATCTTGGCCGCAGGCGCCTTATTTTTACTGCTGGTGATTCCGTTTGTTCCCGGAATGGAAATCGGTTTGGCCCTAATGATGGTATTTGGGGCAAAAGGTGTCGCTGTGGTCTACGTAACGACCGTGCTCGCCCTTTCTTTCAGTTTTTTGATCGGCAAGCTCGTTCCATTTCGGTTCGTGGTTTGGTTTCTGGGCTGTCTTCATTTCCACAGAGCCAAGCGCTTCGCGGCGAGAATCTCCTCGTTGGAGCAGGTCGAAAGGCTTGAGCTGATGATGGAACATGCACCGGTAAAGGCTATCCCGTATCTCTTGAAGCATCGATATGTTGCCCTTGCCATCCTGTTGAATATCCCAGGTAATTCGATTATCGGCGGCGGGGGTGGCATTGGCCTTCTCGCCGGCCTCAGCAATATCTACCAGTATCCGAAGTATTTGCTGATGGTGAGCTTGGCTATCACCCCAATTCCACTACTTTTTCTGGCCAATATCCATTTCATGAGTGACTTCCCGTTTTAATCAGGAGATTCGAATTCGGAGGTGGCCATCACATAAGACCTACAATCTCACGCGAGTCGTCGAGAAAATTGGAGGGTAGTTATGAAACGACTAATCGAAACATGTACCGGCACTATTGATTGCGCTGGGGGCGTGATTAGTCCGGAGCGGAGCATTCATGCTTCCGACCGAGACAAATTCTTTTGGGTAGGTATCACCTATCGAAATAACCTATAGGAGAACCCAATGATCAAATATGGAATTCTAGCGAACTTACTACTGGCCGTCGTGCTGATGAATCTCATTGCAATACCGATCTACGGCGATAGCGAAGAGCAGAATGTTAACCTCCTCATCGAGGGCATGACGTGAACGGCCTGCGAAGGGGCCGTGGAGTCGGCCCTGGAAGAAATTCCAGGCGTAACAAGCGCAAATGCTGATTACCTGACAGGCCGGGCAAGTGTTGCCTACGATTCGAAACAGACCACACCGGAATCAATTGTGGCGGTATTCAACACACGAGGCTTCTATACGGCCAGTGTCGCATCGAACACTGACGGTGAGCGCTCCCTTCAGATGGTGCAGAGGGAAGATGTCGATACCACCTATATGTCGTCAGGCCATATGTCCAGAAATATGATGTGCCGATCTCCAATGTTTGGTTTTTGGTGGAACCTCTGGTGATAGTTAGACTATTCGGCCATAATTATTCAGCTAGTA